>JAGGUZ010000027.1 GCA_021158225.1 bacterium | reverse complement strand
TTTATTATAAAATTTATTGAATTGGCCACAAAAGTAATAGGGTCTCTTGCCTTACTCTTTTTAATTACAGGAGGGCTTATATTGATGATCTCTCATGGAAATTCACAACTTCAAACAAGAGGAAAACAGATGATTTTATACTCACTTCTCGGACTCGCCGTAGTATTTCTGTCACTTATTATAGTTACATTTGTTCAATCATTATTCTTTACCATATAAATGTTCAAAAAGATTATCATAATAATAAGTTTATTTCTTTTTATAGGAGCTTTAACACCCTATTCTTTTGCTAAAGATTCATCCTCATCAAAAGGAACAAACAGCGACATTAATTGCAAAGATGTTTCCAGTTCAGAAAATTCGGGAGGATTCTATGTGATTTTAGAAGAACCGATTGGAGGGCCGGATGCAAAATATTGCTTTAGAGTTTGCAGTATTTTAGATCCGAATAAACCGGGCACAAAAGTAAATAAATGTAAAATTCAAGACAGTTGCGATACAGCTGGAGATAAAGACTTGGGAAAAACAAGTTGTCAACGAATTCAAGTTATAAAAGCGGATTCAGGTTCCGATCTAATATACAAATATGTAAGAATGATTTACTTATGGGCGGTCGGAACTATTGGAATAATATCCGTATTTACACTTGTTTACAGTGGAATCGGAATTTCAATGGCAGGCGGAGATTCCGGCAAAATCGATAATTATAAAAACAGAATAATGCAATCGTTAACCGGACTTGTTATCCTCTTCTTATCAGGATTAATTCTTTATACAATTAACCCGACTTTTTTTGTATAAAGCCATAATAAAATTTTCGACTTTAATAATCATGTGCATTATGGCATTACAACTTGCTACGCCTATTTCTTTTGCAGATACGGTAGCTCCTAAAATTCCGGATATATCAACTTTGCCGGGACCAAACTCAAACCAAAAACTTGAAGATACAAATAAATATTTAACATCAAATTTGTTACCGCAAATAGCAAGAACTGTAACCGGACTTGCAACAACTCTCTCTGTAATATTTATTATATTCGGGTCAATTCAATTCTTAACCGCATACGGAAATGAAGAGAAATTCGGAAACGCAAAAAAAACGGTAACATTTGCCGTAATAGGATTAGGAATAAGCTTGCTCTCCTTTGCAATAGTACAAATTATTTTCTTCACTGGATTTCATGTAACTGAAATAAAATGATAAAAAATCAAAAAATAAAAACGATTCTCCTACTTACAGCAACACTTTTAATGATATCTCAAACTGTTTTTGCCACGGATAAAAAAACGGAGCCAAAAAGCACTGTAAACGCTCCAAATATTGACAATCTCCTATATAAATTTGAAACCGAGGGAACCGATAATCCGACAACAACGGATTATATTGCTTCACTCCCAGATGACGATGCAGGCTTCATTTTAGGACAAATAACTTATTATGCATTAGTTGTTACAAATATACTTGCTTTCATATCTTTTCTTGTAGCCGGAATATTTATGATTATTTCTCAAGGAAATGATGAAAACTTAACCAAAGCTAAAAGTATTTTAACCTATACAGTTTTGGCTATGGCTATCGCGGCGGTATCACTTGCTATTGTAACAGGAGTAACTCACTTGAATTTTTTCCATCCATAATAAACATATGATTAAAAAAGTACTTACATTATTGATTCTAACCGTAATAGCAACGCTCATTGTTCCCATAACAAGTGCGCAACGGACAATCGATCCAAGTTTAAAACCTCTTAACTCTCCGGACATACCCGTAGCAGGATCCACAAAAAAAGAATGTGAGAAAAATGGTGGAAAATGGGATAAGAATGCACAGCTTTGTTCAGGTGAAGAAGATTATCCTATAAATGCATATATCCAAATTATAGGTGGCGCAATCTTAATGCTCTCCGGTGGAATTGCCGTAATTGTTATTTCTATGGGTGGAATAATGTATGTAACCTCAAGAGGCAATCAACAACAGCTTGAATTCGCAAAAAATACACTCATATATGGAGTCATCGGAATGATAGTAATCATATTTTCATACTTTATTATAAAATGGGTAATGCAAATAATACTCGGAATTTAATTTTTTTTTAAGTCTTCAATGCGTGGAAATAAATGCTCAAGTTTTTTAAGCTTTGTCCCCTCTTCTAAATTTCCCCAAAGTTGCGTATCTGCAAATTTACCATCAAAGAGTTTACATCCAAGAGCCGTAAGAATTTTTTTAGATGTCTTTGGAATAAACGGATAAAGAGCACCGCCTATATGCCTTAACATTTCAAGTAAGTTATAAAGAATATCTTTTAATTTTTCTTTATCTTCTTTTGCTACAACCCATGGTTTTTCATCTTCAATATATTTATTAGCATCATCTACGTGAAGCATAACTTCTTCAAGAGCTTTTTTAAGATTAAAATTTTCAATAGCTTCATGATAATGCTCCCACATGGCGGAATATTTTTCATAAAAAGCGGAATTTTCAACAGGTTTCCTTGGAACAACCCCATCTAAATATCTATTTGTCATAGAAAAAACCCGATTAACCAAATTGCCAAGATTGTTTGCCAGATCACTATTATAAAGATCTTTAAAGCGATCGATCGTAAAATCGCCATCATCTGTAGTTGGAATTTCGCGAAGCAAATAATAACGCAAGGCTTCATTTCCATACTCTTCCGCTATATCAACCGGGGACACAACATTATGCAAAGATTTACTCATTTTATGCCCACCGGAAGTTATAAATCCATGAACATAAATAGCTTTTGGAATTTCTATCCCGGCAGATAAAAGCATTCCAATCCAAATTCCCGCATGAAATCTTAAAATATCCTTTCCAATAATATGAACATCAGCCGGCCAGTATTTTTCAAAAAGTTTTCCATTATTTTCAAAGTCCAAAGCCGTAATATAATTCGATAACGCATCACACCAAACATACATTGTTTGATTTGGATCATTGGGAACCTCGATCCCCCATGTAAGTGCCTCTTTGGGACGCGAGAAACTTACATCGGTAAGCCCCTCTTTTACAACATTCAAAAACTCTTTCTTCCTTGATTTTGGTAAAATCAAAAGCTCATCAGATTCAATTAATCGTTCAATTTCTTTTGAATATTTAGAGAGTTTAAAAAAATAATTTTCCTCCGAGAATTTAATTGCAGGTTTTTCATGAATAGGACATTTTCCATCAACTAAATCTTTTTCCGTTATATAAGCTTCACATCCACTACAATAAAACCCATCATATTTGCCTTTATAAATATCCCCTTTTTCAAATAACTTCATCCATAATGCTTTTGCCCCGATTTTATGTCTGTCCGATGTTGTACGAATAAAATCATCATAAGATAACCCCAGTTGTTCTTTTAAATCCATATTTAATTTGGCGACCATATCAACATGTTCTTGCGCCGTTAAACCAAGCTCCTTTGCAGTATCAAAAATCTTCATTCCGTGTTCATCAGTACCGGTTAAAAAATACACATCATCGCCTATTAAACGATGATACCGTGCAAGTGCATCCGCTTGAATAACTTCCATTGCAAAACCTATATGTGGTGCGGAGTTGGCATAAGGAATTGCCGTAGTCACATAAAAACGCTCCATAAATAAATGATTAATAACTCCTAATCATTTTAGCCTTTAATATGAAAGATTCAAGTAGATGGTGCAAATCCGCTAGGATCTTCTTTATTATCTTGTGTATCCGTCCTGTAAAGTGAAAAATTGAATACGGGCAGAAATCCTTCAGGTCTAATAAATGTTTCTATTTGTTGCCTTAATTTTCCATAAGACCCTGTTGATTTTATTTTTGCAAATTCACGAACAATTTTTTGATTTTCATCAGGTACAATAATTCTATAATAGATTTTTGCCTGCTCCGCCTTTGTAATCGCAGGTTTATCTTGAAGAACATCCGGATTGAAAATATTTGTAAGTGTTAAATAGTTTGTATTATGACCTTTTAAAAACTCATCTATATTAACAGGATCGTCCTGATTATTTTGAGGATCCCAAACTCTTGACTGGGTAGTTCCAGTTAGAGGATCAAAAACATAAGATTCACGTGCCCACTGCCAAATAAAATTATTACAATTAGGGTTATAAATTATATCACTATCCGGATCTTTAAAATTTACTGCACTTGACTGTGTTCCAAGACACGTTGGTTCTGTAACGCTACTCCCTGCAAATACCGGCATGTAATCTCCTATTGATTCTGTAAGAAATCCCGAATTCCCCAAATTTCTTTTGATTCCCGTAATTTTCCAACGAAGCATATCTACGACAAGCCCACTAATATCCGAATTTCTAAATTCAGGTTTTATATCCGCATCTATAAAAAATTCAACTCTGAAATTGGTAATCCTTTCCACATTCCCATTATCGTCAACCGTAAACAACGGAATACTAATACTATCACTTAAATTAAGCACATTATATTGATATTTTTTGGGAGATTGTTGTGCGATTTCTCTATTAATAATTTCAGTATCAACATAAGGATATGTATGCGTTTTATTTTTAATTGAGTATTCAAAAGTCAGTTTCCCGCCAAACTTCTTGTACATTCCCCCCTCATTTTCATATCCGGGAAGATTCTGATGCAAATCAAGCAAAGCACTTTCCACCCCGGCTTCTGCAGAATAATAAGCTTTACCGGAATTAATAATATCACTTGTTATCCTGACTTCTCTAATAACCAAATTACTAAGACCAAGAGCAAGTGTCATAAGAATTCCCATAATCAAAAGTGCAATAATAAGTGCACTACCTTTTTGTGTTTTGTTTTTATTCATATACTTAAAAATTCGTTTGATGATTATAAACTCTGGAAGAAATGGTCGTTTGCAAATCCAATTTAAAATTAGAAACATCACTGTTAACTCCGCGAATCGTTGTATACACGCTAACCATTGGTTGAAACTGTATCGCCCCACATCCTATATTATCGGGATTAAAAGGATCTACGAGCGGTGAAATTTCAAAAGCAAAGTTATCCAAAACTATATTTTTAAGTTCAATTTCTTCATAACCATTCTTAAACCCATCCGCTACATTCCAAACATTAGTCCCGACCTGTTTTACTTCTTTATAATAATAAAGTTTTTTAATCCCATCCTTAATATCATCTTCAACCAAAAACACTGTCCTTTTTGTTCCATCATCACTTATAAGCGCCAAATAATTTGACTTTGGAATATTGTTGAGTTTAGCGCAACTTCCATATTCTCCGGGACATCCATAATCAATAGTTTTCTCTCTGGCTTCTTCTCCTATCAAATTAAAAACATATCTCATTTCTGAATAAATAACTCGTACAGCATTTGCCTCTCTTTGCCCTCTCGCAATATTCAAATACGCACTACTTATTGAAGTCATGAAAATCATAAAAATTGTAATCGCAACAAGTACTTCTATCAATGTAAACCCTTTTTTTGTTTGTATTTTTTTTATCATTACTCAAGTTAGATTGTTCCCGATTTCCAATCGGTTAAAATAGTAGAAATTTCCATCGATTTAGGATGGCTATTTTCCATCCACTCCACAGTAGCTGTAACTAAAATTTTCAATTTATTTTGATTGTCGATATCACTTCCATCATAATGAATTGTTGTAATTTCAACCCAACGTCTAAACCCACTATCGTTAAGTCCCGGTTCATGCACATACTCAACACGATTATTCGTATTTTTATAATAGAGCTTGCTCGCCTCATCGTTATACGCAACCATATCCCAAGGAGACGCAGATTTAACGATATCTTTATCATTTATAGAATTAATTTCTTGCTTACATTGATCCTCCGTAAATAAATTATGTTTTCTTTTAATAATATATTTACCATCTTCATTAAAAGGAGTTCCAAAGAAATTATACTTCGAATCCCCTCTCCAATACTGATTCTGAAGCCAATTCCCATCTCTAATATTTCTAACTCCCTCCAAAGCTTCTTGTGCCAAATTATAAGCAATGATTCTATCTACATTATTTCTATTGGCGCGCATTGATGAAACAAGAAGATTTGTTGCGGTTAGAATAACCAATGTAAGAATAGATATTGCCACAATTACTTCTGGTATCGAAAACCCTCTTTTTGTATCACTGCTGATTTTCATCTTTTGTTGTAAAAGTTTGAGAATAAACGGCCCCTGTTAATATATTAAATACAACCTCTCTTTTGTCTAAATCCTCATCTGAATCATTGTAACCCAAAACAACTCTAAGCTCCGGTTTATCTTGTTCTGTCAATTGTTTTTCTATTTCAACATTAGCGTCCGGAGGAGCAAAGAACACCTCCGCCTCAGAACCGGTATCCTGCCCGTAAATATAAATATTTTTCACTATAATATTTTTTTGTTTATTTGTTGTATTCAACTCTTTCGCATTTTGTTTATCACACTGCGATCCCTCAACTTTTAATCTATCATAATCTGTCTTAAGAGGCTTTATAAATTCACCTTTTTTAATCAAAAACCCAAAACAAAACGACTTTGCATTTGAAATATCCTGTCCTTGTTCATAATAACCCGCTCTGGTTTTATCTCTTGCCTCAACAATAGTCGATTGCAAATAATTCGTAGCGACATCCAATTCAACTTTCTTTCTTGCAACCCCGTAACTACCGATTCCAACTAACATAATCATACCGATAATTGAGATAACTATAAGTATCTCAATCAATGTAAATCCTTTTTTTTTTGATCTCAAACGATTCATTAAACAAGTTTTGTTAAATCGAATATCGGCATAAGTATTGCAAGTGCCAATAAAGCTACAATAAGCCCTACAAATAAAATCATTAACGGTTCAAAAAGTGATGTTAATCTTTTTAACGAGTTATCAATTTCACGATCGTAATGATCTGCAATTTTTTGTGATATGGATCCAATAGCCGCCGAATCCTCTCCAACCCCTATCATTTGAGTTATTGTTTCCGGAAAAAGGAATGGAGAATTTTCAAGATTCACCGATATTTTTTCTCCAGCCTGTACTTTTCGTATTACTTCCCATATTTTTGCTCTATATGGGGCACTATCTATTGAACTTGCTATAATTTGAAGAGTCTTTAACACCGGCAAACCAGCCTCTATTAAAATTCCAAGCAAACTGACAAAACGAAGTACTAAAACTTTTCTAATCAATGTTCCGACAATTGGAATCCTAAGTTTAAAATAATCACTTTGAAATCTTCCAACTTCAGTCCCTCTATAAACTTTATACAAAGAATAAATAATAACGCTACCTATAACAACAAGCCACCAATACCATTCAATGAAATGACTTATTGCAATTAATACCCTTGTTGCAACTGGGAACTGATCATCTGAAAGTCCACCGTCTTTTAACAGATTAATCAAAGTTGGAACAATCCAAATCATCATTGCCACCGAAATACCAATAAGTACTACAAAAACAATAAGCGGATATGTTGCCGCCGTAACAAGTTTCATTTGCAATGTATGACTTTTTTCCGTTTGTTCGGAAAGCCTAAAAAGCATTTTGTTCAAACTTCCAACAGCTTCTCCGGCTTTAATAACGCCAAGATCCGCAGGAGTAAATACATCTGGAAATCTTGCCATCGCATCGGAAAGTGAAGCCCCTCTTGAAGTTGAGTAAACAAGTGTATTTAATATACGTTGAAAATGAAGATTTTCAGTTTTATTGGCAAGGATTCTTAATGTCTGAAGCACCGGAATACCGGCATCAATCATCACAGCCATAAGATGAAAGAAATATGCTTTTTCCTTTAACGGAATCCTTGTGTGATCTATTAAAAAATCATTTATTTTTGTAAAAAGTGAAGCATTCCTATTGTCGTAAACCCCATAAACAGCTGTTTCCTTTTTTCTTACTCCTTTCTTTGAGATTTCTGAAAGAAGCGATTTAACTTTATCGTTGGATACCTCTTTACCCTGCGAAGAATCTATATATTGATTAGACATAAATTTAAATAAAAGTTAACTTCTTAAAGATAAAATGCTGATATGTTAAGGCTCATATTCTCAAGTCCGTTTTCAAGAACCTGAACACTCATTGTATTAATTGAAAATTTTCGCCCATCCTTTTCTAAAGATTGTAGAAATTTGATTAAATTACGGTGTGTTCCTGAAAGATTTGTTGTAACAGAAAGGATACTGTAATCTCCATCTTTATTGTTGTTTATACCAAAACTAAGAGAATTAATCGTTATCTCATTTTCCTTTGAATGATTTGCAAGCGTACGAATTATCTTCCCCTCTTCAACATTATCCGGAACTAGATTTAATACATCTTTTTGTGTTACTTCTCCACCTTTAAAGGAATCTTTAACGGATTGCAATTTAGCAAGCTGTGATTTTGATTTATTTAATTCCACTTGCTTTTGAGCAATATCGACGGCCAGCTTATTAAGAGAATCCTTCTTTGGAAAAACAAAAATAAATAAGCCCACAGTGGCAACAATCAATAACAAAAGAGCAATTATTGTTACTACGCTAGAATTGGATTTATTGGGTTGTTGTTCAATAGACATTGATAAAGTTAAGTTAATAAATTATTTTCTCTGAACAGATGCGGATGCTTCAGCATCTGTATATGAAGGTTTATAAGTAACGCTTAAAATAAACGAAAGAACAGTCTCTCCATCCTCAGAAACACTTTTACTTATTGATGGGACAAAAGCATCTCTAAAATCCGGGTTTTCATTAAAAGCATCAATAGTTTTTGCAATAGAATTTAAAAGTTTATAAACATCTCTAGATGGATAAGTCTGCGCATTTAAATTAAGACGTCCCCCTTCGGAACCGCTATACGAAGTGAACTTAATCAGTGCACGCACAGCAATTAAATCTTTTGGAGCTATATCTATAACCGATCCCAAAACTTTAGACCACTCTATTTCACTTGAAGAAATTTTATTAAGCGCCGAAACAGCTGTTTGTGCCGAAACTATATCGTCGGATTTCAATTTTTCTATTTGATTTGTAATATCGGCGATTTCTTGATCGAGAGTAGCTGACATATCTTGATTAACCTTAATCTGGGAAGCGTAATAACCGTATCCAAGTCCAACGCCAAGAACAAACAAAAAAGAGAGAATCAGAAGAAATGAGAATTTTTTTGGTGTATGGTTCATAGTGATAGTTTTTTATTTTTGTTTTTTATTTTATTTGTCTATATATTATACTATAAGACTTGGAATAAATCAATAAAGTAAGCCCAAAATGAACGATAGAAAAAATTTTATTGTGATAAACGAAACATTTATTTGTGAAAATTGCGGAAGAAAGAATGATTTACTTAAGGGAAGTTGCAGAAATCATTGTAAATATTGTCTTTATTCCAAGCATGTTGACAATAAGATTCCCGGAGACCGAAAAAGTGACTGCAAAAGCCTAATGAAACCAATAGAATTGGATCAATCGGGTCCAAAAGGTTATATAATCATTCATAAATGCACAAAATGCGGTAAAGAAATGAGAAATAAAACCGCCACAGACGACTCAATTGATGCTATTATCGCATTAAGTACACATAAAAACTTATGATTACAAGTATCTCAAAATATATCAAACAAAATATATTGCGGAACACTACAGTAATTTTAGCATTCTCCGGAGGACCGGATTCCGTATATCTTTTTTATCAAATTAAAAAAGTACAAAAATTACATCCCTTTACAGTAATTTTGGCGCATTTCAATCATAATTTACGTGGAAAAGACAGTATAAAAGATGAACAATTTTGTAAACGATTTGCGAATAAAAATAAAGTTATTATAGAAATCGGAAGTGCGAATATTAAAAATAAAAAAGGCAATACAGAAGATATTGCACGAAAATATCGTTATAAATTTCTTAATAAAGTAAAAGAAAAATATGATGCCGAGTTTATTGTAACCGCCCATCATTTAGACGATAATATCGAAACTTTTTTAATGAACTTCATGAGAGGAACTGGACTAAAAGGCTTAAGCGCAATGCAAGTAAAATCGTTAAACATATTGAGACCTCTTCTTGGAGTGTCTAAAAAAGAAATTCTTTCGTATTTAAAAAAATATTCAATAAGATTTTGTATTGATAAGACAAATTTTGATGAATCTTATACAAGGAACAATGTAAGAAAAAACATAATTCCTCTTTTAAGAAAGATTCAACCTTCTTTTGATAAAATATTTTTACGCAACTGGAAAACAATGTCTCAAACACAAAAATTCATTGATAAGAACGCTGAAACTTGGATTAAAAAAAACATGAAAAAGAAATATGAAATAAATTTAAAAAAATTTAACAACACAGAACAATTTTTACAAACACTTATTATTAGAAAGCTGTTTTATCTCTACCACAAGACAACAGATAATCTTTCCAAAAATACTGTTTTAAGAGCGCAAAAAATTATTAATGAAGAAAAAACAGGAAAAAAAACCCCATTTGGGCAAAAAACAATTCTAATAATCAATTCGAATTCGTTCGAGATAAGAAACACTAATAAAATAAAAAAAATACTTCTTAAAAAATTACAAATCCCGGGAGAAACTCAGTATATTCACGGAAAAATATTACTGAAAATTTTAAATAAAGTTCCGAAGGAACTATCTAATGGAATTTTTCTTGACTACTTGAAATGTAAATTTCCTTTATATATAAGAGGTAAAAAGAATGGAGATACATTTAAAAATATTGGGATGAGAGGAAGACAAAAATTACAAGACTTCTTTGTTAACAAAAAAATTCCATCGCAAAAGCGAGATACAATCCCAATCATTATAGATAAAACCAACAACATTATTGCAATTGGGAACGAAGCAATATCAGATAGTTGCAAAATTACAAGACATACAAAACAAATAATCTCCATTAGCTTTAAACCACCTCTTGAAAACAAACAAAAATGAAGTAAACTGTAGTTACTTTGCTTAACATTAAGATTCGTTATGAACTCAAAACTTAAAATGCCTACCAATAAACCAAGAAACAGCTTTTTATATCTGATTGTTGCAGCTCTTATAGTCACCTCTGTCGTAATAATTTTTAATCCCGGAGAAGGAGCCGCAAAAAAAGTAAGTATGAATGCTTTTATAGAACAAGTTAAAAATGAAGAAGTAAAAGCCATTGAAGTTAAAAATGAAAAAATCAACA
Source organism: bacterium (assembly GCA_021158225.1). Taxonomy (GTDB): domain Bacteria; phylum Patescibacteriota; class Gracilibacteria; order UBA1369; family PNNO01; genus PNNO01. The sequence goes on along the minus strand of JAGGUZ010000027.1, from coordinate 29,373 downwards.
TCACACTTGTAGACGACACCAAAGAATTTGCATTTAAAGAAAAAGGAGAAACGCTTAAGGAGGTTCTGCAAGGAATTCCGAGTAATATAACAGACAATATCGATACAGAAATAATATCAACTGAAGGAGAAGAACTTTGGTACAGCTTGCTACTTAGCATAGTTCCATTCCTTCTTATAATAGGATTTTTTGTCTTTATGATGAAGCAAGCTCAAAGTAGCAATAATCAAGCAATGTCTTTTGGAAAAAGCAAAGCAAGACTTAACGATAAAGAAAAAAACAAGACAACCTTCAAAGATATTGCCGGAGCAAAAGAAGCAAAAGAAGAACTTATTGAAGTTGTGGACTTTTTAAAAACTCCAACAAAATACACACAGATGGGTGCAAAAATTCCAAAAGGAGTAATTTTAATCGGTGGCCCGGGAACCGGTAAAACTTTATTGGCTCGTGCCGTTGCCGGAGAAGCAAATGTACCGTTTTTTAATATTTCCGGATCGGAATTTGTAGAAATGTTTGTTGGTGTTGGTGCCAGCCGTGTAAGAGATTTATTTAAAAAGGCTAAAAGGAATGCTCCATCCATAGTATTTATCGATGAAATCGATGCCGTGGGAAGACAACGCGGAGCCGGACTAGGAGGAGGTCACGATGAACGTGAACAAACATTAAATCAAATTCTCACAGAAATGGATGGATTCGAAAAAGATACAAATGTAATTGTCATAGCCGCAACAAACAGACCTGATATTTTAGATCCGGCACTTATGCGTCCCGGACGATTCGACAGAAGAATAGTTGTTGATATGCCAGATATAGAAGATCGCGAAGCAATATTGCTGGTCCATTCAAGAGGAAAACCTCTTACCAAACTTGTTGATTTTAAACAAATCGCCCGTCAAACCCCCGGATTTTCCGGCGCAGACCTTGAAAACCTTCTCAATGAAGCTGCAATTCTTACTGCAAAAAGAGGGAAAAAACATATTTCAATGAAAGAACTTCAAGAATCAATAGAAAAAGTCTTAATGGGGCCGGAAAGAAAATCGAGAGTGCTTTCCGTACATGAAAAAGAAATTACAGCTTACCATGAAAGCGGACACGCCATAATCGGACATTTGCTCCCAAATTGCGACCCTGTCCATAAAATCTCAATTATTTCTCGCGGAATGGCTCTTGGAGTTACATGGTTCCTTCCGGAAGAAGACAAGCATCTTTACACAAAAAGTAAATTTGAAGATGAACTTGTTAGCCTGCTTGGCGGATATGTTTCCGAAGAACTTGTATTTGGAGAAATGACTACAGGAGCATCAAACGATCTCGAAAGAGCAACGAATATGGCAAGAAAAATGGTTACGCAATATGGGATGAGCAAACTTGGTCCTGTAACTTTCGGCGAGAAAAATCATGAAGTTTTCCTTGGGCGAGATTTCGGACATGTTAAAAATTATTCCGAAGAAATGGCTAAAAGAATAGACACTGAAATTAGAAACTTCATAGAAATAGCCTACAAACGAGCAAAAGATATTCTTGGCAAACACAGAAAACTTCTAGACAGAGTGGCTACAAGCCTAATTAAAAAAGAAACCCTTACAGGAGAAGAATTCGCATCGTTTTTCGGAAAAATTAAAGTTCCGAAAAAAGTAATGTATTCTAAAAGTATAAAAAATAAGTCATCAAAATTATGAAAAAAACACCATTAACTCAAATTGAAGATAACACCGATGGGCAGTTGGCATTGGATGTTTATCAAACAAAATCGCATATTGTTATTCTAGCTCCGATCGCAGGAGTTAAAATTGAAGATATGTCAGTGGAAATAACCGATGATGTTTTAACAATAAGTGGACATCGACATTTAGAAAACACAATTAAGGAAGAAAATTATTTTACTCAAGAATGTTTTTGGGGAGACTTTTCAAGGTCTGTCGTACTTCCGGCTTCTGTTGATACCAATAAGATAAGTGCCGATTTTAAAGATGGTGTACTGGAAATTAAAATCCCTAAAATAGAAAAAATAAGATCTAAAGTTATTCGTATTAAAACCTCAAAAAAATAGCTATGAATATGCCAATCAGAAAAGCAGTTTTACCTGCCGCAGGTTTTGGAACCCGGTTTTTACCGGCGACAAAAGCTCAACCAAAAGAAATGCTTCCAATTGTAGATAAACCTGTTATTCAATATCTTGTAGAAGAAGCTGTTAACTCCGGAATTGAAGAAATAATTATTATAACCGGTAGCAGTAAACGAGCGATTGAAGATCATTTTGATTATAATTTTGAGCTTGAATATGTCCTTGAAAAAAAGGGAAAAAAAGAACTTCTCAAAAAAGTTCAAGATGTAAGAAATCTTGCGAAGTTTGTTTACGTTAGACAACCTATGCCACTTGGAGACGGAGACGCAATATTAAGAGCAAGAGATGTAATCGGGAACGAACCGTTTGCCGTCTTGTTCGGTGACGATATCGTCGATCATAAAGTTCCTGCGCTAAAACAATTAATAGATGTGTATAAAAAAACCGGATCAAGTATTATCGGTTTAAACAAAGTCCTTATACAAGATGTTGACAAATATGGAGTAATAGCCCCAAAATCATCAGACGGAAGACTTCACGCCATTGAATCATTAGTTGAAAAACCAAAACAGGAAGATGCTCCTTCTGATTTAGCAATTATTGGTAAATATATAGTTACTCCGGAAATTTTTGATGCTCTGGACAATGCAACTAGCTCTCCGGACGGCGAGATAAGATTAATAGATGGTTTTAGAAAATTAATTCATTTTCAAGATATATACGGATACGAACTGGAAGGAAAAAGATATGATACCGGATACACCTTTGGGCTTATAAAAGCCACTCTTGACTTTGCTTTAAAAAGAGAAGACATTGCAGATGAGTTAAAGAAATACATTAGATCTCTTGATCTTGGCTAAGAATTCAGATATAATGATTTGAAAAAATAAAAAAATAAAAATAAAAAACATGTCTGACGAACGCAGTTTTCTAATAAAAGAAGCTGAGCAACTTAAAATGGAGGGAAATCATGAAGAGGCAATTAAAAAATGTGAAAAAGCCCTTTATTCAGATCTTACTTATACCGAAGCATATGAAGAAATCGGAGATAATTATTTAAGTTTAAGAGAGTACGATAAAGCTAAGAAAGCTCTACGCCAAGCACTAAGAACAAATGCAAGAAGTGCAAATGCAAACTACCTTCTAGGATTCTTATATTCCGCAATCGGAGAGTTTAAAAAATCAATTAAATACTTGGAAATTTCAGATGGATACGAACCAAACCATCCTGAAATTTTAAGATGTCTTGGCTGGTCTTTGTATCATGATGGACAAAGACGACGAGGAATAGTCCTTTTAGAAAGAGCTCTAGCACTTAGCCCTCAAGATTCTCTTATTCTTAGCGATCTTGGTGTGTGTTACTTGAATAGCAAAAAATTTGAACGCGCATCTAAACTCTTTAGAACCGTTTTAGACATAGAGCCTGCCAATGAAAAAGCAAAAGAATGTCTTAACGCCGTACGCTTTTTTAAACACGAATATAAAAAGCTCAAGAAGACCGATAATCAGTCATCTTAAATGATTGTTTAATAAAATCAATTACATTCTTGCGTAATACTTTCAAACTCGTATAATGATTTAGCTGACTTTGGGATTTCGTGATCGCCTTTACTTTAAAGTATAAGGAGGAAAGTCCGAACACCATAGAACAGGGTAACTGGTAACGCCAGTCATCGTTTATAGAAATATAATCGATAGGGAAAGTGCCACAGAGACTATACTATGCTCACTTGTGAGCAAAAAGGTGAAAAGCCCTGCCTTAAGCGGGGAGTTCCCGAGTAATCGGGACAACTCGGTAAACCCTACCTGGTGCAAGGTGGAATGGTAGATAAGGAATTGCTTGAGTTCTTACAGGCCCTTACTATCCACCGCTAAACTTACTTAGCAATTTGTAAGTTAGATAGATGATCACACTTGCGTTAAGCAAAAACAGAATTCGGCTTATAGAGCCTATTGTCAGCATTTCATATAAAAAACCAGTATGAAGAAAATTGAAATTGTGTTTGGTATCCTTCGAATTCCGATTGATATTCTCATGACTATTTTGGCGTTCATTTCCGCATATCATCTAAGAACTTTTACGAATCTATTACCGGGAATAACACTTGATCTGAATTTATCTTCATTCCCACCACTAAACGATTATATTCAATTCAGCATTATTGCCGGAATATTCTTATTCCTGCTTTTTGCGCTATATGGAATGTATCAACTTAAATCATCTTCAAAAATTAGTGAAGAAATAGGAAGCGTGATTAGATTATCAACATTCTGGATGCTAATCATAATTACATATTTCTTTTCAATCAGACAATTCCCTTTCTCTCGTTTAGCACTTGTGTACAGTTTTATTTTAACAATAGTTTTAATTTCTTTCGGAAGAATTTTAATTCATTTAATACAACATCTACTGCTTAAAGCAAACATAGGAAGAAGAAAAATTCTATTTGTGGGAAAAAACAAAATCTCTGAAGATTTAAAATACATATATAAAGATAATCCAAGATTTACAATTGTTGGAATTGTTAACGCAAATCAACTCGACAATCTTATTTCCATTATTAAAAAGAAGAAAGTTGAAGAGATTATTCAAACAAACGCAAATATAAATCGAGCGCATGCAAAAGATATTCTTAATATTTGCCGTGAATATCATCTTCATTATCATTTTGTCCCGGATTTGGTGCAAGTACAAAGAACAAATATAGAAATATCTTCGCCGGGAGGAATTCCTCTTATTTCTTTAAAACCTACACCCCTTGATGGATGGGGAAAAATCACAAAACGTCTTTTTGATATAACAGGCTCATTATTTGGACTTATATTATTTTCACCAATTTTACTGATTACGGCGATTATAATAAAAATCGATTCAAAAGGAGATATCTTATTTAAATATTTAGACGACGGATCACGAGTTAAACGAGTGGGACAATATGGGAATCTGTTTAATTTCTATAAATTCAGATCGATGTTTCCAAATACTCATAATTTAAGGTATACAAAGCTTGCGTACAAAAATATCAGGAAAGGATCACCAATGGTAAAAATAAAGAATGATCCGCGAGTAACAAGAGTAGGAAAATTTATCAGAAAATGGAGTATAGACGAACTCCCTCAATTATGGAATGTATTTAAAGGCGATATGTCTCTTGTTGGACCAAGACCTCATCTGCCGGAAGAAGTGGCAAAATATGAAAGACATCAAAAATTTGTTCTTGCATTAAAACCGGGAATCACGGGACTCGCTCAAATTTCAGGCAGAAGTAATTTGAATTTTGAAAAAGAAGTGGAACTTGATACGTATTATATAGAGAATTGGTCTATTTGGCTCGACATCAAGATAATTATGAAAACTTTTGGTGTAGTATTAACCGGTAAAACAGCCAAGGATGCGCAAGATGTATAAGAATATCTTTTGTGCTTGAGAAAGCATCTTTAATTAACTAAAATGGGTTAGCTGGTCTTGAAATCTTTATGAAATACAAATCACATGTTACAAAGAATTATAAATAGAATAATTGGTGATCAAAACCAAAAAGCTATTAAAAAATTGGAACCTCTCGTAGAAAAAATAAATGCACTTGAAGTTAAATACACGGAAGAATTAACCAAAGATGAAGATTTCCCTGCAAAAACAAATGAATTTAGAAGACGCCTTGCTTCCGGCGAATCCGTTGACGACCTTACCGTTGAAACGTTTGCCCTCGTGAAAGCTGCATGTAGAAGATTACTCGGAAGAAAATGGAATGTTAGAGGAAATGAAATTGAATGGAACATGGTTCCGTATGATGTACAAATTATTGGAGGACTCGTCCTTCATAATGGCAATATCGGCGAAATGAAAACAGGTGAAGGTAAAACTTTAGTTTGTACAATGCCGGTATATTTAAACGCATTAACCGGAAAAGGAGTTTTTGTTGTAACAGTAAACGATTATCTTGCTCATCGTGATGCCGAATGGATGAGCGGACTTTATAAATTTCTTGGACTTTCCATCGGAATTATTGCGCACGGACAATCCCCCGACGAGAAACGTAAAGCATATGAATGTGACATAACTTACGGAACAAACAATGAGTTCGGTTTTGATTATTTGAGAGACAACATGGCCACAAGTATGGATCAAGTTGTGCAAAGAAATCTTCATTATGCAATTGTGGATGAGGTTGACTCCATTTTAATAGATGAAGCCAGAACCCCTTTAATAATTTCCGCACCTGCCGAGGAATCAACAAGCAAATATCAAAGATACACTCAGCTTGTTACACAATTAACAGAAAACACAGACTATGATATCGATGAGAAAGACCGCGCAGTAACATTAACGGATGAAGGTATTAAAAAAATGGAAAATCTTCTTGGAGTTGAGAATATATATACGGAAGCCGGATTCTTAGAAGTACACCATATTGAGCAAGCTTTAAAAGCAACTGCGATTTTTAAAAGAGATACCGATTATGTTGTAAGAGATAACGAAGTAATAATCGTTGATGAATTTACCGGACGTTTAATGCCGGGAAGAAGATATTCAGATGGCTTACATCAAGCAATAGAAGCAAAAGAAGGTGTAGAAATAAAAAGAGAAAGTAAAACACTCGCGACTATCACTTTCCAAAATTATTTCAGACTTTTCGATAAACTTGCCGGAATGACCGGTACAGCCGCAACGGAAGCTGAAGAATTCTTAAAAATATATGGGCTCGATACGCTAATTATTCCGACAAATGAACCGATTAGAAGAGATGACAAGCCGGATGCAATTTATAAAACTCAAAAAGCAAAATATATCGCGGTCGCAAACAAAACAAAAGAAATGTACGAAAAAGGACAACCTGTTTTAATAGGTACTATTTCAATTGAAAAATCCGAAATGATGAGCAAGCTTCTTAAAATGCAAGGAGTTCCTCATAATGTTTTGAACGCCAAATTTCACGAGAAAGAGGCGGAAATAATAGCCAATGCCGGGCAAAAAAAAGCCATTACGATTGCTACAAATATGGCCGGGCGCGGAACCGATATTAAACTTGAAGAAGGTGTCGGTGAGCTTGGAGGACTATGCGTAATAGGAACAGAAAGACATGAAAGCAGACGTATAGATAATCAGCTAAGAGGACGAAGTGGTCGTCAAGGTGATAAAGGTATGAGCCAATTTTTTGTATCAACCGAAGACGAATTGATGCGTCTGTTTGGAGGAGAAAGAGTTCAAAAAATGATGAATATGCTCAAAATCCCGGATGATATGCCGATAGAAAATAAGATGATCTCAAAATCAATAGAAAGCGCTCAGAAAAAAGTTGAAGGAAGAAACTTCGATATAAGAAAACACCTCGTTGAATATGACGATGTAATAAATCATCATCGTACAATCATTTATAAAAAGAGACGTGAAATACTTGAAAGCGACACAATTAAGAACGAGATTATTCTGCTTATTGAAAAGGAAATCGAAGGCATTGTTTTAATGCATACAAACGGCCAAAATGAGAACTGGAATTACGAAGAAATCGTTCAAAGCGTTATGGCTATTCACAGAAATCCATCAAAGAATTTTAATGTTGACGATATCTCATCAATTACAAATCGTGATGAAATAATTGAACGCATTAAACTTTATTTCTTTGATGAATATGAAGAAAGAGAAAAAATGGTTCCAGATCCTAAATTGCTTAGAAACATAGAAAAAAGTGTCTATTTACATGTAATAGATACTTTATGGATGGAACATATAACAAATTTAACCAGCATACGTGAGAATGTATCACTTAAAGGTTATGGACAAAGAGATCCGCTTGTTGAATATAAACAAGAAGCATTTATGGCTTTTAACTCGTTAATGAATAATATCAAAACAAACACAATAAATACGTTATTTAAAGTTGATATCGAAAGACAAGCTCCTGTACGTGTAATTAGCGCCGATCAACCTACACTTACAAGAACCAATGAAGGAGCAATAAAAGAAGTTCTTTCCGGACATGAAGACAAAGGATCAAATATTATGCGGACAATGATGGCAAACCAAACCAAAAAAAATGTATCTCAAATTCCTGAAATAGATCCTCGATTTAAAAATGTCGGACGAAACGACCCTTGTCCTTGTGGAAGCGGGAAGAAATTTAAAAAATGTCACGGAGCTTAGTGCCTCGTTATCACTCGGCACTGTGCTAGCGGAAATGCTATCGCGAGCTTACTAATTGTTATATCCGTTTGGATGTTTCTTATGCCATCGCCAAGCTGTTTTTATAATATCATCAATTGAAGTATATTTTGGATTCCATTTAAGAATATCTCTAGCTTTTGTGCTATCAGCAACCAAAACAGCAGGATCCCCTTTCCTTCTGTTAGTTTTTATAACTTTAAAATCCTTACCGGTTATTTTTTTAGCGGAATCAATAACTTGCTCCACGGAAAAGCCTTTCCCATTTCCTAAATTAAAAACATCACTTTCTCCATTTTTAAAAAGTCTTTCAAGAGCAAGTATGTGAGCATTTGCAAGATCATTAACATGGATATAGTCTCTTACACAAGTCCCATCCGGAGTACCATAATCAGTACCGAATATTTTAATATTTTCTCTTTCACCAAGTACGGTTTTTAAAACAAGCGGAATCAAATGGGTTTCCGGATCATGATCTTCTCCTATTTCAGCGCTTTCATCTGCACCGGACGCATTAAAATATCTAAGCGCAATATATTCAAGATCATAACTTTCCTTATACATCCTTAAAAGTTCTTCAAAAATAAGTTTTGTTCTTCCATAATGATTAACCGGATTTAAAGGATGATCTTCTTTTATTTTATTTCCAATCGGATTTCCATAAACCGCTGCAGTTGAAGAGAAAATAATCTTTTTTACTCCATGCCTCAACATCTCGTTTAATAAATACGATCCGTTTATACAATTATTCGCAAAAAATTCAGCTGGCTTTTTCATGGATACTCCCGCCTCTATAAATGCGGCGAAATGCATGACAGCATCAAAATTATTTTCATCAAAAAGTTTTCTTAACTCTGAAATATCCCCAAGATCAATTTTATAAAAAGCAACTTCAGACGGAACACTTTCTTTATTCCCGTTTATCAGGTTGTCCAAAATGGAAACCGTATACCCATTATCAATAAGTTTCCTCACAACATGCGAACCTATATACCCAGCTCCACCGGTTACAAGAATATGTTTAGTCATAAATTAATCAATCAAAATTTTACGCGGTTTTGCCCCATTTGAAGGTCCGACAACTCCATTCTCCTCCAATATATCAAGAAGTCTGGCAGCTCTCGCATAACCCACCTTAAGCCTTCTTTGCAAAAGAGAGGCAGAAGCTTTACGATTTTCTTTAATAACCGTAATAGCATCTTCATATAAACTGTCTTCAGTATTTCCGGCAGATGAATCTGGTATACCATTTAATTTTTGTCCAGCTACTTTTGTTGAAACAACTTCATCATTAAAATCCGGAGCGGAAGTTAATTTAACTCTGTTTGTAACCTTCTCTATTTCTTTACTTGATGTATAAATACCCTGAATACGTATTGGCTTATTCTTTCCGCTAGGCAAAAACAACATATCTCCTTTACCAAGAAGATCTTCAGCACCTGTCCCATCAATAATCGTTCTTGAATCTATTGAAGAACTTACGGCAAACGCTATACGTGATGGGATATTAGCTTTAATTAATCCTGTAATTACATCCACAGAAGGTCTTTGTGTCGCTATAACAAGATGCATTCCAACCGCACGCGCCATTTGCGCAATTCTGCAAATTGACGCTTCAACTTCTTTTCCGGCCGACATCATAAGATCTGCAAGCTCATCTATAACAATAACTATTGTACTCATTTTTTCTTCCATAGCCGGATCCGCATTATAATCCGTTATATTACGTTTCCCTTTATCTGCACATTGTTGATATCTCCTGTTCATTTCCGCAACACACCATCTAAGCGCAATTGTAGCTTTCTCCGGATCGTTAATAACCGGTGTAAGCAAATGCGGAATATTGTTGTAATCACGCAATTCAACTTTCTTGGGATCAATTAATATAAGTTTTAAATCAATCGGAGAATTCTGATAAAGCAGTGAGACAAGAAACGTATTCATTCCTACCGACTTTCCGCTTCCCGTAGCTCCCGCCATAAGGAGATGAGGCATTTGTTTTAAATCCGCGATAATAGGATTTCCAGCCACATCTCTTCCAAGAGGAAATTTTAACATTGAATCCACTACCTTAAATTCCGAACTTTCAAGAATTTCTCGAAGATGAACTATAGCTCTATGTTGATTAGGGACTTCAATTCCCACAAGTGATTTCCCCGGAATAGGAGCTTCAATACGAACAGATGATGCAGCCAAAGCAAGAGCCAAATCACTTTTAAGCGAAGTTATTTTTGAAAGCTTCACTCCTTCATCGGGCTTAAGAGTATATTGAATTACAGTCGGCCCAAGATGAATATCGCGCATCGTAACTCGAATACCGAATTGCTCAAGCTTACTTCTTATGACCTCCGCATTCTGTTTTAAGACATCATCGTTAGATTCTATTTCAGACACATCTTTATCAAGTAAATCCATTGATGGAAATTCCCATTGCGAGTAATCCTGTTCTTCTTTATTTTGATCTTTACTTTCGTTGTCATTGAACATTTCATTTTCAAGAGAATGCTTTTCCATTGTCATTGTATCTTTCTCGTCATTGTCCTTACTTTCATTTAGAGGTCTGGCTCGTTTGATTCTTATATTAGTTTCTTTTGTACCGTAAATTGCTTTAAGCACCTCATCGCTTACAACCTGAACATTACCAGCATTTATTTCGCTGTTATCTTCTTGTTCCGCTTGTTCTACAACTTTTTCTTTTCTGTCCTTTTTCGTCTCTACTTTTCTAATTTCAGGTTTAAATAACCTTGCTATTTCAGCAAGAGAAATCTCGAATGTAAGAAGAATCGATATTATCCCTGTTGTAACAAAAATAACAGCAGCACCGGTATTCCCGATATTAAGCCACGTTCGCATAAAAAAATTCGTTACAAAACCAACATCACCTCCATATTTTCCAACTCTTGCGACTTCGTAAATTTGATCTGTTGGCACCGCCAAATGAATAATACTAAGTACAGAAATAACCATCAACACAATCCCAACTATTTTGGATAGTCCAAAATTGATTGTTCTTGCAAAAAACAACATAAAAGAAACCAAAAGAAAAATTGGCGGTAGCATGAACACTCCCCATCCAAGAGCCGGACGAAGTAATTCCATAAGTAAGTCTCCAACAATCCCAAACGCTCCTCTAATTGCTAAAAATATAACCGTCGCAAGAGCAAAATATACAACAGCCCATATCTCTCTAAGAATGGATTGTTTAACTTCAAATTTCATTGTTGTAGTTTTTCTTCGTGTAGTTGCCGTTCTTCGAGTATTGGCAGTCTTGCGAGAAGTTCTTCTAACCCTTCTGGTTCTTCTTTTGGTCATAAATATTAAAAATTAATAATCGCAGATTAAATTTAGACACAAAACGACATAAATTGCAAGTTGTCACGCTTAAATTCAACTTTTTGCCAAACCCTCATCCTGCTGTTATTATTACCTGCGAATTAATTCAAGAATTATGGTAAGAACAAGATTTGCCCCATCTCCAACAGGATATCTACATGTAGGCGGATTGCGCACCGCCCTTTATAGTTATTTATACGCAAAAAAAAACAATGGCAAATTTATTTTACGCATAGAAGACACAGATCAAAAACGATTTGTTGAAGGAGCCTTGGAACATTTAATCAAAATGATGAAATGGGCCGGTCTCGATTATGACGAAGGCCCTGATAAAGCAGGTGAATTTGGACCATACATACAATCGAAAAGAACAGAGCTTTATAAAAAATATGCACAAGAATTACTCGATAAAAAAGCTGCATACAGATGTTTTTGTACACAAGAAAGGCTGGATGAAATGAGAGCTCATCAAGAAAAACAAAAAAAAACTCCAATGTATGACAGACATTGTCTTTATTTAAGCGATGAAGAAATTCAAAAAAAACTCGATGAAGGAATCCCGTTTGTTATAAGACAGAAAATTCCATCCTCCGAAGTTGTGAAATTCGACGATCATATAAGAGGTAAAGTAAGTTTTGCAGGTAAAACGCTTGACGATCAAGTTCTTCTTAAATCAGACGGGTATCCGACTTATCATCTTGCAAATGTGGTGGATGATCATTTAATGGAAATCACGCATGTAATAAGAGGAGAAGAATGGCTTCCAAGTACACCGAAACATATTCTTTTGTACAAGGCGTTTGGGTGGGAACCTCCTCAGTTCGCGCATATTCCTCTTCTACTTAACAAAGATAGAAGCAAGTTAAGCAAGAGGCAAGGTGATGTTTCCGTGGAAGATTACATTAAAAAAGATTATTTAAAAGAAGCAATTATTAATTTTATAGCTTTTCTAGGTTGGCATCCCGGAGAAGCGGAAGAAAATGAAATTTTCACATTGGAAGAACTAAGTTCAAAATTTACTCTTGAGAAAGTTCATAAATCCGGAGCAATATTCGATATCAAAAAACTGGACTGGTTTAATTGGCAATGGAATCGCAAAAATCTTCATGAAAAACTTAAAAAAATCGCCACGGAGATTGATCCGAATGTGTTAATAGAAAATCCGAAAAAAGGTGAATTTGTTTATAAATTCAACAATGAGAAGGCCAAGCAGACTTTTCTGGGAAAAAGAGCTCAAACCATACTTAAATTATGCGAAGAATATTTAGATAAAAAATATAAGATCAATCCGGAACTTTTAAATAAAGCGCTTATTACAGTTGAAGAAAAAATTTTACGTAATCCGAGAGAAATAAACAGCTTTATAGATTTCTACTTTGAAATTGAAAATTATGAGAAAGCTCTGCTTACAAACGAAAAGATGAAAGTCGATGAAGAAATGGCAAAAACCGCTCTTAAAAAATCGCTGGCAACCCTAGCCAACCTTGATAATTTTAACTCTGAAGACAAAATAAAAGAAGTTTTGCTCAACTTGGTTAAACAAATGAGCGTAAAGAACGGTCAAGTACTATGGCCTTTAAGATCGGCACTTACCGGTAAACAATTTTCTCCCGGTGTATTTGAAGTAGCATTTGTTCTGGGAAAAGAGAAAACAATAAATCGTATTAAAAAAGCACTTTCAAAGCTTGAAAATCAATAAAGACAGATGTAATATTGGAGTATGAATTATGAAGATTTAAAAGAAGTAATACATTATCTGAAGAAGATAACAAAGTGCTCCGAATGTAACGGGCATTTCACCGATAAAGACATTTCTATTTTGGCGACACTTCCTTTTGAAGCGATTTTTCAACTAAATTGTAAGAAATGTGGAAATACAATGCTTGTAAACATCGGTATTAAACCGGAAAGAGAACACCGTTCGATTGTAACTGAAAATGATGTTGAAAATATACGTAATTTCCTCGGCAGTTTTAATGGGGACTTTAAAAAACTTTTTAATCATTCAAAAAAACAATAATGAAAAAACTTATTACTTTCATTTTTATCGCTCTTTCTTTTGTTGTTATTACCGGATGTAACGAAGCTAATGAGTTTGCAGCCGACGCTACCCATTCTTTCAATAATTTAAAAGATGGCGTTACAGATGTAAAAGAAAATGTGGAAGGAACAGTAAAAACAGTTCAAGACGGCGTAGATACGGTTAAAGAAACAGCGAAAAATGTTGGGAATACGGTTAATCAAGTAAATCAGGCAACCAAAAGTGTCTCTGGCATAATAAACAATGAATAGATATAAAATCCAGTTTCACTGTCATTCCGGAAGTGACCCAGATGACTTCATTTTTCATAGTGATAAAGATGTTATCGATAAAGCCGTGCATTATAATTACGATGTACTGGCTCTTACATGTCATAATAAAATCGTACACACACAAGAGTTGGCAGAGTATGCCAAGAAAAAAGGTTTGCTCCTAATCCCGGGAATTGAAAAAACAATCGAAGGTAAACATGTCGTTATAATAAATGCATCAAAAGAAGCCGAATTTTTGCAAACTTTTGAAGATCTGGAATTTTACAAAAAAAATCATATTGATTCTCTTATATTCGCACCACACCCATACCATCCTCTGCCAGTTGGCTTAGTTAGTCTGAGACATAAATTGGACGAGAATATTCATTTATTTGATGCGATTGAATGGAGTTCTTTTTATACAAAACATTTTAAATTCAACAACAAAGCGAAAAAAAAGGCGGAAGAAATGAAGCTTCCGATGCTCGGCACATCCGATAACCATGTACTTAGATATTTAAATTACACATACTCCGTTGTTAAAGCCCCACAAAAAACGACACATGACATTTTAAATGCTGTAAAAAAAGGAAACTTGGAAATAAGTACAAAACCGATGAATGCAATTTTACTTATAGGTATGACAGGAAGACTTATGTTCTTGGAATATATCAAAAAATTATATAAATTTATTTTTAAATAGTATTACAAAGCGCTTTTTTATGATATAATTATAAATAGATTTTTAGATAAAAAACAAAATGAAGAAATTTATAAAACAGGTAAAATCACTAGCTCAAAAAAATCTTCACAGAATTGTTTTACCTGAAGGTTTTGAGCCCCGAATTTTAAAAGCCGCAGCCACTGTTATAAAAGAAAAAACAGCGATTCCTGTTCTTGTTGGAGATCCGGATAAACTTAGAAAAATTGCCAAAGATTTAAATATCAGAGTTCCGTTCGAAAAACTTGAAATCGTTAATCCAAAATCAAAGAAAAAAGAAAAATATGCGGAAGAATTTTATAGACTTAGAAAGCATAAAGGAGTAACCGAAGAACAAGCACTTAAAATTGTCGAAGACATTAATTATTTCGGAACCATGATGGTGTATTTGGATGAAGTTGACGGGATGGTATCCGGAACAACTTACCCGACTGCGGATACAATAAGACCGGCACTGCAAATAATTAAAACAAAAGAAAAATTCCATAAAGTTTCAGGTGTTTTTTTCCTTATTTTGGATAATAGACTTCTTCTTTTCGCAGATACCGCTGTTATAATTGACCCCGATTCTCATACTCTCGCAGATATTGCAATAGATACCGCCGAAACGGCTCGTAAGTTTTGCTTGGAACCAAAAGTCGCGATGCTCTCTTTTTCAACAGCAGGATCGGCTCATCATCCGGATGCTGAAAAGGTTAAAGAAGCAACCGCAATCGTTAAATCAAGACGTCCGGACTTAATAATCGATGGTGAAATGCAAGTGGACACAGCACTTGTTCCTGAGGTATCAAGAAGAAAATTTCCAACATCCGCATTAAAAGGAGATGCAAATATATTAATATTTCCAAATCTTGGAGCCGGAAACATTGCTTATAAACTTGTAGAGCGTCTAGCCGGAGCAAAAGCCATCGGACCAATGCTTCAAGGTCTTAAAAAACCTGTTAACGATTTATCTCGCGGATGCAATTACAAAGATATTGTTAATTTAATCGCATTCACATCCGTTGAAGCGCAAGTAACTCCTGTTAAATGTAAACACTTAAAAAATTCAAAGTGAATATTTTCATCGTAAATGCCGGCTCCTCATCTCTTAAATTCCAGCTTATAAAGGCCGGGAATGAGTTTGAAACAATTTATGAAGGAATTGTTGATGGAATCGGACGCGCGTCGTGTTTTTTTAGAGCATCGGCCGGCAAGAAAAAGATAGAATACAAAAAACGCATCCCCACGCACGAAAGAGCTCTTAAAGAAGCAATCAGCATTCTTTTTGAATTTGGAGTAATAAACAGTTTAAACAAAATTGATGCCGTTGGACATAGAGTTGTACACGGAGGAGAAAAATATGTAAAAGCTACAAAACTAACCGTTCCGGTTATAAGAAATATAGAAGCTATTGCTGAACTTGCCCCTCTTCATAATCCGGCAAATCTCCAAGGAATATATGCGACGATGAAGATAATAACACACGCACCTCATATTGCCATCTTTGATACGGCGTTTCATCAAACCATACCTCAAAAAGCTTACATGTATGCTTTGCCGAACTCTTGGTACAAAGACTATCATGTAAGAAAATATGGATTTCATGGAACAAATCATAAATATGTTGCGCATCAAACTTATAATTTAATAGGAAAAAACAAAGGTAAACTTATTACATGTCATTTAGGAAACGGATCAAGTCTTAGTGCTATTGATAATAATAAATGTATAGATACCAGTATGGGATTCACTCCTCTTGATGGTATCCCAATGGGAACACGAAGTGGGTCAATCGACCCGGCAATCCCGCTTTATATGATGGAAAAATTAAAAGTCGATTCAAATAAAATGAATGGTTTTTTGAACAAGAAATCGGGAATACTTGCTATTAGTAATTTTAGCTCGGACGTAAGAGATATATGGGCAAAAGCCCAAAAAGGGCATAAAAACGCGCTTTACACTCTAGAGAAACTTGCATATGAAGTAGCCATGAAAATCGGAGCTTATGCCACATCTTTAAACGGACTTGATGCAATTACATTTACAGCCGGTATAGGTGAAAATGCGTGGTACTTAAGAAGAGATATTTGTTCATATTTAAGTTATCTTGGAGTTAAACTTAACAGCAAAAAAAATCGCATAAACGCAACCCAAATACACAGCCCCGACAGTAAAGTTAAAGTATTCGTAATTAAAGCCAACGAAGGAAAACAAATGGCACGAGAAATTGTCTCATTTTTAAAATAATTCATTATAACAAAAGCAAACCATGATGACATTTAAACCAAAGAAAATCCCAATTAGAGTTGGTAATCGTTACATCGCAATTTTAAACGAAAATAATGCCAAGGAACTTGATGTAAGAACCGCAGAACGCATTATACTTACAGTTAAAAGTAAAGAAATAACAGCAATCGTTGATATCACGGAAAAAAACGAACTTAAAGATAACGAAATCGGTTTATTCGCAGAAACTTGGGATAAACTTAAAATCACAACAAAAGATAAAATTAGAGTTAAACCTGCTCAGAAACCAAAAACCGACAAATACATAAAAGCAAAACTGGAAGGAAAACCTTTAACAGCCAAAGAAATTGATGAAATTGTTGAAGACATTGTAAATGATGATCTTTCTGATATAGAAATGACATATTTCGTAGCCGGATGTTTTGCAAGAAAACTTTCTGACCGTGAAACGGTTAATCTAACCAAATCAATCGTTAAACATGGAGGTCAATTAAAATTCAAAGATAAGATAGTTATGGATAAACACTGTATCGGAGGAGTACCCGGGAACAGAACAACAATGATTGTGGTTCCTATAATTACAGCACTTGGGTATAGAATGCCAAAAACTTCATCAAGAGCTATTACAAGCCCATCCGGGACAGCCGATACAATGGAAGTTCTTGCTAATGTAACAAATGAAGCCTCAAAATTGAAGAAAATAGCAATGAAAGTCGGTGGATTTATTACATGGGGAGGTGGCGTTGATCTTGCAGCCGCAGATGACAAGTTAATAAGAGTAAGATACCCATTAAAACTGGATCCTCAAGGTATGCTCTTGGCATCTATTATGGCTAAAAAATTCTCAGTATCTTCAAATCACGTACTTATAGATATTCCAATAGGACCGCAAGGAAAAGTAAAAGATAAAAAAGATGCTGCAAAACTAAAAAAACGATTCTTCACAATAGGGAAAATGCTTGGAATGAGAATGAAAGTAATAATCACAAGCGCGGATCAACCTGTAGGAAACGGCATAGGCCCTGTATTGGAGGCTATAGATGTTATTAAGGTATTAAAAAACGAACCCGACGCACCAAAAGATCTTAGAGATAAAGCTATCAAACTTGTAACAGAACTGCTTTATTTAACAAAAAAATACAGTTTTAAGTATCAAGCAAGAAAAACAGCTATCAAAACTTTAGAATCCGGGAAAGCTTGGGAACAGTTTCAAAAAATAATTAAAGCCCAAGGTAAAAGAAGGATGCCAAAAGTCGGTGAATATAAGTTTGTTGTAAGATCCGGAAGATCCGGGAAAGTAACAATGATTAAAAACAAACTGATAGCCACAATAGCAAGAAGCGCAGGAGCTCCAAAAGATCCCGGTGCCGGAGTTTATATAAACAAGAAACTCGGAGAAAAAGTGAGAAAAGGAGAAGCCTTGTTTACCGTTTATGCAGAGAACAAAACTCGCATTGGATATGTAAGAAACCTTGAATACAAGAAAGCTTATACAATTAAATAGTTAACTTAAATTCATCCATGGACTACAAAGAGATTATAAAAAAAATCAAGGCACTTGAAATTCAAGGAGCGGAAGCTATTGCAATTGCTGCGACACAAGCTTTTACATTAAAGCTTCAAAAAACAAGCAAATACGCAGAAATGAAAAAAAGCGTAAAAGAATTGGAGAATACAAGACCGACCGAACCGGCTCTTCGCAATTCACTCTCTTACTGCTTACAAAATTACAAAGAAAATCCGAATGCAGATTTGTTTGTAACTAATCATTTTAAAAAATCCAAGGAGAAAATTGCCGAATACGGAGCAAAAAAAATTCACGACGGAATGAAAATATTTACCCATTGTCATTCTTCAACCGTAGAAGCTATTATAGTGAAAGCATGGAAGCAAGGGAAAAAATTCGAGGTATACAACACGGAAACAAGGCCAAAATTTCAAGGTCGTAAAACAGCTACAAACCTTGCAAAAGAAGGGATTCCGGTTACCCACTTTGTTGATAGTGCGGGAAGATCTATGCTTCGAAAAACCGATTTATTTCTTTTTGGTTGCGATGCAATTACTTCCGAAGGAAAACTGATTAATAAAATAGGAACAGAGATGCTCGCACAAACGGCACGTGAATCCAGCATCCCAGCTTATTCATGTACAAACTCGTGGAAATTCGATCCGAATACTCTTTATGGGTTCGATGAAGAAATCGAACAAAGAGATCCAAATGAAGTATGGGAAAATCCACCGAAAGGAGTAAAAATTTATAATCCAGCATTTGAAATAACAGCTCCGGATGTCTTTACAGGAGTAATAACAGAGCTTGGTATATACAAACCGGAATCACTTATACACGCTGTAAAAGATGCCTATAAATGGATGTTTAAATAGAACCTAACTTATTACTTTGATGAAAAAGAAAAATATTTTGATTTTGTACGCCAAAATGGGAAAAGGGCATTTTAGCGCAAGCTCCGCAACAAAAGAAGCCTTAGAATTACTTTACGGCGACAAAATGAATGTTGTAATGGTTGATTTCTTTCAATTGTTATCCAAGAGTTTTAGCAAAACCACACAAAAAATGTATGATAGTTCTGTTAAATTTATTCCATCTTTCTATCGAGCTTTTTTTGAGCTTTCCGACAAAAGATGGTCAATTAAATTTTTAAATGCGATTAATTATATTTCGCTCCAATCGGCAATGAAAAAATTACTTAAAGAAACAGAGCCCGATATTATAATTTCCACATTTCCAATATGGGACTATGCAATTGCTCAAGTATGGAAGAAGAAACACCCCGGATCAAAATTCGTAAACATTATTACAGATTCAATTTCCATTCATAAAGCTTGGCTTATTGCGGACTGCGATTATCGCGTTGTCCCAAACGAAGATACTGCAGAAGTTCTAATACAAGAAGGCGTGCCGAGAAACCAAATTAAAATTCTCGGATTCCCGGTAAGCCTTGATTTCATAAAAGAAGTTGATAAAAAACAAGTACTGAAAAATTTAAATCTTAATCCGCGTCTCTATACCGTTCTACTTTTTGCAACAATGGGTAATGACAAAAGAAATATGAAAATATTCGAAAAAGTTATAAATAATAAGAGAGATTACAATGTAATAGGTGTTATGGGAAGAAACAAATCTTTATTGCCTAAAATAGAACATCTTAAAACTCAAAAAAATGTGGCATTTTTGGAATGGGTTAATAATATTCCGGAACTAATGAAAACAAGCGATTTAATTATCACAAAAGCTGGAGGAGCCACGATAATGGAATGTATTGCCGCTAAAAAACCAATGATAATCACTCAAATCATCCCCGGACAAGAAGAAGGTAATGCGATTTTAATAGAAAAACACAATCTTGGAGTAGTCTTAAAAAAAGGAAACAAAGGAATAGACGAACTCCCCTCTTTAATATCTAATTTTCGTAAAGAAAACCAAAAATATTCCAGCGCTCTTAAAGAAGAAAGCAAACCGCGTGCGGCAATAAAAATAGCTGAATTTATAAACTCAATCGTCTAATAAATTTTATGTTTCCACTTCGTAAAGCTTTTGAGAACCAAGCAAATATAATCTGTTTGAGTCTTTATCAAAGAATATATCTTTGATATCACTCAAATCATCAAACACATATTGTCCGCTATAAATAGCTCCTCCGCCTTTAAGATCTTTATCGAAAACAACAACTCTATTTTTTGAAGACTCAAGAACAAATATCTTATTTAAATCAAGTTCCGTATAGATTTTTGTAGGAGCGGAAAGTTCATCCAAAGGTGCTTTTTGTATAGTAAAATCCGTTTTTGCACCTCTATCAAACTTAACAATCTGCCCATCTTTTTGAAGCACATAAATATATCCATCGATTGCAAAATCTTGAACATCGCCAAGTCCGGCAAGATCTTCTGCTGAAATATATCCTTCAGCAGAGCCGTACGAATCCCTGTTCCTTGAATACTTCCAAATCTGTTTTGTTGTCGAATCAAGCAAATACATCTTTCCGTTATAAACATCTATTGATATAGCACTGTGAAAAGCCCCGTCACTAGTATCCATAAACTGGAATTGTCCGTTTGAGTAATCAATAATCTTTCCACTTTTTGTCGCGAATAAGAGTGAATCGTTATCATCATCATAAGCTCCGGCTACAACAGTTTCGTTATCATCAATCGTTACAGGTTTTTCAACTTTATTAAGTAAAATCTCGTAAAGTGCATTGTATTCAAATGCAAAAAGATGGTCTTTATAAGGAATCAATCCAAGTGCGCTAATATTATCTCTTTGTGTGGCAAGATCCGCAATAACTTTTGGCTTGGTAATATAAGTAATGTTATCAAGTTTTGTTTTTTCTTCCTCTATAAGACCTAAAAGTTCATTTGCCTTATTTCTGTGATATCCAGAATTAAGAACATCAACCGCTTTTTTTTGCGCATCATCAAGAATACTTGAGGCTGCATCTTTGTTGCTTATTCCTCGCAAACTGGCAGTATTTACTTCATCCTGAACCTGTGTTAAAACTTCGTCCAATTTTGCTATTTCCCTTTGAGTCGCACCATTATTTTTAACATACCAAATAACAGCGGTAAGTAAAACGATCACAATTATAAGCATTGCCAAAATTTTATCTTTGGTAAGCTGTTTAGATGTCATCCCTCTTAACCCTCTATTTAAATAATATACTGCTTTATCACCAAGTCCGCTTAGCATAGCTCCTAATTTTTTTGGCTTTATTTTTGCATGGCGAGCTCTTTGTGGATTTTCTTCCTCAAGATATTCTGTAACTCCCCTTTTTTCTTTATCGGTAAGTTCACTAAGCCCCTCATGAAAAGTCATTCCGATAATACCAATTTTACTTAAAATTTCCGGAGTAACAGCATCTTTAAGATCTCCCAATGATCCAACCAAATCTTGAGATTTTAAAGTTTGAATAAAATCACTCTTTGAAATATATCTAAGAAGTCTTGTAGTACTGAATAAAATAAAATCACCCGGTTCGATTGTCCCGCTGGCTATATTGGAAAAAGTTTCTTCTTTCTTGGAAGAATGATCCGAAAGCCCTTCTGAAATAATACTGCAATATCTTTTTCTAACAAGGTATGCCTCCGCATCGCCGGTTTGAGATAGATGAAGCTCATTTCCGGCAACAACACCTATAATTACATGTAAATTCCCAATAAAATGAGATACTGTTTCAGCTTTAAATGCATCAATCGCCGTATTAACTTCTTTAAGTGCATCTTCAAACCTTGAATACACATCTTTTTCCAAATCGGAAAAGAAAATTTTACGCGCCGAATCAAAAATTGTTTCTGCAATAAGTTCGGCATCCGCAGGATTGTTTTGGATTTCAACATTAACAAAAAGCTGTCCTGCTTCCTCCTCCCCCTCCCCAAGGTCATATGAATAATTCTCAAGAAAACTTCCTTCTTCCTTTCCCATAAAGAGAAATTCAAATTGATTTCGTAGTTTCATTTTGACTAAAGATTAGACATCTATCTAAACGCTCTTGTCAAATTTAACCTAAAATGAAATTAAGTTCAAGTTCAATCATTTTGATAAATCTTTATTCATGGATTTTTGGCACTTTACTGTAACTGGAGAAACTTCTTTGTGAGAGACCGCTCTATAAACACCATATGAAAAAGCAGCAATTCCAAGAATTCCAATAAGCAAAGTGAATGTCGTAAAAAGTCGTCTAACCTTTGAGGCTCTATATTCGCGTTCAAGAACATCGAGTGTAGTTTGCCTTATAAAGATAGTCAACAAATCCGGGATTTTCTCAAGCAGTAAACGTGCCCCACCAAGTCTTTCGACAATTTCTTTAAATTCGCTATCATTTTGAATTTGATCTTCGGTCACTATTCCTTTTTCGCGCAACCAAGCAAATAAATCATTTAATCCAATAACAAATTCTTCCCTTGTTTCTTCGGTCAATCTATTCAAATTTTTGATAGCATTATTATCTAAAATTAATTTAGACAAGACATCTAACTCTTTATCTAACTCTTCAAAAGAGGTCTTTAACGCTTTGCCAGTGTCATCTGGTTCTATATGATCTATTCCCATTACAATTTTTTAGATTTTTACAAGGTTGTAAAGCTTACCATATTAAACAGATTTGTCAATAAATTGCCGGCATTAAATTATTGCATTGACTTAAACAGGTCTTTTAAAGTATCATCTCTCCGCTATTTAAGGAACATATACAATGCTTGGAAAACTTAAAAAGAAAAGACGGCTAAGAAAACACGGTTTTTTGACTCGTATGAGTACAAAAAACGGCAGAAGAGTAATTAATTCGCGAAGAAGGAAAGGAAGAAAAGAACTGACAGTAGAAAAGAAACTGAAATAAGGCATCTAAAGTTTATGATTGCTCAAAAATTTCGCCTACACAGATGGCGGGTACAAAAGCTCTTGAAGCAACCAAACAGCAAAAAGATCGGGTTTTTTATTGTAAAATATAAACCCAACAGACTTTTATATAACAGATGGGCTATAGTAATAAGTAAGAAAGTGGAAAAACGTGCAGTTATAAGAAACCTAAAAAGAAGACAAATTTATGAAAGCATTAGATTGCAAACAAAAGCACATCTCGAAGACAAAGTAGACTTTCATTTTGACCTTGTGCTTATACCCTATAAAGAAATTGTGTCTTGCAATTATGAGAAAATAGGTCAGAATACTAGAGATATATTAAAATTTTTATTATCTATTAAATCATGAAACGACAATTTTTACTTTTCGGACTATTTTTTATTGCACTATTGCTCCTATTTAAAGGATGTAATGGGAATACCAATTTAGATGCAAATTTAACAGGAGGAGATCTTGGCATTGCCGTACTTAACAACGAATATAAACTCAACGATCTTGTTACGGTTCAATTAAGAAACAATACCGACAAGGAAATAACAATAGAGAACGATTGCCCTCGTGAGCCACTTAATGTTTATAAAAGCCAGAATGGGGAATGGGTACAACTTAAAGCAAGCCCAAAAATTATATGCAATTCACAAGATAACATCACAATTAAGGCTGGAGAAGACTTAAAAATTAGTTATACATCTTGGAATCACGCCCTTTTTCATGACATAGGAAAATATAAAATCGGAGCGAACTTAATTACTCCGGATGGCGTTAAAGAATTTCAATCAAATGAGTTTACAGTTAACGGTAAATCGTGGCTCGGGTATATATGGGGAACATTCTTATACCAACCAATCTACAATTCACTTATTTATCTGGTAAGTATTGTCCCAAACTACAATCTTGGACTTGCCATTATTCTCCTTACAATTATTCTTCGATCGATCTTGTTTATCCCTTCTCAACGAGGGCTGGAATCACAAAAAAAACTTCAAGAATTACAACCGAGAATAAAAAAACTTCAAGAAAAATATAAAAACAATCAAGAAAAAATCGCACAAGAAACTTTTGCTTTATACAAAGAATATAAAGTTAATCCGTTTGGAAGTTGTTTACCGTTATTACTTCAAATGCCTATTCTAATCGGACTGTTTTATGTAATTAGAACAGGGCTTAATCCGGATAATATTTATCTACTATACGCCCCTTTAAAAGGGTTTGATCTGTCCGTAATTAATTCAAACTTTTTGGGACTACTTGATCTGCAAACACGAAATGTCTTTGCATTGCCGTTAATTGTTGCTTCATTACAATACTTCCAGTTAAAACTTTCCATGGCTATTAAGAATAATAATGACGATAACAATAAAAAGAGCGGGAAAGGACATGAAATGCAAATGGCAAGCAAAATGATGGTCTATGTTATGCCTGTAATGATAGCTTTGTTCACGGCGTCCGTCCCTTCCGGAGTTGGTCTTTATTGGGGAACATCAACCGTGTTTGGAATATTGCAACAGTTATATGTAAATAAACGTGTTTCCGGTAAACACAAAAAGAATAAAGCTCAGGTAAGAGTTATAGAAAAAAAGTAATTACCTGCTATAATAAACCAGAAAAAATCACCTAATCTTAATTAATATATTTAAAAAATGAAAACTGATACAACATTAAAAGAAATACTTGAGCAAATGCTTATTAAACTTGAAGTCCCTTTTGACAAGGTAATCATTAAAAGCGAAGATCAAAACGGAACCGATTTATATCGCATTAACATTGAAACTGAAGATCCAAGTATACTAATCGGCTTTCATGGAGAAAACATCCATTCTCTGCAACATCTGGTAAAGGTAATTGCTTGGAAGCAAACTCAAAAAGATTTTAATATTCTTCTTGATGTTGACAATTATCGTCAGAGACAAGAAGACAATGTAATAAGTCTTACGGAAAAGAAAATAGAAATGGCAAAAAAGACAAAAAAAACTCAAGTCCTTCCTCCGATGTCTCCCTATTTTAGAAGAGTTGTACATCTTTATATAGCCAATGCCGGCTACGACAACATTAAAACTGAAAGCATAGGGAATGGAGATCATAGACAAGTGACTATTGTATATGAAAATTAATCGTTACATTTTAGGTTTATTGTTTATTATCGGAATTCTTGCATCTGCGACTTTTGTTTACGCCCAAGATACGCAAGATGAGCAAAACAGCGATGAGAATCTTTATACAGATGTAAGTATAGGGCATCCTGAGTATACGGCACTTAAATATTTAAGTGAGAAAGAAATTATAATCGGATACAAAGATGGTAGTTTTAAGCCGGATAGTCCGATTAGTCGAGCCGAGGCTCTAAAAATTATTCTTAAAGCAAATAATTTAATAGATCCTCTTTATATTAAAAACAACAGTCTAGGTGGTATAAATTTTACCGATGGGATGCTAAAATTTACAGACATTTATAAAAGTTTGTGGTATTATCCATATCTTAAAAAAGGCGTAGAACTGGGAATTGTTAAAGGATATGAAGATGGAACTTTTAAGCCATCAAAGACGGTTAGTAGGGTTGAAAGTTTTAAAATGACAATGGAAAGTGATGACGTTACCCTTCCGGAAGTTACACAGGATCCATTTAATGATGTGCATGTCTCGCAATGGTTTGCCCCATATATTTTGGAAGCAAAATTGCGAGGAATCATATATATAACAATACAAAACAACGTCAACCCAGGTAAAGAAATGACAAGATCAAAATTTGCAGAACTTATTTATCGATATATAAAGAGTAAAGAGAATCATAAATTTGGAAAAGCAAGTTACTATAGTGACTATTTAGAAGGACATGGCACTTCAAGCGGGGAACCTTATACGGCTACTGATCTTACCGCCGCAAATAGGACTCTCCCCTTTGGAACAATTGTTAGAGTAACAAACTTGGCAAATAATGAATCTGTTAATGTACGGATAAACGATAGAGGTCCTTATGTAACCGGTAGATCACTTGATTTGTCAAAAGCTGCATTCCAAAAAATAGCAAACCTTGGTAGCGGTATAATATGGGTCGAATACGAAGTGATAACCCAGTAGATAAATATGACGGATAGCATAATAGGCAGAAAATACGGAGGGAAAGTAATTAGAAAAAAAAGCACTCTCTCGCAAGAAGTTCGTAAAACAATAGTTACTTTAATGTTCGGGCTAGTTCTAATTACCGTTATTTTAAGTATTGTTTTTTTATTGAACACAAGTAATTCGGCGCAAAAAGGATATGTTCACTCTCAACTAATACTGCAAAATGAGGAACTGGAAAACACGAACAAGGCACTTAAGATGAAAGTTATGAATGCCCGCTCAATGATTAATCTTGAAAATACGAATCATATTAAAAATATGTTAAAACCCGATAAAGAAATTCGCATAGACAATTAAAGAGTTTGACTTTAAGTGGGTTTTATATATACTTTTTCTTGCTACTTGCGCCTATCAGAACCGTTTAATCAGTTTGTTTAACAATAAGGTCTCATCGTCTAGTGGTTAGGACATCAGGTTTTCATCCTGAAAACAGGGGTTCGATTCCCCTTGAGACTACCACAGTACCGAGCAACTGCGAGACATCATGCGAGAAAGCTTCGTATCCCCATGCAATCTCATCAAAAACTGGGATGAGTTGAGGAGGAATAATCTCGCCACCAATTACTGTTTTGAAGTTCTTTGGAGCCTCTTGTAACTGTTGCAACTCCTACTCCAAGTTTTTTAGCTATGTCATGCTGACTAACTCCCTTTTTTAACAATCTAACTATTTCCAAACGCCTCGGGATAGAATCTCTCTCGTGTCCCGTTAAAATAGTATTTAAAAATCCTTCCATTTTTTTGACATTATCAATATCAACAAGGACTTGCACCAAATTTTTCATGTATTTATTCATAATACTGTTATACTAGTACAGTGTTATTGTATCATTCTAATTTTTGGAATACAATACAAATATCGTAAATAATAAAACTACATATGAAGCTATTCTTAGTTCAACATGGCGAGCAAAAACCAGAGTCGGAAGATCCATCAGAACCGCTTTCGGATAAAGGAGTTTCCGATGTAACAAAAGTAGCAAAATTTGCAAAGAAAGCCGGCATAACCGTTGATGAAATTTTTCACAGCGTGAAGTTACGTGCCAAACAAACCGCTGAGATATTCGCAAAAGATCTTCTTATAAAACATGCCATAGAAGAAAAGAAGGGCTTAAAACCAATGGACGATATAGTATATTGGCTCGACACATTTGAATATTACAAAGGAAGTTTAATGCTCGTAGGACACTTACCATTTATGACAAAACTTGCATCGTTTTTGTTAGCACACACACAAGACGAAGACCCTGTTAAATTCCAGCAAGGAGGTGTTGTATGTCTTGAAAAAGACAATCAAGACGAGTGGTCTCTTCTTTATGCTATTACTCCCGAACTACTTTAGTCGTGTCTGGCCCGATAATAAAGAATCATATTCCAATCATCAATTGCCTGACCGCAGTTGTTGTCTATTCCCCATAAGATATATTCATTCCCGGCAAGGTTGATATTAAGAGTATTGCTGTTGTGTGCTTGTCCGGTTAATCCGGAAGCAACAGTGGATTCTAGGGTATAATTGTTATCATTTGAGTTACTACCTGTAGACCAAACCTCTAAATCAAACGAACCGCTTGTACAGGCATCATTGTCTTCAGAAAATCCATAACCAGTTATTGTTATTGGATATGGAATATAAAATCCGAGATCCGTATTCGTATCAGGACCAAGACCATTTCCCCAGTCAACATTACAATCCGCATCGTTACTTAGATCATTTCCGGAACCGCAAGACCCACTTTCATCACCAAACATCACCGCCTCATATGTAGAAAGCCATTTGTTCCTTCCATTGCTTGTATCGCAAATGTAAAGAATTCCAGTATCGCTGTCCATCCATTGCCTGCCCGAAACAGCGGAACTACACGCAACCGGAGGATTTGAACTTTGCTGATTCCTAAATACAAATTGATTATTGAATGTAGACAACACTCCTTCAGAGGAATCCCATCCAAGCAAACGTGTTAAAGTCGTCCCAAATTGTAAGGTTACATCACCACCAGTTCCATCTTGATCCAACACAAAATTATTCGCGTCTGTTCCTCCTATATTGGTAGTATCGTCAACAATTTTATTCCAAACTGCAGCCCCAGCAGTATCATCAACACATATCCAGCTTTCATCCGTAGAAGTATTAATCCAAACCGCCCCGATATAAAAACCTGAATCCGTATCATCAGTTGCTGTAGGATTACCACTAGCCCTATGAGCACTAACATCAACTTTGGTATCGGTACCTAAATCTTGAATCGGCTGAGTTACTTTAACAAAGACATTCTCCTGAATATTATTACGATCTTGAGTTGAGGCACTTAAAGTTACTCCGTAATCCCAACCAGTTATACTGTTACTTGTAAAAGTACTGTCATCAACATCACCCAAAACTGTAAAAGCATGTTTTGAAGATGTGGTCGCACCAAGAACTGAATTATTTTCAAACAAGGTTCTATAAACCCCATTTCCGGATGCCCCAACTTGAAACCCATCAACAAAGCCAGTTCCTCCACTAGCCGTTCCATTAATAATGTTTGAGCTAAAAACACTATCGTAAGTACCGGATCCGCCTGTAACAGCTACAGCATCAATACCAATAGCAACTGTTCCACTAGATATAGAATCTACGAAAACATTGTTATTCATTGTCACATTCGTAATATTTCCCATATATATACCAAATGCAGACCCACTAACACCCATTCGAGAAGCTCTATTATTAAATAATGAACTGCTATCGGCGCCAACAAATACATATGCCGTTTCTCCTACAAAATCCACATTATTTCCTTCCACAAGTGCATTTAAAACATTGCTCCCATAACCCCACACTCCGGTTATTCTATTATCGGAACTCACATGTATTCCATCTGTAAAATAATTACCGGTACCATTTCCAAAAACCCTACAGTTCTTTATGACGGGACGAACCAAATCAGTAGAACTACCATCTAAAAATTGTATCCCAACTTTTGCATTAGCCCCTGTACCGGAAGCTCCAGATGTTTTTTGTACAGTAATATTATATAATTGATCATCATCACCACCAGCAACTCTAATCCCATGTATTTCAGAAGCTACCTCAACTTTAAAAT
>JAGGUZ010000025.1 GCA_021158225.1 bacterium | reverse complement strand
TTGAGAACCATTCACTTGAGAACCATTGTTTGTAGCTACATCTTTATTGACATCGGTATTTTCAGAGCCACAACCACCAAGCACCGTTATAGCCAGAATAGCACTTAAAATTAACATCATCTTTTTCATAATCGTTTGATTAAATTATTAAAATAAGTGTAAATATAATATGCCCAGTAAGCAGAACTTTCAAGTACTTATGAAAATCGTAATAAAAACTCTCGGATGCAAAGCTAATAGATATGAATCGGACAAAGTTCAAGATATTTTTGGTAAAGAAAACTATGTATCGGACTTACAGACCTACAAACTTAACGATGCCGATGTAATTTTAATAAATACATGCACCGTTACGCAAAATGCTGACAAAAAGTCGCGTCAATCCATTTCACCGTTAAAAAAACGTTTCCCAAAAGCCAAAGTTGTAATATTCGGATGTGGAGCAAATATTGCCAAAGAAGAATATACAAAATTGCCGAATGTTGACTATGTTATACAAAAACGTGAAGACTTGTACGAACTCCTTGAGAATTTCTCAAATGACTTTCCCGAGAGTTGCGAAACAACAAATTTCTCGGAGAATAGAACAAGATCATTAATAAAAATACAGGATGGCTGTAATAATTTTTGTACATATTGCATTATTCCATACGCAAGAGGGCGAGAAAAAAGTGTTCCACTGGAAGAAATCCTAAAAGAGGTTCGAGAAAAAATTGCTAACGGATACAAAGAGATTATCTTGACCGGCATAAATATTGGGATGTGGAAACATAAAAACATGGATCTCCCCGACCTAATAGAAACAATCTTAGCGGAAACGGATTTACCAAGACTCAGACTCGGATCGATAGAACCTCAAATGTATCCGGATAAATTTTACAACCTTTTTAAAAACAAACGATTCTGTCCACACTTACATGTTTCTCTTCAATCAGGATCGGATACCATTTTAAAAAGCATGAACAGGCATTACGACAAAACTCTTTTTACATCAATGATAAGAAATTTAAGAAAGGCATCTCCAAACATCGGCATAACCACCGATGTAATCGTAGGATTCCCCGGGGAAAGCCAAAAACTTTTTGAAGAAACCTTAAAGTATATCCAAGAAATACAATTTAGCAAAATCCATATTTTCCCATATTCAAGACGTAAAGGAACAATTGCAGCATCTATGGTAAATCAAATCCCCCCTGATATCAAAAAGGAAAGGTGCGCCAAAATGGCAAAGATAGAGAGAATTATGAGAGAAAATTTTTATAAAAATAACATAGGCACAGTGCAAAATGTTCTTATTGAAACAATCGACGAAAATGGAATTGGAAAGGGCTTTACGCCAAACTACATAAGAGTTTCCGTGAATCTAAAAGAAAGTGAAACAAAACCCAACGACATAGTTCAAATATTGCTAGAGAAACTAAATAAAGATAAAATAGAAGTAAGCGGAAAACTTAAAGTCCTAAAGATTTTCTAATTTCATCAGCCTTCTTTTGTTCTTCGCCTTGTTTGCTAATTTGCTCTTGCCCCATTTCCAAATCCTTCCAATCTTCATAATGCTGTTTCGCAAGTTTCTCCAGCTGAGGAACATGTTTCTTTGATAATTGTGAAAACTTCTTTTTTTCCTCCTCGAAAATAGTAATAAGCTCATCAATTTGCCATTGTTTCAATTTTGGCACAGCATCAATAATTCTTTTTTTCTCCGTTTTGGAAAGAGAAATAGAAGAAGCCAGCAACATTAAAAACTTATCATTATCAAAATTTGTATCCGGATGAGGTTGAAGTTTTATTTTTATTCCATCCGTAAATAGAGCTCCAAGTTGAAAGTTGGCCGGGGTTGTATCTTCCTCCGCAGGTTTCTGTGGATGTATACCTCCTCCTATTGGCGGTTGTTGTGCGCCTGTTGTTAGTGGCACACCTCCGGTTGACTGTGGCTTTGCACCCCCTATTGATTGACCTCCTGTTGTTGGTGGCACCCCGCCGGTTGACGATGGCTGTGTCACATCTCCTTGTTGATTTTGTTGATTATCCATAAGAAATTAGCTTAAATATCTGTAAAAAACACGCTAAGTATAGCGCAAAAATTATCAAGCGTAAAACTAAAACTTGATCACAACTCCTGAGTAATTATAGCCCTTTAATATATCATTTAATTGGGTCGGAGTCATTTCTATTTTATTACCGTAAAAAGGATCAACCACATAAAAAATTTCCGAGTTTGCCAAAACTCCTCTAAACCCTTCTATAACAAGATTGTGTTTATACATCTTTGCGGATCATCCCAGATATACTTTCCATCCTGCTCGTACATCTAATTATTAGGATACATCCCCATTGAGTAACTTCTTGCTCGGGAACATTTAATTTACCGGAAAGTGCAATCGCCAAAGCAGCAGTACCACAAGAAGCATCATACTGTTGATGAATTGGAGTAAGCTCCAAATTTATATCTTCATTAAAAACCTTATCGAAATCGATTAAAATTTTATAAAGCACCTGCGAGACTTGTCCAATATGATCAGAGAACGATATATCTAAAGCGTTTACAGTAGGTACAAAGAAAATTATTAATCCGAATACAGACAAAATCATACATTTCATGTGAAATGTAAGTTAAAAAACTTATTGATTTTTCCATTTTATAGAACATCCCATAGATGGGTTTTGTTTCTCTACCAGCTTTTTATCGTTTAACAAAGCCTCTATGACATCTTTTAATTCACGAGTTGTTACTTTATCTTCATCTTGCCAATTATCATCTATTCTCCCATGGTAAGCAAGTTTAAGATCTTTATCATATACAAAGATATCGGGAGTACACTGTGCCTTATATTTTTTAGCAACTTCCTGCGATTCATCTCTTAAATATGGGAAATTTAGCCCCCATTTTTTGGCATAATCGCTCATTTTTTCAAAACTGTCTTCCGGATAATTTATACTATCATTGGCATTTACTCCAATAAAAGCAACTTTATCGTCTTTAAATTCCTTTTGAAGAGTTATAAGCCTTTGAATAACACCTTGAACATATGGACAATGATTACACATAAAAATAATAATAAGAGCTCTCTTTCCTATAAAATCATCTAATGAATACACCTTCCCATCAATTCCGGGTAAAGAAAATTTTTGAGCCGGACTTCTCAATGGCAGGTTCAAAGATTCAAGTAAAAACATAAAAAATATTACGGGGTAAAAGAAATCGGATGATAATATCTTCTTTTGGACTTAATTCTAACAAGAAGAATTAATACCGCCCCGACTATAACAAATATCACCCACCAGAATGTAACAATAATGGCGGCTACAAATACAAGAAGCGAAGATACCAAAAACGAGAACAAGAATATAAGTAAGATAGCATTAAGCCCCAGTTGCGGAAAAACATCAAGAAATGTAAGAATAGGTAAAATCAATGAGACTATTCCAAGTGCAATTAAAAGTAGTGCTCCGACTTTATAAACCCACCAATCCCTATTCCCGATATTGGAAACCGATTTTATAATATCTTTATTCGATTTATTACTAACAATAAGCACAGATCCACCCCCTATAGATTTGCCATGCAGGGACCCTATTACCATAATTGGATTATTCGCATATACACCGTAAGTGATTTCTCTTGTATTTCCCGTTTCGTTCTCACTGATTTTATCCAAATTAAATTCAAAATCAGCCTTAGAAGTATCTATATAAATTTCACCGATATAAAAAGAAGTGGCAAACTCTTGTTTATTAACCTGTTTCCATTCCCCATTAATCTTATTTTCATTTACCTTTAAGTAATAAAGAAGATCTTCTCCCATATTCGGAGCTTTTAGCTCTTCTTTAATATTCGGAAGCCCCACAAGCTTAATTGTCCCTGAAGTTCGAATAAGATTTTCCTCTTGAATAAGAGGAGCTCTTCTAACAATGTTTAAATCGTTATCTATGCCTTCCGAATATCCAAGTAAAACGAGCCCAATTATACCAAGTAAAACTCCTAACAAGAGCGTTCCAAAACTTGTGCGAAACTTACCATTGTATTTTTCAAACGGACTAACTTTATAATCCCCTTTTATATTGGGATTGGAGCGAAACTCCTCCTTTATTAATTCGTGTTTTTTATTCTCCAATATTTTTTATTTAAGCAGAATAAAGTACTTAGCCTTAATATAGTTAGGCTTTTGACTTTTTTCAAGTACGAATATTTATTTGGTGGGCGATAGTGGAATCGAACCACTGACCTCGTCGGAGTCAACGACGCGCTCTAGCCAACTGAGCTAACCGCCCATCTATTTACTTAATTCGCCTAACAGCCCGTGTATTTTAATATAGTTACGATGGAAATTCAACAAATCAAATGTAATCTGAGAAATTTTATGATTAGGTATTTAATAATAATTTTAGAATTATTTCATTAATTTGGAATATGGTTTTGTCATGAAGTGTTTGTCTTTAATAAACAACTTTGTTGCAAAACTATTTTTTCCTCCCATCTGCGTCTCATGCAAAAAAGAAGGAACTTTTTTGTGTGAAGAATGTATCAAAAGTATCTCTTTTAAAAAACAAATGTATAAAAAGAATCCACTTGACGATAACAGTATTCAAACACTTTATACTCCTTGCGACTATCATTCAAACAAAGCTCTGCAAAAAGCTTTGCACGGATTAAAATACAATTATTATAAAGATGTTGCCAAGCCTTTGGCCAAAATATTGCAAAAATCATTTCTTAGTAATCCTCCCCCACCTAAAACACATCTTGTCCCAATCCCATTGCATAAAAAAAGGGAAACTTTTAGAGGGTTTAATCAAGCCAGATTACTTGCTGATTATTTATCTAAATTAACAAAATATCCCGTTACGGAATTATTAAAACGAGAAATAAACACTGCATCGCAAGCAACTCTAAACAGAAAACAGCGCCTACTAAATATGAAAAATGCTTTTATTTTGAATAATAATTCTATTCTGGATAAAAATACGCCTATTATGCTTATAGACGATGTATGCACAACACTTTCCACATTTAAATCAGCTACACAAACTTTGCAAAAACACGGATATAAGATAATCTTAAGTGTGGCGCTAACACAGGCATAATAATATATAAAAAATGATAATTGGTATAGACGCATCAAGGTTTAATTTATCCGGCGGAACGGGCGTTGAACATTATTCGGTTAAAATTATCCAAGGATTAATCGATTATTTTAAACATCAAAAAAATCACACACTCGTTTTATATTCTCCAAAAAAACTCACACTCTACAAAACCGGCACCGTTAAACATAGAATAATTCCATTCCCAAGGCTTTGGACAAAGATAAGACTCTCCATAGAAATGCTTTTTCATAAACCTGATGTACTTTTTGTCCCTTCACATGTATTACCGCATTTCTCTCCGAAAAAATCTATCATCACAATCCATGATGTTGCCTTTATGCACCTTAAAAAGGAATATTCTCGTTTTCAATATTGGTATTTAAAAAAAACAACAAAATACGCTGTTAAAAAAACATCTGCAATCATAGTTCCAAGCTTTGCAACTCAACAAGATCTGATTAAATTTTTTAAGTGTCCAAGCAATAAAATAGTAGTTATTCCTCATGGATGCGATTTTAAAATAAAGAAACTAAGTACCGAAAAAGACTCTGAAATATTAAGTAAAATGGGACTTGCCAAGAATGATAATTTCTTTCTGTTTATAGGCCGTCTAGAGAATAAAAAAAATATAGGAAGAATAATAAGTGCGTTTTTAGCCTTCCACGAAACATTCCCAAATTGGAAACTTATTCTTGCGGGTAAACGAGGTCAGGGTTTCGGAGATATTTTCAAAAAAGCTCTAAAATCAGAAGCATTTAAATACATTTTAATGCCGGGATATATAACCGAAAACGAGAAACATGTCCTGCTTAAATATTGTAACGCATTTATTTTCCCATCTCTTTACGAAGGATTCGGATTCCCCATTTTGGAAGCTTATACATACCATAAACCGGTTATAACTTCTCACGAGGCTTCCATCCCGGAAGTAGCCGGGAACGGAGCAATTTATGTTGATGCGAAAAACTCAGCATCCATTAAAGAAGGTATGGAGAAACTTATTAAAAACCCTAAATTAAAAGAGGAAACAACTGCCATGCAAAACACTATCCTGTCTAAATTCACATGGGATAAAGCAATTAAAAAAACAATTGACATACTAATTCAATGATAAACAACAAAATCGCTGACATTTTTCAGGAGATAGGTGATATTCTCGAAATTCAAAACGAGAATCCTTTCCGCGTACGTTCATATCATAGAGCTGCACAAATTATACATAATCTTGCCGGCGATTTAAAAAGTGCATACGAAACAGATCCAAAAAAAATAATGGTAATTCGCGGAGTCGGGAAAGATCTCTTTTCGATGATTGAAGAAATTATTAAAACGGGAGACTGCAGTCTTCATAAAGATCTTCTTGCTCATTTTCACCCCGGACTTCTGGACATGCTTCATCTTAGAGGAATTGGTCCAAAGAAAGTCAAACTCATATATATGAACCTTGGGATAAAAGACATAAAAGCCCTAGAAGAATCGGCAAACGAAGGGAAATTAAGAAGTCTTCCAGGTATGGGAGAGAAAACGGAACAAGCAATTATCAAATCCATTGCAGATATGAAAAGATATTCACAAAGGAGCTTAATGCCACTTGCTCTTGATGAAGCCAAGCTCGTCATCTCGTATATCAACGAGCATAAAAACGTTTCAAAATGCGAGTATGCCGGATCACTCCGAAGACGAAAAGAAACAATTGGAGATATTGATATTTTGGTAACCACAAAAAGTGCAACCAAACCAATAATGGATCATTTTATAAATTATCCGCATATGGATGAGATACTTGCACATGGTCCAACAAAATCCAGCATTGTTCTAAATAGTGGAATTCAAGTTGATCTTAGAGTAATAGAAGAAGAGAGCTTTGGAGCGGCAATGCATTATTTCACAGGTTCAAAAGCACATAATATCGCAATCAGGGATAGAGCAAAGAAAAAAGGTCTTAAAGTAAACGAATATGGTGTTTTTAAAGGTAGAAAGAATCTTGCAAGCAAAACCGAAGAAGATGTGTTTAAAGCAATTGGACTTCCATTCATTATTCCCGAATTAAGAAAAAACGATGGAGAAATTGAGGCCGCCGAAAAAGGAAAACTCCCAAAATCCATAGAACTAAAAGATATAAAAGGAGATCTTCATATGCATACAAATGCTTCTGACGGCTCCGAACCACTGGGAAAAGTGGTTAAATATTGCTACGAAGCGGGCTATGAATACATAGCAATTACAGATCATTCAAAATCTTCACATATCGCAAACGGTCTGGACGAAAAAAGACTTCTTAACCAATACAAAGAAATAGATAAACTCAATAAGCTCTATAAAGATAAAAACTTTAAGATCTTTAAAGGCTCCGAAGTTGATATCTTATCCGACGGATCACTAGATTTTTCGGATGAAATACTCTCTCAAATGGATATATTTCCAGCTTCCGTACATTCAAAATTCTCAATGTCGGAAAAAGATATGACGAAAAGAATTATTAAAGCAATAAAAAATCCGTATGTAAAAATGATAGGACATCCCACGGGAAGACTAATTAACCGCAGAGAACCTTATAAACTCAACATTGAAGCTGTTATCGACGCCGCAATAGAATACAATACGACACTTGAATTAAACTGCCAGCCAACACGCTTGGATTTAACGGATAAATATCTTAGGAGAGCCAAAGAAAAAGGAGCAAAAATTGTTATAAATACGGACTCTCATCACACTTCACAGCGCGCATACATGCAATACGGTATATATATAGCACGCAGAGGATGGCTTGAAAAAGGTGATGTACTTAATACAATGCCACTTGGCAAACTAATAAAATTTCTAAACAAGACTAAATCTTAGCATTAAAGCCTTCAATAAGTTTAAGCGTTTCTTTCACCCCTAAACCCGAGTTCATGTAAAACAATCCAAAAACTTTCCGATACAAACCTAATATCTTCAACCCCATCTTCTTCGGAAAGAATATATGCTATACCTCTAATTTATTTACAACTCTTTTCTTTTTGTATACCTTAAAACAAGGGACTATCAATAAAAATCATATAATGCAGAAAATAGCTCTTGTACACGATTTTTTATTAAAACTCGGCGGGGCAGAGAGAGTATTAAAAGTATTTGCAGACATGTTCCCCGATGCACCAATATACACACTTTTGTATGATGAAAAGACTGTGGGATCTATGTTTCCAAAAGAGAGAGTAAGACCCTCCTCACTTCAGAAATTACCCAATTTTATTCGAAAAAGACAAAAATATCTGCTTCCTAAAATGCCAAAAGCCATTGAAGAAATAGACCTAAGCGATTTTGACATAGTTTTAAGCTCAAGCTCAGCCTTCGCGCACGGAATAGTTACAAACACAGATACAAAACATATCTGCTACTTCCATTCTCCAATGCGATATGCTTGGGATTGGACTCACGAATATGTAAAAGAACAAAATGTCGGACAATTAAAGAAAATCGCAATTGCGGTTTTGCTTAATAAAATAAGAATGTGGGACCGCATAGCCGGAGATAGAGCGGATATATATATAGCCAATTCAAAAACCGTACGCAACAGAATTATGAAATATTATCGAGAAGAAGCAAGAATCATATATCCGCCGGTTGATATAAAAAGGTTTGAATCAACAAAAAAGAAAGAAAATTTCTTTCTGATAGTATCCACACTCACACCTTATAAAAGAATCGATCTGGCCGTTTCATTATTTAATAAAATAGGCAAAGAATTGGTTATTATCGGAGACGGTTCTCAAAAAGCTTATTTGCAGAGTATTGCCGGACCTAACATATCTTTTTTGGGATTTAAAACAGACAAAGAAGTTGCCGAATATTATAAAAATGCCAGAGCATTCATTTTTCCAGGAGAAGAAGATTTTGGAATAACTCCAGTGGAAGCAATGGCATGTGGCACACCCGTACTCGCTTACGGAAAAGGCGGAGTAACCGAAACGGTTATTCCCGGAGTAACAGGTGAATTTTTTAATAAACCGACAATCGAATCTATGGAACAAGGACTTGCGAAACTACTTATAAACGAAAGAAACTACAAATTAACGGATCTAACAACACAAGCAAACCGCTTTAGTCAAGCAAGATTTATAGAAGAAATAGGTAAAGTGCTTTGACAAATTTTTTATTACAACTATAATACTTATTAGTGCATATAATTTTGCGCGCAAAAATTTAACATGAAGCATAAATGAACATTAAAGAATCAGGTGGAAAAATAGGTTCGTTTACAGATTTCTTCTTAGGCATAGACTCGGTAGGAAGAAAAAGTATTCTCGGATGCCTAAACAAAATTGCTAAGGATCTTACAAAAAGTGAGTTTCACCCTATTTCTGTATCTGCCTTAATAGGACTTGAAAGACATGTTGGACAATATCATGTTGCTCCAATACTGGAATCAATTGGCCTAAAAATTAATGGAGATGAGGTGCATATGGTTGGAGATTTTAACCAATTACAAGATGCATTAAAATCTTTAGAAAATTATACCTCCCCTGTAGAGATATCAAATCCGCACGAGACAAGACTCCAACTTTTAATGACGCAATTTGGACATAGGATTAATGAGACTTTGACTAATTTAGTCTCAATGAGCACCGACGCCAAGGATCATATTTAGATCTGATGTCTCTTGCTCATACCAACATTTTCTGATAGTTTGAAGCCCCAAACTTTTGTAATCCATTAAAAAATTTGGTTATGGCAGAAGTTTCCTTATACAGAAAATATCGTCCGCAAAACTTTGAAAATCTTGTAGGGCAAGACCATATAAGAACAACTCTTCTAAACGCGTTTAAAAATGGAAATCCCGCTCACGCATATCTTTTCTGCGGACCAAGAGGAACAGGCAAAACTTCAACGGCAAGGCTTCTTGCAAAAGCTTTAAATTGCACAAATCCAACTCCGGAAGGAGAACCATGCGATAAATGTGAAATGTGTATTGCCATACGAGAATCAAACCTTATAGATCTCATGGAAATTGATGCCGCCTCAAACAGGGGAATAGATGAAATTCGCGACTTAAAAGATAAGATTAATTTTGCACCAACAAGAGCAAAAAATAAAATATATATTATCGATGAAGTACACATGTTAACAAAGGAGGCATTTAATGCTCTGCTTAAAACACTGGAAGAACCACCAGATCATGTGTTTTTTGTGCTTGCAACAACGGAAGTACATAAAGTCCCGGAAACAATAATCTCAAGATGTCAGCGATTTGATTTTAAAAGAATCGGCAAAAAAGCTATTTCAACAAGGCTGATGTATATTGCCCAAATGGAGGGAATAGATGCAGAACAACCGGCCATTGATGCAATAGCTCATATAGCCGAAGGAGGATTAAGAGACGCAATAGGTTTATTTGAGCAATTAACAGTAGAAAAGAAACTTAAATTTGAACAAGTTCGCACAGTACTTGGCATTAGCGGACAATCGGCACTTGATTCATTCTACAAATATATATTCTCAAATGATATAAAAGGAGCTATCGCGGAAATTCACGATCTTTATGCCCAAGGTCTTGATCTTATTCAATTTACAAAAGATTTCTTGGAATTTTTAAGACAGAAAATGTTAAATTCCACAGAGCAAGAAGATACTAATCAAACAAAACAGATACTTAAAACAATAAATTTATTCCAAGAAGCCTATTTCCAACTTAAATCAACAACAATTCCGCAATTACCACTAGAAATAGCATCAATTAAATGTACTACAATTCCAAATTCAAACGAAGCTAATAAACCAGAGTTAAAACCTGAAATAAAAACAAATCCAAATATTAAAATAGAGAGAACTCATTCCCAAATAAAAACAAATATATCGGAACAAGAACGCCAAACTCCATCGGAGAAACCGGATCTCACAATAAGTTACGTAAAAGAAAATTGGCCAAGAATTATAGAGCTTATTAAAACTCCGTTCGCACGGATGAGCTTTAAAGAAGGTCGTCCATTAAAAGTTGAGAATGGAATCGTTACAATTGAATTCTCATCATCATTCCATAAAGAAAAAGTGGATACTACGGAAATTAAATTGGAAATAGACTCAGCAATCGCCAATATATTTAAACAGCGCGGAAGAGTTGAATTCGTCCTTGGGAAGGTTGAACTTACAACAGAAAAGCAAGAACCGGAGCTTACAACTTCCGGGAAAGACCAAGAACCCAAAACAGATCTCGCAAATGAAGCTATTAACATGTTTGGGGGAGAACTTATTGAGGAAGAACAAGTGCTCTAAATTCATCTTCGTTTAATACAGTAACTCCAAGCTCTTTTGCTTTCTTATATTTACTTCCCGGATTATCCCCAGCAATAACAAAATCGGTTTTTGCACTAACTGAACTGTTAACATGCCCACCACCTTGAGTAATTATGGCTTTCGCATGTTGCCTTGTCATACTTTTAAGCGTTCCCGTTAACACAAATCCTTTACCGGAAATTTTTGGATTTTCCTTTGTTCCCGCAATAAAAAAGGCCATTCCGATATTATTGAATTTCTTCATCAAATTTATATTTTTCTCATCAGAAAACCAATCCGTAAGACTCTCGGCAACAGCACCTCCAATCCCCTCAATGTTAGCGATATCTTTTATATCAACAGATTGAATGGTTTTAATGACATCATCAGGCGTAAAGGCATCTTTAATTTCCACAATCTTCGGAGCCTTCGCGTTCTCAAATAAACTAGCTTGAACAGTAGAAGTTTTAATCTCGATTTTTGGAACCGGACCAACTCTTTTTAAATGCCTTAAAATAAACTTAGCAATATCTTTGCCTGCTCTTTCTCCGACATATCTGATCCCAAGACCAAACAAAAATCTATCCAATGTTATATATTTCTTTTTTTGTATAGCATCGAAAACCTTCCTAGCTCTTTTCTCCTTGAACAAAGGCAAATTATAAAAATCAGCAACCTCAAGAGTAAAAATATCCGCAGGATCTTTAATTAGATCGATATCCAAAAGTTCATCTATAACTTTTTCTCCAAGACCATCAATATTAAGAGCAGACTTTGACACAAAATGATAAAAATTTCTTCTTTTTTTAGCCGGACAATCATCATTTATACACCTATATGCAACCTCTCCTTCTTTTCTTACAACTTTTTCTCCGCAAACAGGGCAATGTTTTGGGAAAATAAATTTTTTTTCTTTTCCAGTTCTAAGATTCTTAATTACTTCAACCACTTCCGGAATAACATCTCCAGCTTTTTGAATAATAACACTATCCCCTATTCGAATATTCTTTCTCTTAATCTCATCCTCATTGTGAAGCGTAGCACGAGAAACAGTTGAACCTGCAATTGAAACCGGCTTTAAATGTGCAACAGGAGTTAGTACCCCTGTTCTTCCAACTTGAACTTGAATATCCTCAACCACAGTTATCGCTTGCTGTGCAGGAAATTTATAAGCAAGCATTCCACGTGGGAATTTAGCCGTAAACCCCATCTTGGCTTGCTGAGCTTTACTATCCACTTTTATTACAATCCCATCAATTTCGTATGGCATTTTTTGTCTTTTATTATGCCAACTTTTACAAAATTTTATAACTTCTTCGATTGATTCTAATTTCTTCCAATTCGGATTAACTTTTAATCCGAGCTTTTTAAAAGTCTTAAATAAATCTTCTTGAAACTCCGGAACCTCACTTAAAGAATTTCGCCCGAGTTCATAAAAGAAAGCATCGAGATTCCTTGATTTAGCCACTTTTGGATCCAATTGACGAATACTTCCAGCAGCTGCATTCCGTGGATTTGCAAACAAAGCCTCACCAAGAGTTTCTTGTTTTTTATTCAACTCATCAAAACTTTTCTTTGGCATATAAACTTCCCCGGAAAGCTCAACATTAACCTTTTCATTCAATTCAAGAGGAATACTCTCGATTGTTCTAACAGTATGAGTTACATCCTCCCCTTCTATCCCATTCCCACGCGTAAGAGCCCTGACAAATTTTCCGTTTTTATAATGAATGGAAATATTCAATCCATCGATTTTAAGTTCACACACAAATTCTATTTTTTCATCGGGAACAAGTTTTGAAATTCTTTCATACCAATCACGCACTTCATCAGCCGAAAAGGCATCCTGAAGACTTTTTTTCGGAGTAATATGCTTAACTTTTTTAAACTTTCCTGAAAGAACACTTCCAACCCTCTGAGTTGGAGAATCCGGAGTTATCAAAGACGGGAAATGGTTCTCAAGCTCAATTAGCTCTTTTTTTAAAGAATCTCTAACAGCCTCCGAAACATTAGATTTATCTAAAACAAAATATTCATAGTTTCTTTTTTTAATTTCTTTTTTTAATCGATCTATACGTTGTTTGGCTTTATTTATATTCATTTTTCTGCTATAATATAAAGAACTTCAGCTTGAATTATACCTAAAATTTAAACAATGAACGAGCCAAAAGTTTTAGTGGATAAAACCCTTATAACAAAAGGAGTAGAAAACAATGTGCAAAAGATGATCAACAAGCCACAAACAGATCCCACAGGCGTTAACGCTACAGATGCGCAATATATACAAACAGTTATCAGTTTAATAAACGAAGGAAAAATAGATTTGCACACTCCAAGCACTCTAATGAAAAATGAAATTTACCACAACATTGATGATAAAGCCAAGGGATTAGCGGATATAAACGCCGTAACACTTTTAAACGACCTAAGACAGATGAAAAAACTTTACGACTTGGGGAATACTCAAAGTTTCCAAATTCAAAACTTAATTAACCGTATTAGAAACACAAAAGAAAGAATCGAAAAAACATGCGGTGATGTATACATAATATAATTTCATGCCAGGACAAGAAAGAAACAAACCGTCCAATACTCCAGAATCACCTCCTCAATCCCAACCTCCCACACCGGAAGGAGCAAAGGAAGGTATTGATAAAGAGAAAGAAAAGAAAGAAAAAGACATACATGAAAAAACAAAGAAGAAATTGGGAGTACTGGAGAATCTCGGACTTGGAGGAGATTTTGGCTTATTAATGAAAGATTTTTTCAAAACATTTGGTGACTTTTTATCAGAGTTCGATGGACTAAAAGATAAAGTCGCAAATGTTTTCATGAGCCAAACACCGGAACAAATTAGAGAAATAACATCAAAATCAAAAGATTATAAAGTCCCAAACGTAGAAAATCCGGAAACAAAAAAAACGAGTTTGGAAAAACCAAAAAAAGGAGAGAAAATAGTAATATATCTTTACAGATGTTTAGGTATTCCTCTTCCAACAAAAGAGCAACTATCACCGCTTAAGAAACTCGATATAACACATTTGATGTTTCAATTAATGGGATCTTTTCAGTTCGCAAAAGGAAAAACTGAAATAATAAAAGGATTTATGACAAAACCATCGAAATTTTACAAAAACGATATCGCTTTTTTTAGAAATAGACTTACCGGTGAGATTACTGCCGGATTTGTTCAAAAAATAGGCAAAGGAAAAATAACAATCTCT
The DNA here is from genome assembly GCA_021158225.1 of bacterium. Lineage (GTDB taxonomy): Bacteria > Patescibacteriota > Gracilibacteria > UBA1369 > PNNO01 > PNNO01. Next base: position 8,978 of record JAGGUZ010000025.1, on the reverse strand, counting down.
ACAATCAACGATGATGGAAGTAAAACAACCGTGGAAAAATATGAAAACCAACTACTTATCGCATTTCAGATCCCCGGGAATAAAACAAATGGTCCGATTCCAACCAAAACCAAATCACAAGATTGACTTACAGTGCATTTTTTCAGTATAATATACTAAGTAACTAACATAAACATGGCAGACGACAACAACCCAATTATAGATTTATCCGGCAAAAATAATACTAAAGATAATAATATTTTATCTCTTGAAGATGAGCTTCTTGGCTCTAAACCAAGTTCCGCAAATAATTCTATAGGAACTACCGGGACAACAAAACCTCAAATTACAAAAAATAAATTTAATATTCCGCAAGCTGTAAAAGACAAATATCCGGAGCTTATTCCTCTTATTCTTCAAACCGAATCCATGAATGACGAAGAAAGAGAATATTGGTTCCAAATATTACCAATCATGACAACAGACCAGGTAAACAAATTTAGAAAAATCCTTGTTACGGAAAAACAACAACTCTCAAAATTAGACCAAGATTACGAGAAAGAACTTTCAAAAATAAACGAAAAACATCTTCAAGAATGGCAAAGCTTCGAATCTAAAGAAGCACGCGATAAAATAGCCAAGGAAGAAGAAGTTGCGGAGAAAGAAGAATCATCGGAAGAAGAAGATTTGCTAAAGAAACTTCAAAACCTTTAAAAGGGAACTGTTAAGCAGGCTTTGCAATTACTACAAGCCTCTTTAAATTTGTTCCAACCGGAGTACAAGTAATAAGCGTTAGCCTGTTTTCTCCATTTTGAGTTAACACATCGACTTGATTTGGAAGAACCACTTTTGTTTCGTAAACCTCAAAAGCATATTTCTTCTGATTGTAATACATATAAACCTTGTCTCCAACTTGAACTTGATGAAGTAGTGCAAACACATCCTTAAACCTTCCCGGATCCCAAGGGAAATAAGAACTGTGCCCAGTAATAACAACATTCCCCTCCTCATCCGGGAAAGCCGTACTTGGATAATGGACAACTCCATCACGCAGAGCTTCTTGAATTTGTTGCTCAAGTTTATTCCAATCTCTATCTATAAGGGCTTCAGGACTAACAGTAACAACCGGAACATTTATCCCGATTCTTGGAATTACAATGCGTGTGTCCGGAGGAGTAACATCAAGAGAAAGTTGTGGAATCTGAGTTTTTTGAATCTCCGAATCTTTACTTAAATTCATTAAATTTTGCGTTTTGCCTTTAACAGAAAGGGCTATATCGGTTTCAATAGTCGTTTCCTGCGCAGATGGCTTTAAAAAACCAAGTTTGCTTGCAACAATTGAACTATAAGCATTCCAATTCATAGCAAAGAAAATAACAATAAAAATAATGGCGGAACTGGATAAAAATCTAAGCATGTTCCAGATTTTATCACCAAGTGTCGGTCCAATAAATTCAGGTTCTTTATCTTGTTTTTGTAATAAATCATCTTTGTAAAAATGAGATTCCTTAATGGGATCTATATGTATTTGATAAGTTTTTTTATCTTTTTTATCAGCCATTCAACCATAAAATAATTAAGTTTTATAATTATACCAGAGTTATCATTTATCGTATACCACTTTACTTATTATCCCTCCTCCAATTACACGCTTTTTGTCATAAAAAACTACCGATTGTCCCGGAGTAATTGCACGTTGAGATTTAAAAAACATAATTTCAATCAAGTCTCCGGTTTTTTGTATTTCAGCTTTTTGAGGAGCAAACCTATATCTTATTCTGACATGTAAATTGTATTTCCCATCCTTTATTTCTCCTTCCGTAAAAGTAAGCTTATTTACATAAAAAGTATTTTGAAACGTATCCTCGTTTTTCCCGACAACCAATGTATTGCTTTTGTAGTCAAGCTTAACCACATACCAAGGTTTTTCCTCTCCTCCTATCTCTATTCCCTTTCTTTGTCCAACCGTAAAAAATTGGAGTCCATTATGCCTACCTATCTCATCTCCATTAACTGTAATAATAGGCCCATCTCTCAAGACTCCATCCGGAAAATATCTTTTTAGAAAATCTGAATGTTTTTTATCAGGAAAAAAACAAATACCCTGACTTTCTTTTTTCCCTTTCATCTCCGTTAATCCGAACTTTTCAGCTAATTTCTTGACCTTTTTTTTATCCATATTCCCAATTGGAAAAAGCACATGTTCAAGCTGATTCTGCATTAAAGTATAAAGGAAATAAGACTGATCTTTAATTGGATCTTTCCCCATATATAACGCAAACTTACCGTTTCTTTTCCGAATACGAGCATAATGTCCCGTAGCAATATAATCGGCACCGAGTTCTTTCATTTTCTTTAGCAAAAATCCAAATTTAATTTTTCTATTACACTCAACACAAGGATTTGGTGTATGACATATCTTATAAGTATCAATGAAATAATCCACAACATCTTTTTTAAATTGATCTCTTACATTTAATACATAGAAAGGCATTCCAAGGCTACCTGCTATCCTTCTTGCAGTATCGGCAGTTTCGAGAGAACAACATTTATTCTGAGGAAATTTAGATAATTCACCTTTCTCAAAAGGAGTTGGATCACTCCAGAAATCCAAATAAATTCCTATACAGTCATATCCTTTCTTTTTTAGAAGCACTGCCACCACAGAAGAATCAACTCCCCCAGACATTGCCACAAGCACTTTTTTCTTGATTTTCATTTGACCTATAGTTTATTTTATGCCATTATCTAGCAACCTAATGTAGCTATATTCTCATTTTTCATCATATGTCAAATTACAAAAAAGTAAACATTGATAGGAAATTGGATAAAATTTTGAGGAAAATTAAGGAATATCTTCCCGATTTTGATAAGAAAAAATTTTTAGAAGCATTCAGGTTTGCCGAAAAAGCACACCAAGGACAGCTTAGAAAAGACAACAAGACCCCATATATAATGCACCCTCTTGAGGTTGTTCTTACTCTTACGAAACTTCACGCTGATGAATCCTCGCTTATTTCGGGATTAATTCACGATGTCCCAGAAGATACCGACAGGACAATCCAAGATGTTAAAAATCTTTTTGGCGAAGAAATAGCCTTTCTTGTTGATGGTATTACAAAATTATCAAAAGTTTACTACAGGCACGATATGGCTGAAAGACAAATCGAATCACTTAAAAAACTATTGTTGCACAGCGCAAAAGACCCAAGAGTAATTTTAATAAAACTAGCCGACAGATTGCACAACATGAGCACTTTACAATTTGTAAAACCGGAAAAGAGATTTCGCATAGCAAAAGAAACTTTAGAAATATATGTTCCAATAGCAAACCTTCTTGGCATGGATGAAATAAAAAAACAACTTGAAGACTATTGCTTTCAATATTTATTCCAAAAAGATTACGAAAAAATTCAGAGAGTCCTAACAAATATGAAGATAAAACAAACAAATGTGCTTGGCAAAACAATCGATATTATTAAAAAAGAACTAAACAATGAGAATTTAAAAAATCCTGATATATACGGACGCGAAAAAAGTCCATACAGCGTATTTAAGAAAACCATTCGTAAAAACGAAAAGCCGGAAGAACTTGAAGACCTTTTAGCATTACGGATAATAGTAAACAACATTAAAGAATGTTACCTTGTGCTTGGGATTATTCACTCGATATTTAAACCGAAACCTGGACGTTTTAAAGACTATATTGCCGTACCGAAACCAAACGGTTATCAAAGCCTACATACGGTTGTATTTGGATATAAAGGGCAAACAACAGAATTCCAAATTAGAACTCGCAACATGCATCTTGATGCACAATACGGAATTGCTGCTCATTATTTTTACAAAACGAAAGGAAATAACGACGCAAATTATAAAAAAAGACATTCCAAGTGGGCGCAAAAAATTCTTGAGTATCAAAAATCAAGTCAAGATAGTGCCGATTTTTTGGAAGCATTAAAATTGGATATTTTTCAAGACAGAATTTTTATATTTACTCCAAGAGGAGATACTATAGATCTTCCCCGCGGAGCTTCTGCTATCGATCTTGCATACAATATCCACACAGATATTGGGAACAGTGCATTAAAAGCTGAAATAAACGGGAAAATAGTTCCACTTACATATACCTTGGAAACCGGAGATGTTGTTAATATTATAACCGCAAACCAGCCAATGGGACCAAACAGGGAATGGCTGATATTCGCCAAAACAAACCTCGCAAAAAACAAAATCAGAGAAACCCTTAGAAAATCCAGCAGAATAAAAAAATTATCAGTCGGACGAAAACTACTCCAAAAAGTATTTGATAGAGCTGGCGTAGGTCTTATTGAAGAAATTCCAAAAAGAAAAGTAAAAGAACTAACTCATTTATGCAATACAAAATGTAAAACAATGAACGATATTTTAATTTCTGTAGGAGAAGGATCAATTAACCCTCTCGATATTTTAAGGACGATTTATCCGTCGAAAAGATTTATCTCCAACAAACGAGGGTTTTTCGAAAAATTATTTAAAAAAACCAAAAAAAACAGAAAAAAAGTAAGCCTTAAAATAAAAGCCTTAGACAGAATTGGAGCAGGAAGAGATCTGCTTGGTATATTAAGCGAACAAAATGTAAACATAACCAGTTTAAAAGTCAGCCCAAAAAGATCGCAAAATGTTTTTACCATGACAGTAAACTTGGAAGTTGAATCTTTCAATCAACTTACATACATCTGCACACAACTTGAACAAGTTGAAGATATTATAGAAGTTCAAAGACGATTTCATAAAAAACGATTCGGATTTTACGCTCTTGCAACCATAACCATACTTCTTTGGGTCTTACATCCGGCAGCAATAATATTTTATTCAGACGAAAGTAGAACACATTCGTTTATAATGTACGGAGGTATAGTCATCCTATTTTTCCTCATCTACAGTCTAAAAAGAGTAACCGAACGAAATTTCCCAGAATTTCGAGACGCTGGCAACAAAAAACTATGGTATTTCACCTTTCTTATAGGAAATTTTGCCCTTTTAACCTTAATTATAGAACTTCTATACGGCATTCATTACGATATAACATTGATACTCGGTTTGTTCTTGATAGTTTACGGATATTTTATAGCAGAGTACCTTCATTACAAGAAAACGCCGTGAAGTTCCCTTTCATATAAAGCCTTTCCAACTACTGCAACTTTAACTCCAATATCTTTTAAAGTTTTTAAATGTTTTTCTTTTGATATTCCGCCGGAATAATAAACTTGCAAAGGAAGCATTCTTAAAATCCTATCAGGCTCATCATAATTTGGACCAATTTGCGTTCCTTCTTTCCAAATATCCTTAAAAAGCACTTGTGTTACTCCAATTTTTGGAAGACTCTCCGCAAAATCAATAACTCTTAACGGAAACTTTCTTTCTACATCTGTTACAACTTCATCACCTTTTGCTTTAATTCCAATAATTATCTTATCGGCTCCATATTTTTTAATTGCACTCATATAAACATCTTCGGCCGACACACCAAGCACGACTCTATTCATCCCATTTTTAAAAGCATCATCAATATCATTAATAGATCTCATCCCCCCACCATATATAATCGGTACGGAAATCTCGGATCTGATTTTTTTTATAGTTTCAATATTAATATCTGTCCCAAACTCGGACTTATCAAGATCGACAACATAAATTTCTTTTGCACCTTCTCTTTCAAACTCAAGAGCAAAATCAAGCGGGTTCTTCTCGTAAACAAATTTTTGATCAAACGAACCTTTGTATAAAGTGACTATTTCCCCTTTTAAAATATATAATACTGGAATTACTTCCATTTTTTATTAATTATTAAATCTAAAATGCATTACATCTCCATCTTGCACCGTGTAATCTTTTCCTTCAAGTCTCATTAAGCCTTTCTCGCGGGATTGGACCTCTCCTCCGGAAGAAACCAAATCTTCCCATTTAATTACCTCAGCCCTAATAAATCCTTTTTCAAAATCGGTATGAATAACACCGGCCGCACGCGGAGCTTTGTCACCTTTATGAATTGTCCATGCTCGAACTTCTTTTGGCCCCGCCGTAAAGTATGTAATAAGATTAAGTAACGAATAAGAAGCTTTAATAAGTTTATTAAGCCCTGTCTCATCCATTCCCAAACTCTCCAAATATTGCTTTGCTTCTTCTTCCGAAAATCCTCCAAGTTCTTCTTCTACACGAGCGGAAATCGGGATGAGCATTGAAGTTTTCCGGATATCCAATTTACGCCTTAAATCGTCAATATTAATATCAGCCATATCGTTCTCATGTACATTTGCTATATATAAAAGTGGCTTGGCCGTAAGAAAAAATAGTTCTTTAATTTTATCTCTTTCCTCATCCGTTAAGTCCATATTTATAACCAAATTTCCTTCATGCAAATAAACTTCCACTTTTTTTAACAGATCGACATATGCAATTTTCTCCTTATCTCCCGACTTAGCCTCGGTTTCTGCTTTTTTAAGACGCTTATCCAGCGTTTGCATATCGGCGAAGATTAGTTCAGCTTCAATAATTTCTCTATCTTTCTGAGGATTCACCTCTCCGTGAACATGAATAACATCGTTATCTTCAAATACACGCACAACTTGCAAAATAGCATCACACTCTCTAACATGCGAAAGAAATTGATTCCCAAGGCCTTCCCCCTCACTTGCTCCCTTAACAAGACCGGCTATATCAACAAACTCTATAACAGCGGGGACAATCTGCTCAGGATGCACAATATCGGCAAGTTTTTTCATTCTTTCGTCAGGCACTTCAACAATTCCGACATTAGGATCGATAGTACAGAAAGGATAATTCGCCGCCTCTGCCGATTTAGACTTTGTAAGTGCATTAAACAATGTAGATTTTCCTACATTCGGAAGCCCAACAATTCCTATTTTAAGTGACATATATTTTTCGTTATGTATAAATGCACTATATATCGTTTTTTACAGATTGTGTAGATAAGGATTGGAAAATTAGAGATGCTCCGTCCTCAGTTATAAATCAGCCATAACTAGAAAATATGCTGAATTTGCATCCACTTATCCAAAACAATTTGGCCACCTGCCGTTATAAACTCTTTAGTTGGCGGAACATAACTAATTAGCGATCCGAATTTCGGAGCCATTACTCTGCTTATACGCCCTTTTTCTCCCATGCAAAAGGAAATTAGAGGAAACTCAGTTTCTGCTAGTAGCTGCAATGGAATCAAATTGTCTTCTGTTTTTAGAGCATTTGTTACTATTTTCCCAATATCAGCGCCTTGTTTTTGCATTTCTTTAACTATAACTCGTAACTCTTTTAAAGATGGCGTGTAATCAGAATTGTGATATGAAATGATCAATTTTGCGCCTTCCGGCACTAATTTTCTCTTTGTCGAAATATCATAATCGATGTAATCAACTTTTAAATCAGCGTCCACAAGATTTTCATCTGTTATCTTTAACAAAACCGGTTTTGGCGATAATAATACTAAATCAACATTCCATACCTCTACAAGGTCGTAATCGCTCGGAATTTTTTTTAACTTACTTTTATTATTTTTCACAGACGCACAAATCATCTCTTTAAATTTGTTACAAAATATCTTATGGTGATAAGTGAACTATTTTAGTAGCACATTTATAGTATGTCTTCCATTAATTTTCTTCAATACTCATATTTCGGGAACACTATTCAGACTTATCTGGTAGCAGCCGGTATTTTTGTTGTCTCTCTGATTATTGCCATTATCCTGAATATAATAATAAGAAAAACCTTTAATAAATTCGCTAAAAAAACCAAAACAAAACTTGACGACACAATTTTACAGATAATTCAAAAGGTTGTTATATTTATTATCGTTCTTGGAGGTGTTTATTTTGCTCTAAAATCACTTAATTTTCAGGAAAATGTTTGGATTTACATAGAAAAAGCAACTCAGGTAATCTTAATTATAAAGATATTTCAAGGAATTACACTCCTTTCCGATTTCCTAATCCAAACTTATGTCGGGCGACTAATTAAAAACAAAGATGGGTTCAATCTTCAGCTAACCAGACTCATTACAAGAATTGCCAATATTGCACTTTGGGTCATTGGAACAAGTATGATTTTGAATATTTTTGGTTACGACATAGGAGCACTCATCGCAGGACTTGGGATTGGAGGTTTGGCTATTGCGCTTGCCGCTCAGGATACACTTGGAAATTTCTTTAGCTCAATTTCCATTATTGCCGACAAACCTTATAAAGTTGGAGACGTTATAGCCTTTGACCAATACGAAGGCGTAATTAAAGACATTGGGATGAGAACAACTAAAATAGAGACATTCTTTGGAACAATGATATCCGTACCAAACAGCACACTCGCAAAAGCTATTGTAGAAAACATGTCAAAGAGACGTTCAAGAAGAGATGACGGCAAAATCGGGCTTGTTTATAGTTCTACTCCGGAACAAATTAAAGATGCAATCTCTATTATAAAGGAAATATTGAAAGTTGAGAAAAATATTACTCAAGATTATCGTGTTTTTTTCACAGCTTACGATCCGTATTCTTTAAGGATTGAATATACATATTATGTTAAAAATCCGACTGATTTTAATTTCTTTTTGCAAACAACAAATAAAATACATCTATCAATAAAAGAGAAGTTCGATAAAGCCGGTATAGAAATGGCATTCCCTACACAAACTCTTTATATTCAAAAAGACAAATAGCTAACTCACACTCAATATCCAGTGTTTACAAGACAGTTCTTTTTTGGTATAATAAACAGATAAAAATTAAAACAAAAATATATGAGAACCGTTATGCACAACCACATATTTAATCTGTTTAAAGAAAACAGAGTCGTTTTTATAAGCTTACATCCAAGTCAAGCTCCGGAAAGAGCAGAAAATGCGGAGTCTGCTAGTAAAGCTCTAAAAAAGCTTACACCAGACGAAGCCAGCGATGCCGCAAAAACTGCGATCGATACAACCGGCCGTTTAGCAAAAGTAATAGAAG
>JAGGUZ010000017.1 GCA_021158225.1 bacterium | reverse complement strand
GTTAGATGTACTTAAAATAAATAAATTATGAAAATTAAACCAAATTATATTATTATTCCACTTATTGCAATTGTGGTGGCGATTTTTGGTTATATATTTTCGGTGATGGGAATGGATTGGTATAAAAATGAGCTTATTAAGCCTGAGACTGTTTTTTCTGATTTACTTTCTAATATTATTTGGATTGGTGTCTTTATATTTGCAACTGTTTCCGCTCTTATAACATGGAATAAGCGTTATGTGGAAAATAAATTCTTACTTGTATTTAGAAAAAAGGAGATTGATGTGATTTTTCTATTTGTTGTAGGCTTATTTGCTGTTAATGCCTTGTTTAACATATTGTGGGTTCTTTTATTTTTTGTGCTTCATCAAATCTCGCTTGCTTTTTTTGAAATGTTTATTTTGGAACTTACAATTTTAATTGTCATGTCGCTTCTTTGGAAAAGATCAAAAGTGGCTTCATTATTTATGCTTCCTTATTTTGCTTGGATAGCATTTGTAATGTATAACACACTTCAAATAATTTTCCTTAATTAAGAGTTTGCTCAAGGGAATCTAAGGGATCTATCTATTCGAATTCTTTGAAGAATTTGCTTATCGAATAGTGTTTCACTTCATCTACAGGAGCTGTTTTTAGATTTTTCCTGTTTTGGAGTTTCTCAATAAAATTTTCTTTTTTCGGATCTTCATATAGAACTCCGAGATAAATATTTTTCTCTAAATCTTTTGTCAGTTTTTTAGCTTTCTCGATGTCGTTTGCTTTATAGTTTTTTAAATCGCTTGTATATTTAATTCTATCCCAATACCAACTTTGAGGAGTTGCTTTATTATAAGTTGGGCACACTTGCAACATTTCTACAAATGCGAATCCTTTATGGTTAAGTGCTCTTCTGAGTACTTTTGTCATATGTTTTATGTCTCCGGAAAATGATCGTGCAACAAAAGAAGGATTTAAATTTAGAACAAATTCACTTGGATTCATTGGATCGGGGAGTACGCCGTCAGGAGATCCGTTCATTGCAAAACCTTTCGGAGTAGTAGCAGATGCCTGACCTGTTGTGAGCCCGTAATTGTGATTGTTATGTAGTATAAATAGTACAGGGTAATCATTTCTTACGGCATGTATGAGATGATTTATACCCTCGCTCATTGTGCCTCCATCACCACCTGATGCAATTACTTTTATGTGAGGATTTGCAATACTTGCCCCTGACGCAACACTTATTACACGACCGTGAAGTCCGTGGAAAGTATATCCGCCGATTTTATCGGATCCGTTTCCGTTACAACCTATATCAAAACAATAAAGAATATTTTGCGTTTCAAAATCTTCCAATGTTAAAGCTCTTTTTAAGGCGTTTTGTATGTTATAGTTTCCACATCCGTGACACCAAGTTATAACTTCATCTGTTTCATATTTGATGTATGTATCTTTCTTTTCTGAAAGATTTTTTAGAACTGTTTTTGTATCGTTTTGTTGTGTCATGTAAAGCTGTTATCGTTTAGATTTAATTCGTTTTTTTATATACGCAATTACTTCATCGAAATGAAAAGATCTACCATTATATTTAAGCATTTTCGATTTAAATTTCTTTCCTGTTATAGCTTCAATATGTTTTCCAAACTGACCTGTAAAATTATTTTCGATAAGATAAATATTTTTATTATTTTGAAAAAACTTTATTGCCGGTTTCTCTTTAATTGGCCAAACATAATCATAATGTAAGTAATTTATTTTCACACTTTTCTCCTTTAGTTCATCAATAACATCAAGCATAACAGTTTTTGAACTTCCCCAACCGACAAATGATATATCGGCATTCTTCTTTACGCCATGAATTATCGGATCCGGAAGATTATTTTTTAATGTGGTTTCTTTTCTCATTCTTTTTTCCATCATATCGGAAACGGATTTTGCATCTTCCGTTATTTTTCCATCGATATTATGTTCATCTCCATTTGCATAGAAATAAGCTTTACTTGTTCCGGGTATCCATCTTTTAGAAATGCCGGATTTTGTAATCGCAAAACGGTCTTTGGGAGTTAATTTTTCAAGATCACTTTTTTTTGTTACTATCCCTCGCTTAATCGGAATAGTGTTTTGCTTGAATGGCTCAACCGTAGAGTATTTTTCCAATATCTCTTTTTCAGTTAATACGATAACTGGAATTTGATATGTTTCAGCTATATTAAAAGCATGTTGAATCAACTCGAATGAAGATTTTTGATCACTACAGGCGATGACAGCTCTTGGAAAATCTCCATGTGAAGAGTGAATTGCTAAATTAAGATCACTTTGGCATGTCCATGTCGCGAGTCCGGTTGCAGGTCCGGGTCGTTGCCCTATAATAATCACCAATGGGGTCTCGGTCATACCTGCTAAAGATATACTTTCCGTCATTAAGTCATAGCCTCCTCCGGAAGTTGCCAGCATAGACCTACTTCCCGCATGCATTGAACCTATGGTCATTTGCACGGCTGTTATTTCATCTTCCGCTTGTTTTACCATTATGCCGGTTTCGTGAGAAGTTTTTGCTATATAAGTTAAAATTCCGCTAGCTGGGCTCATTGGGTACATATAGTAATTTCGAAGTCCCGCATGAATTGCTCCAAGGCTAATAGAGTCTGTTCCATCAAGAAGAATAGTCTTTGAAACTTTTTTATTTTTCTTTAGTTTAAGTTGTGAAATTTTGTTCAGATCGGATGCTTTATAGCCCGCATCTATACATTTAAGATCTATATTCAATAAAGCCGGTTTTGATTTGAATTGTCTTGAGACTTCTTGTTTTAAATTTTTAGCGTCCAAGCCAAGAACTCTCCATAAAAATCCCAAAAGAACCATGTTTACCATCACGCTTGTTCCCCCGAGTGATTTTGCTATTTGGCGTGCAGGTAAATAAAACACTCTAACTCCATGTTTCTTTGCAAGCTTCTTAAGCTCCGGAATAAAATTGTGTCTTTCATATCCATGAATTAAAATGCCATTTCTCTTAATGGAAGAGATATGTTCAAGAAGTCCGTGTCTGTCGAGAGCAACTACAATGTCTACTTTTGTTGATAGTGATCTTACTTGTTTTATTCCGAATTCTATTTGTACATTGGAACTTCCACCCTTAATAAGAGATGGATATTCTCTGTCTACCGTCATATAAAATCCAAGATGTTTCAATGCTCGTGAAATTATATGTCCGCTACTAAGCAAGCCCATTCCACTTTCACCCGCTACTTTAATTGTTGTTCTTTCCATTTATTTAAGTTTTTTAGATAGATTCATAGCCCATGTTTTTATAGTATCTTCAAGATGTAAAACCGGAGTTTTATTAATTCTGAGTGATGGAGTTAAAAGAACCCCGTCGTTTTCTGTGATTTTTTTCTCAAGAATTTTTGCTGATTCTATAATATATTCAGTATTGTATTTGTTATCTCCAAGCCCTATAACCGCAAATTTCTTATCTTTGAAATTTGCCCTTGAACATTTTTTAATGAATTTAAGCATGTGATCCTGAAGTATTCCCTGTCCATATGTTGAACTTGCCAAAATACAATAAGTATATTTATTGATGTCGGAAGGAGTGCTTTGCTCGGCTCTTTGCACTACCACTTTATATTTTTTTTCACGTAAAACCTGTGATACTTCATCACAAACAAGCTCGGTATTTCCACTTGTGCTTCCAAAAATAATTAAAATTGAGACCATGGAATTTATTTTAAACTTAAATTTATCTTATTCGTTTAAAAAACTATCGTCAAGATATTGGCAACCAAGTAAAAGATAAGAGGCGTACATCTGTTTGCACATGCTTGGCCATACGAAATGGGAAGTAAGCAGAGGTGAGACGTACGCCTCAACGTATTGCTCTTTAAGCCCTCGTAAGATCGTATCGGGGATTTTTTGCTATCCCTGAGGTCTTAGGAGATCAAAGAGCGGTGATAATAGGTTCGACTAATAGTTCCTATTACCTTATTGGTCCCTTCAGATTAATGAGGGATCAGCTCCCTACCGTTCTTTGGATGGAATCTTTTATGACGTAACCACCATCGTCTTTTTTTGTATTTTTGTTTTTTTCATCAATCACTAAGATGATGTAACGATTTTTTGTTTCGTTTATTTTTGTGTTTTTGGTCAAAGAACCTGCCTTTTTATTCTTTAAAAGAAGATAAAAGGAGATTACTTCTATAGGTGGCAATAGCCGGTTGCCATCGAAAAGTAAGGAGGGGGAGACTATGAAAATTCTTCATAATCCGTTCTCTCCCGGCTTTTTGTTCTTATTTTTGTTTTTTCAAATATCAAACAAATCTATACATTATAGCAATAAAAAAGGGATAATTCAATCCCTTAAAGTAGATTTTTCTATAAAAATAATTATAATGATGAAGCTTAAACGATTGTATTTATGGTGAATAAGTTGACTGGCAAGCTATTCTTGATTGTAGGACCTTCCGGTGTTGGGAAGGGTACTGTTATATTTCATTTAAAGAAACTGCATCCTGAGTTTGATTATCCGATTTCCGTAACAACCAGAAAGCCAAGGCCGAAGGAGAAAGATGGAGTGGTTTATCACTTTGCCACTCACAAAGAATTTAAGAGAATGATTAAAGAGGGAGATTTGCTTGAATATGCGGTTGTACACAATAAGGAATATTATGGAACTTTAAAAAAAACTATTTTAGATGCTTTAAAGAAAGGACATACGGTTATAAGAGAGGTTGATATGCAAGGATGCGAGTCGATTCAAAAGGCTCTTCCGCATAAAAATATAGTTTCTATTTTTCTTACGGTTCCTAATAAGCAAGATCTTATTGATAGAATTCTCAAGCGTGGTAAACTTCCGGAAGAGGAAATTAAACGTAGAATGCAGAGTGCAAAAAGAGAATTTGCGAAAGGGGGGAAGGTTTGTACATATCAAGTCCCGAGTTTAAACGGGAAGATAAAAAAATGTGTAAGTGATGTTGAAGCGCTTATCCTATCAGAAATAAGTAATTAAAAATTGGAAGTTGTTAGTGGGGCGTGGCCAAGTGGTAAGGCACCAGGTTCTGGTCCTGGCATTCGGGGGTTCGAATCCCTCCGCCCCAGCCAG
>JAGGUZ010000023.1 GCA_021158225.1 bacterium | reverse complement strand
TATACACCAAATATCGCCCATAAGTAAGCAAATTTTCTTCCCTCAAATATTTATGCCAAATTTTCATATGTTTATTTTCATTTTTGTTTAATGAGTTTGCATTGCTCACACTAGCTCGCGCATGAGTCCCGCAAACTCAACTATGTTCTATATATTTTATCATAAATAAGGTAAATTTTCAATGTTTAGCTCTAGTACTAAGTACATCATCGGAAACAACTTAAATAAGCGCTTAAAGCTTTAGTACTAAGTACTATTTTTCCCTTGTAAAAAATCATGCTTTTTACTATACTCTCATCGAAGCGAGCAATGGCTTTTTAAAGGTACTTGCTTAAAAACACTCATAAACACCTTGCACATGTCAAAAAACATTATTATAAAATATGCTATCGATTCATTCCATGAACTTAAAAAAGTAACATGGCCAACACGAAATCAAGCCTTAAAATTAACAGCTATCGTGCTCGGATTTTCTTTGTTTATGGCTCTGTCTATTGGAATTTTCGACGCACTCTTTAATTCGGGATATAAATATTTACTTACTCTCTCTTAAATTATGGCTAAACAAGCAGCTGGAACAGGTCGTCATTGGTATGTGGTACACACATACTCCGGGTACGAAGACGCCGTACGTGAAGCACTTTTACAGCGTATAGAAACAATGAATATGCAAGATTACATTTTTGATGTTGTTGTTCCTAAAGAAACTCAAATTGTTATTAAAAAAGGTGAACCGGTAGCCGAAGAGAAAAGAATTTTTCCAGGTTATGTTCTTGTAGATATGATAGTAACCGACGAATCATGGTATGTAGTTAGAAATACGCCAAATGTAACGGGATTTGTTGGATCTGGAACCACTCCTGTTCCGGTTTCGGAAGACGAATGGGGCGTAATAGAAAAGCATATGGGTAAAGATGAACCTCGATTTAAAATCGACTTTACAATGGGTGATACTGTAGCCATTTTAGATGGTCCATTTGCAAATTATGAAGGAGTAATCAATAAAATTGATGATGAGAAAGGAAAAGTTACCGTTATGATTACAATTTTCGAAAGAGAAACTCCAGTGGAACTCGATTTCACTCAAGTTAAGAAGAAATAATGAATAAACTCACTATTTTTTTTATAGGCGTTACTGTCCTTGTTATCGGAATCACCGGGACTCTTCTTGGTTATAAATATTTCGATAAACAACCAACTCAAGAAATAAAGCGAGAAGTGGTAGAATCCACACAAAAGATTGTTGATTCTAAGCCGATAGACCCGAAGCCTATTGAACCAATTAAAGAAAAAGAAAGTGACAGTCCTCTAATAGAAATACTGGCAAGTATAGATCTGCAAATGGTTTTAAACGCAGGTTTTAAAAACGCAGATATTGCGATAGAAAAATTTAACGGCTTAATTTTTAACGATTACGATATTTCCGAATATCAAGATGACGAAGATATTAAATACATAATAAAAGAAGGGTCGGAAAATGCCGGAACGATAAATGAGCTTATTTATCCCTCGGATGAAATTGCAAAAGGTGTTTACGCACACTTAAAAACCAAAATGAGCGGAGAAGATTCGCCGTTTGATGTAAATGAAACAAATCAATACGGAGATACCTCGTTTTTCGCTAACAATCCACAAGAAAGCAACTTTGTATTTTTAGTTGTCAAGTTTGGCAACCGGTTGTATACTTTGCACTACCCGGCCAAAAATCACAATAAGATGAAAAATTTATTGCAATCACTATAATGTTTAACAAAACTATAATATGGCGTCAAAGAAAGTAATAACTATGATAAAATTACAAATCCCCGCCGGTAAAGCAAACCCTGCTCCCCCGGTTGGTCCAGCACTTGGTCAGCATGGGCTTAATATACAAGATTTTTGTACTCAATTTAACAATAAAACGGGGAAACAAGGAGATACTATTATCCCGGTTGAAATTACAGTCTACGAAGACAGAACTTTTAGTTTTGTAACAAAGACACCCCCGGCAGCAGTTCTTATTAGAAAAGCTATAAATCTTAAAAAAGGTTCCGGAGAACCGAATAAAAACAAAGTTGGATCAATTAAACGAGAACAACTTGTTAAAATTGCTGAAGAAAAAATGGAAGATTTAAATGCAAACGATATCGATGCGGCCGTAAAAATTATTGCCGGCACCGCCAGAAGCATGGGCGTAACCGTTGAAAATTAAAGTTTTAATTACTAGATTATGCAGAAGAAAAAAACAACAATTTCAACAGACAGGAAAGTATCAATAATAAGGCTTGTTTACTTGTATTTAATTAGTGCAATTACATTTATTGTATTTTTAATAGGAGCTGTTGCGCTTGTGAATCTTGGACTTAAAGTTTTTGTTTTCGGCATAACTGAAAATCCTTACGATTACAACAGGCCAATGATGGTTTGCGAGCAATATATTATTAAAACTCCACCTATTGAAGGAGAAAGCAAAACAAATGATGACTTAATGAATAAAGCCTACGAAGATTGTATGGCTAAGCAAAAACAAATCGAAGACAAAAAAAATTCAATGTGGATAAACGAACAAACAGCAAGGGAATTATCAATAGGTATTGCGCAAGTACTTGTAGCTCTACCATTATGGCTATTCCATTGGAGCATAATCGAAAGAGACAGGAAAAAACTTAAAACTCGTGGGAGAAATTAATATTCTTTAGTTTCGTTTGAACCACTTAATCCCATTTATCATGGCTAAACGTAGCAAAAATTATCGAGCTGCAAAAGAATTGCTCGAGAACAAAGAGTTTTTCAGCATTGACGAAGCTCTTCCCATTCTTCTTAAAACCTCAAAAACAAAGTTTGACGAATCTTGCGAGATACACATGAAACTTGGCATTAATCCGAAACATGCCGATCAACTTGTTAGAGGAACATTAATTATGCCAAACGGAACTGGGAAAAAAGTTAATGTAATTGCTATTGTTCCGGATGAAAAAATTAAAGAAGCAAAAGATGCCGGCGCAATAGAAGCAGGAAATACAGATTTAATAGATAAAATTAACAGCGGATGGATGGATTTTGATGTTGTAGTAGCAACTCCAAGCATAATGAAAGAAGTCGGGAAAATCGCGAAAACACTTGGACAAAAAGGTCTTATGCCAAATCCAAAATCTGGCACCATCACAGATGATGTAAAACAAGTAATAGAAGAAATAATAAAAGGTAAAATCGAATATCGTAACGACAAACAAGGAAATCTTCATAATGTATTCGGGAAAATTTCATTCGGAGAAGCAAAACTCAAGGAAAACCTTAAAAGCTATATCAGAGCGGTTGTAGATGCAAAGCCTGTAGGCGTAAAAGGCGTTTACATACAATCAATTACAATCACTACCACAATGGGACCCGGCATACATTTGAACGTTCAAGAAGCAACAGCAAAATAAATCCTTATCAAGAAAATTTATCTAAGGAACAAAAAGCACCTTCTTCTTTTTGGATAGCGAAGTCTCAGCTTCCAAGTCCAGCGCTTTTTGCAGAGCGTTCAGCCCAACTTCGAGTTGCTTATCATCGGGCTCTCTTGTCGTAAGCCTCTGAAACGCAAGCCCCGGAGCAATAAGAATTTTTATAAGCGGATTATCTTGATTCCTCGCACTCCATTTTAAGAATTCATATGAAATGCCAGCAATAATCGGCAATAGAAATAATCTGTTTAAAAAATTCAAAGTAAAATCCGGATTTCTTGGCAGGAACACGTAAATTAGTATACTTATCATAAAAACAATAAATATAAAGCTGGTTCCGCACCTTGGATGAAACCTTGACTGTTTTCTTGCATTTTCAACAGTTAAAGGAAGCCCTTCCTCGTATGTGAAAATAGATTTGTGTTCCGCCCCATGATACTGGAAAACTCTTTTTATACTGGGCATAAAACCCAATAAAAATATATACAGAATGAAAAACGAAGTCTTTAAAACTCCATCTAGAACATTATACAAAATTGAATTACGAAATGACGGATACATTCCGCTAACCCACTCGGTAATCCATAGCGGAAGAAACTTAAAAAGAAACAAGCTAAGCGAGATAGCAAAGACAAAAGAGAAAGCGAATGTAATTCCTTCAATAATCTTGTTGGCTTTTGTTTTTTTAACATTTTCTTGCCCCGGTTCTTCAATCATTTGATTGGCTGAATAATTTAGAGATTTCATACCAACCATCATCATTTCACCAAGACCCACAACACCTCTTATAAAAGGTAATCCCAAGAATTTTATTCTCGATGAAATTGATTTAAACGGATCGTCTTTAACTCTTATCGTCCCATCTTCTTTACGCACGGCAACGGTAATAAATCCATTTGATCTCATCATCACACCTTCAATAACAGCCTGCCCCCCAACCGCAAAATCGAACTTTTGTTCAGCTTTACTGTTCATATATTAAAATCTATGTTAATTAATTAAATTGGTTGATCTTTCATTCAATTATACACAATATCAAATGTCAATTCAATTATTTAAATTATCATGATAAAAGTTATTCTTGAAGGAAAACACACAAACACCTATTTTGATGAGTATTATCGTATAGAAGATTTAACATCGAGTGTTACGCTTATAAAACTAAAACAAGCTAATATTCTAGTTGATACCGGAAGTTTGACATATAGGGAACAAATCTTGAAAACTCTCCAAGAAAACAACATTTATCCAAAAGACATTAATTATATTTTTAACACACACTTCCATTTGGATCATGTTTTAAACAATAGCGTGTTTTTTAACGCAAAACAGGTTTCCGCGCATGCAATTTTTGACCTTAAAACAGGCAAATGCGACATCTACAGTAATATAAATTTACTAAACGAACATATCCCGAGCGAAATAAAGTTCTTCCCCACTCCCGGCCATTTTAAAGACCACAAGTCTGTACTTTATAAATATAATAATATTAATTATGTAATAGCCGGAGATATTGTTAGAGAAGATATAATCAGAAACAAAGGTTTTTCGGCAAATGGTGTATCTCAACAATTTTACGACAGTATGAAACTGATTTTTAAAAAAGCCGATGTTATTATTCCTGGACACGGAAGGATTATTAAAGGTAAACTTTTTAATGAACTGCATTCAATTGTTATAAACGATTTTCCCCTTATACATGGTCTTAAAAGCTAAAATTAAACGGATTGACACAACCCTCCCTCTCCCCACATACGAGACAGAAGGTTCTGTTGGTTTTGATATACTGGCAAGAGAAGAAACAACTATCCCTCCAAAAGAAATAAAGCTTATTCCAGGAAACATTATAGTTGAAGTCCCAAAAGGATATATGCTCATGGTTGCTTCAAGAAGCAGTACTCCAAAGAAAAAAGGGCTTACACCTCCACATGGACTCGGGATAATAGACCACGATTATTGTGGCGAACAAGATGAAATTAAAATTCAAGTATATAATTTTACCAACAATTCTGTTATAGTTGGGAAAGGTGAAAAAATCGCACAAGGAGTGTTTATTAGAATCGATAAATTGTCTTGGAATGAAGTAAATACCATGAACAATAATTCCAGAGGTGGTTTTGGCTCGACGGATATATCAATTTAATTATTTACAATGTTAAGAGGAAAATTAATTACATTTTACGGAATAAACAATATTGGCAAATCCACTCATGCAAGAATTTTGTGTGAAAGACTAAAAGATAAAGGATACGACCCGATCTACATAAAATATCCCATATACGATTTACAACCTTCCGGTCCATATTTAAATAAAATTCTTAGGAATAAATCACAAAAGATTTCAGAAGAAGAACTCCAACTTTGGTTTGCTATAAACAGACATCAATACCAAGAAACATTGAAGTCTATGCTTATGAATGGGAAAACTGTAGTCGCTGAGGATTATATAGGCACAGGCATTGCTTGGGGAATCGCAAAAGGTTCAAATGAAGAATGGCTTGAACAAATTAACAAATACCTGCTTAGATCCGACCTTGCAATTTTAATAGACGGAGAAAGAACAAAACAAGCCATAGAAGCCAACCACATACATGAAACAAACAATTCTCTTATGAGAAAATCAAGAGAGGCTCATTTGTATTGCGCTAAAAAATACAGTTGGTACATAATTAAACTGCAAGAAAAAAAGATGGACACGGCAAAATTAATATGGGAAACAACAAAAGAATTCTTCGATTATTCAGAAAAATAAAGATTCATATCGCAATCATAATAAAAAATCTTCCAATTTCAAATAGTACGAACAAGCCCAAAAGCGTTATTAAAACGGCCGAGAGAAACCATGGGAAATAGTTTAGTATATCCGCAAAACCATATATAAATTTTAATCTGTAGTTTATTTTCATAATTTTTATTTTTGTTTTTGTTTCATATTATTATATAACAGTTTTTGCTATTTGTAAAAACAAGACTGTAAATTCCCTGAAGGCTATACTGCATTGACTTTTTACATTTTTTATGTCATAATTAACTATGTTAGGAATGGGAAAAACCCTCATTATAATCAAACAAAAACAAATGACATCGATATTTACAAACAGGAAAATGTTCATAATTGCAACGTGCATGTTTCTCATTACCATGAGTTCGGTGCTTTTTCTTGTTGGAGAAGACAAAATCTCGGTTGATATAGATAATCATGATTTGCAAACATTTATGCTTCAATCGGATCAACTTAAAACAAAGCACGATGAATCCTTTTATAGAGACTTGATCGAGAATCAAACAGATGATTTTGCAATTGTAAATTCAAACAGAAACATTAAATTTATAACCCCTCATCTGGAAGAAGTCCATGGAATACAGCTAACAGATGATAAAGATTTAAATGCTTTAACATTAATACACCCGAAAGATCTCACGGAATTCGCCAACACACTCATGGACTACAATAAGAATCCGCAAATAAGAAGCAGTATCGGCCCTATTAGAATAAGAACAAAAGCCGGGAATTATATCAGTTATGTATTAACGCTTATTCCTATTTTCGATGAAAACAACGAAAAAATAGCTTCCGCCATAATATTAAAAGATATTTCAAAACCACTCGGGGAACAAAATAGTGATGAGTGAATCTTTCAAGATAGCGATTTAAAAAGAAATCGGATATAATTGGTCTGCTATTTTTTGATGTACATATAAAACAATTAACCTATATATTTCATGTCACTCTATAATGCCCGTAAAACCGAAGAAAAATGGCAAAAGAAGTGGGGAAAAACAAAACTTTACGAAACTGATTTTGAAGATAATTCGCGCGAAAAATATTATAATCTGATTATGTTTCCCTATCCTTCAGGGGACAAACTCCACATAGGACATTGGTATAATTTTGCACCTTCAGATTCATGGGGTAGATATAAAAGGCTTCAAGGTTTTAATGTTTACGAACCCATAGGATATGACAGTTTTGGGCTTCCTGCAGAAAATTATGCGATAAAACACTCTGTGCATCCTGCAAAAAGTACGGAAAAAAACATTAACTACATGAGAAAACAGTTAAAAGCTATGGGAGCAATGTACAATTGGAAAACTGAACTTAGTACAAGCTCCCCCGAATACTACAAATGGACACAATGGATATTCTTACAATTATATAAAAACGGGCTTGCATATAAGAAAAAATCGCCGGTCAATTGGTGCCCTCATTGTCAAACCGTACTTGCAAATGAACAAATTTCGGATGGTAAATGCGAGAGATGCGATACTGAAGTTACAAAAAAAACTCTTTCTCAGTGGTTTTTCAAAATCCGAGATTACGCGGAGAGATTACTTGATTTTGATGGTTTAAACTGGCCAGAAAAAACAAAATTGATGCAGAAACATTGGATCGGAAAGAGTACGGGAAGCGAAATAGTATTTGATTTTGTTAATCCCGACACTAAAGAACCAACAGGGAAATCCGTAACCGTGTTTACAACAAGAATCGACACTTTATTCGGAGCAACATACATAGTACTAGCTCCCGAACATGAAATTGTCCCACAAATAATAATAGAGAAGCATAAAGACAATGTTAACGATTACATCGAAAAAACAAAAAAAGAGACCGACATAAACAGAAGCGCGGAAGGTAGAGAAAAAACAGGAGTAGAAACAGGTGCGTTCGTAAAAAATCCGGTTAACGGCAATATAATTCCGGTTTGGATTGCAGATTATGTGCTTGCAAGCTATGGAACAGGGGCAGTGATGGCTGTCCCAGCTCATGACGAAAGAGATTACGCCTTCGCAAAAAAATATAAAATCCCGATAATAGAAGTTATTAAACCTAAAGAAGGAAACTCAAACATAGAAGAAGAAGCTTTTACAGATGACGGCTACTTAATTAACTCCGGAGATTTTAACAAACAATCTTCGGCAGAAGCTCAAAAAAATATAACAAATTTTCTAAAAAAATCTGGAAAAGGAGATTTTAAAACACAATACAAGTTAAGAGATTGGTTAATATCGCGTCAACGCTTTTGGGGAGCTCCAATTCCCATTATTTACTGCGATAAATGCGGAGAAGTCCCCGTCCCAGAAGAAGATCTTCCGGTTACATTACCACTTGAAGGAGTCGATTTTAAACCAAAAGGTGAATCTCCACTCGCAACAGTAGATAAATTTACAAACACAGTTTGCCCAAATTGTGGAGGCCCAGCAAAACGTGAAGTTGACACGATGGATACTTTCGTATGTTCAAGTTGGTATTATTTAAGATACCCGAGCGCACATAATAAAGAAGTCCCATTTGATAAAGAGGTAACCAATAAATGGCTACCTGTAGATATGTATATTGGAGGCCCGGAACATGCATGTATGCATCTTCTATACGCAAGATTTATAAATAAAGTCTTGAAGGATCTTGGATTTATTAATTTCGAAGAGCCTTTTAAGACTCTTGTCCATCAAGGATTAATAACGAAAGACGGAGCGAAAATGTCAAAATCAAAAGGAAACACCGTATCCCCTGACGAATTTGTAGAAAAATACGGAAGTGATGTGTTTAGAATGTACCTTATGTTTATGGGACCATTTACAGATGGCGGAGATTGGAACGATAGCGGAATAAAAGGAATTGCTCGCTTTGTCGATAAATTTTATGACCTTATTTACACAAAAGCCGAAGTACAAGATGAGAAACTACTAAAAAAAACACTGCATAAAACTATAAAAAAAGTAACGGAAGATATGGAAAAACTGCAATTTAATACAGTTATTTCAGCACTAATGGAGTTTACCAATATCGCTACAAAAACAAGGATTGATGAAGACTCTAAAAAAATCGCGGTTAAATTAATTGCGCCACTTGCTCCTCATCTTGCTGAAGAATTATGGGAAAAACTCGACGAAGGAGACAGTGTGTTTAATTCAAAATGGCCTATATATAACTCTGAACTGCTAATAGAAGAAAACACGGAAATTGTTGTTCAAATTAACGGGAAAGTTCGTGCTAAATTTAACGCTGATGTAAATATCGAAAAAGAAGATGCTCTTAAAACTGCAAAAAATATAGACAAGGTACAGAAATATTTAAATGAAGGCAAAATTGTTAAAGAAATTTATGTACCTGGGAAAATAATCAACATTGTAGTTAAATAGTTTGCAAGCAATAATCTTTCCTGCTAATATGTGCGCGTCTCTTTGCGCATTTATATGGAATTACTCGATGGGAGAAAAGTTGCCAACGATCTGCTTGATACTCTTAAAATTGAAGTAGACTCGCTTCAAAAAAGAGATATTTTGCCTAAACTTGTTGTTATTTTGGTCGGAGATAATCCAGCCAGTCTTTCTTATGTAAAACAAAAAAGAAAAGCATGCGAAAAAACAGGCATTTTATGGGAACAAATAAATTACGATGAATCCATTACAACAAACGAATTAATTGATACTATAAAAAAATTAAATAATCGTGATGATGTACACGGAATTTTAGTACAACTTCCAGTTCCGGAACAAGTTTTTACTCCAGATGTAATAAGAGCCATCGATCCCAAAAAAGATGTCGATGGATTCACCGCTTATAATCTTGGGAAAATGTTCTTAAGCCCGGATTTTGAAGATTTACCTCCTTGCACACCTGCCGGAGTTATAAAAATGCTCGATTATTACAATATAGATGTTAGTGGTATGGACGCAACAATCGTGGGAGCAAGCAATATTGTTGGAAAACCGCTTACAACAATGTTATTAAATCGTGGAGCTACAACTACAACATGTCATATAAAAACAAAGGATCTGAAAGCCAATACTTTAAAAGCAGATCTTGTATGTGTAGCTGTTGGAAAAAGAAATCTTATTACAGAAGATATGGTTAAAGATGGAGTAATATTGGTTGATATAGGAATAAACAAAAAAGAAGATGGGAAACTCTGCGGAGATTCAGATTTTGAAAGCATTTCAAAGAAAGCGAGTTATATAACTCCTGTACCCGGTGGGGTTGGTCCAATGACTGTAGCTTGCCTAATGGAAAATACCGTTAAAGCCACTAAGAATCTAAATAAAATTACTTAATAACAAAATGCGCTCATGTGTGGAATTCTTGGTTTAATGTCCAGTGAGAACGTAGCACAAGAAATCTATGATGGTCTTTTAACTCTACAACATAGAGGTCAAGATTCAGCCGGAATAGTTACATTTGATAACAAGTTCCATCTAAAAAAAGGAAACGGTCTTGTAAAAGATGTCTTTAGAACAAAGAATATGATACGTCTGACCGGGAACATGGGCATAGGACATACTCGTTATCCAACGGCTGGAAGTTACAATGCGGAAGAGTCTCAACCATTTTATGTTAACTCCCCTTTTGGAATTGCCCTTGTACATAATGGAAATCTTACAAATTACAATGAATTAAAAAAACAAGTTATAGAAAAAGAAATGCGTTTTTTAAATACGAAATCGGACTCGGAAGTCCTTTTAAATATAGTAGCTCATGAATTAAGAGCAATGAATTCAAACAAATTAACTCCTGAGCAAATTTTTAAGGCCATGGAAGAAGTATATAAGAAAGTAAAAGGAAGTTACTCGGTTGTAGCCCTTGTTGCAGGTCATGGACTAATTGCATTTAGAGACCCATACGGAATAAGACCGCTTATTCTCGGGAAGAAAGACTCTAAAATGACAAGTGATTATGTAATTGCCTCGGAGAGCGTTTCTTTGGATACTCTTGGATTTGATTACATCGCAGATATTCAACCGGGTGAAGTTGTATTTATAGACACAAAATTTCAAATACACAAAAAAATATGCGCAAAAAAAAGATCATGGGCGCCATGTCTTTTTGAATGGGTCTATATTGCTCGTCCAGACTCAACTCTTGATGGTATCAGCGTTTATAAAACAAGACTTAGACTTGGTGAATATTTGGCAAAACGAATTAAAAAAGAAAAACTGGATATAGATGTTGTTATTCCGGTACCCGATTCGGCAAGAAGTTCCGCAATACCATTAGCACATGAGCTTGGAGTTAAATATAGAGAAGGACTCGTAAAAAACAGATATATCGGCAGAACATTCATAATGCCCAACCAATCACAAAGACAAAGATCCATCAGATTTAAACTAAATCCGATAAAACTCGAATTTAAGGATAAAAACGTTTTATTGGTTGACGATAGCATAGTGCGGGGAAACACATCAAAAAGAATCGTTGGAATGGTACGCAATGCAGGAGCAAAAAAAGTATATTTCGCATCTTGCGCTCCTCCGCTTGTTTCTCCATGCGTTTACGGTGTTGACATGCCTACAAGAAAGGACCTTCTCGCATATAATTTATCCGAGGAAACTATTGCAAAAGTAATAGGTGCGGATAAAGTTATTTATCAAACACTTGAAGACCTTGAAAAAGCCGCAAAAGAAGGGAATAAAGACATTACAAGTTTTTGCGGAGCATGCTTTTCCGGCAAATACCCTACACCTGAAGTTACAGAAGAAGTTTTAAAGGAAGTTGAAGAAGTAAGAAAACTATCTCATCCAAGCCCCGAAGAAAACAGTGAACCTTTGAGCCTTTTATAAAATTTGTACCTTAACGTTTATTTAGAATGAAAAAAATTCTCCTTGTTGGCAATGGCGCCAGAGAGCATGTTATTGCTGAAACATTAAAAAGAAGTCCTCAAGAAATATCTATAATCGCTTATGGAAAAGCCAAAAATCCCGGGATTGCAACTTTAGCTGACAAGTATGAAATCGGACCACTTGATACATTTGAACAATTAAAAAAATTGGTAGCTGAAGAGAAACCGGATTTTGCAATTGTTGGACCTGACGATCCGATTGCGGATGGAGCAGTTGATACTTTGTTGGAAATGGGCATCCGTTCGATGGCACCTCTTCAAACAGTTGCACGGCTTGAATCATCAAAATCGTTTACAAGAAATTTGCTTAACAAATACAGTGTCCCCGGCAACCCTAAATTTAAAGTATTCGTTGATACAAAAGAAATTAAAGAATTTATCGATAACGATCTTGGCGGGAATTTTGTAGTAAAAGCAGACGGACTTATGGGCGGAAAAGGAGTAAAGGTATCGGGAGAACACTTACATTCAACCGAAGAAGGAACTACCTTTGCAAAACAATGCATTGATAAATTCGGTCGAGTCGTTATAGAGGAGAAATTGATTGGAGAAGAATTTAGTTTGATGTGTTTTTGCGATGGGACTCATGTTGTCCCAATGCCTGCGATTCAGGATCATAAGAGAGCATATAATGGAGATACCGGCCCAAATACTGGAGGAATGGGCACTTATTCAGACGCAGACCACAAACTTCCGTTTATTACCGATCAAGACATAAGAGAAGCTATTGAAATAACTAAAAAGACGGCACAAGCTCTTTTTAAAGAAACCGGTGCCGAATTTAAAGGAATTATGTATGGAGGATTCATTGCCACTAAAAACGGCACGAAATTAATCGAATTTAATGCTCGTTTTGGCGATCCTGAAGCCATGAATGCACTACCGATTTTAGAAACCGACTTTGTTGAAATTTGCGAACGTATAATCGACGGAACCTTAGATCAACTGGATGTTAAATTTGCTCCAAAAGCTACGGTTTGCAAATATGTCGTGCCGGAAGGATATCCGGAAAATCCTGTAAAAGGTAAAAAAATCGAAATAGGAAAGGTGCCGAAAGAAGTTAAAATGTACTACGCTTCTGTTGACCAAAAAGAAGATGGCATTTATATGAGCTCTTCACGCGCCCTTGCCTTTGTTGGGATCGCAGACACAATTTCCGATGCGGAAAAAATTGCCGCATCGGCTCTTTCGAGCATCAGTGGTAAAGTGTTTTACAGAGATGATATTGGTACTGATGCTTTAATTCAAAAGCGCATCGATCATATGAAAGAAATTCGCGGATAAATCTAATTATTTCTTCATATCAGCAATAGTTTCAATAGCACGAAGTACTTCAATCGGAAGCATCCAAACCGTTGTATTTGATTGATCCGAAGACAAATCATTAACTGATTGCAATGTTCTTAAATGAAGAGCTCCCGGCGTAGCATTAAACATATTTGCAACTTTTGCCATATTCTTGAAAACAACAACTTCTCCCTCAGCCTTAATAATAACAGCTCTTTTTCCCTTTCCGCCTCAGCTTCTTTAACCATTGTTCTTTTTAGATTTTCAGATAAAAATAAAAAATAATCTAGCTTAGAATTATAAAATCAGCAAACTATTTATAAAAACTTAAGAATCCTAATAATTCTTTATTTTCCAATCTTCTTTTTTGTAAATTTACCAACTTTCTTCTTTGCGCGTTTTGCTGTTGTTTTAGCTTTTTTAGCAACTTTTTTAGTGGCTTTTTTTACCGCTTTTCTGGCTTGTTTTTTCCCCTCCTGAAATTTTTCTTCAGCTACCTGTTTAGCCTTATCAATCTGTTCCTGGACAGGATCTGAATCATAAGCCATCTTTGCGGTAGTTATTACTTCTTGTCCCATCTCAACAAAACCGTCTTTAATTGATTCAAAACCATATCCCCCTTCTCTCCTCTCCTTTTTAATAGACTCACGAAGTTCTTTCCCCTTTTTTGGAGCGAAAAGAATACCAAGCGCCGTACCGGCAATAATACCTAAAAATAGTCCTGAATGATTTTTACTCATAGTAAATAAAAAGTTATGTGCAAATATAATTATAAATCAGTTTCATAAATAAGCAAGATTTTAATCACTTCTTAAGAGAAGTAACCGTAAACGGATTCCTCATAATTGTATGTGGTATACGCATTGTTACAACTCGAAAAAATTCAGAAAAAAGATTCTTGTATCCGCGTGCCAAAGGTTCTAACCCATCATTTGATCTTTTTATTTGCATGCGAACATTCCTACCTTTTTGAGGAGCAAATAAAAGGACAAACACCGCACCGATTAATGCTCCAATAGCTAATTTTTCTGTTTTCATAGTTTTGTTTTTATTTTGTTGTTCATCGTTTTATTTTAGCAAAAAAAGAGCATTTTATCAATTGATAAAATGCTCTTTTTACCGTAATTCCAAGAATTTATCTCATAGCTTACTACTCAACTTCAAATCTAACATCAACTTTATAAAAGCCATCACTATTCTTTGCTTCAATTCTTACAAAGTACATTCCATTTTGTAAGTCATCGGAATATTTATCTTCTCCGTCAAAATAGACACTGTGATCCCCTCGTGATTTATAAAGATCATCAACAAGTGTTCTAACAACATGTTTGTTGTCATCCAAAATTTCTACGGTTACATCAGCCGATTCGTCAACCGTATAATAAATTCTAAAAGAATCTCCTTCGCTAAGACTATAGTCGGAAAATCTTACATCAGATACATGTGGCGCATCCCCATAGTTATTATAATTGTTTCCTCCAAGATTTCTTTTCGAGAATCTGTAAAAGAGTTTTGCCACATCACCTCTTGTCATTGGCTTTCCGGGATTAAAGTTTCCATAATAATCAGTATCCATTAATCCGTGCATCTTCGAATAACATACGTAATCCGAATACCAACCGTTAACAGCCGTATCCGGATAACTTGCGGTAGTGCATGTAGGAAGAGCAACACTTGCAGACTTTAGAAAGATTTTTAATAGTTCAACCCTATTTGTAACCTGAGCCGGTTTAAAACTTCCATCCGGATATCCCTGGATAATTCCATATTCTTTGGCGGTTCTGAGATATCCCATATACCAATCCCACGGTGATACATCCCAAAATCCAAGGTTCGTTCCATCAGGCGGTAATTCAGGGTAATTAAAGGCTCTTACAATAACTTTGGTTGTTTCAGCACGATTAATCGCTTGATACGGTCTAAACAAGCCATCGTCATATCCATCAAATATTCCAGCACCTTTAACATATTCAATTGCTTCACAATAAGGATCGTTTGCACTTACATCAAGATATCCTACACATCTGTCTTCCGAATCAATGTGATGATTATTATAATCCACTTCAACATCAACACGTGCAGTATCCAGTCCCTTACTATTTTCAGCTCTTATATAGAACTCGTATTTATCTTGACGAACTTTATCTCCACTATTGTCTTCACCATCCCATCTATAATCGTGCGTTCCTTCGCAAAGGTTCCTATCGTTAATTATATCCGCAACACGATCGTTATCCATATCACGAACTTCAATTGTAACATCTGCGCAAGTGTTTAACTTAAAACTAAGTTCCGTTCTTTCATCGTACGGATCAAAAACATCCGGATTAACATCAATGCGAGTAATACTTGGATCTTCATTACCATTGTATGAAGAATAGTCAACTCTTACATAGACTTTCTCGCTATCATATCCATAAGAGTTTTGCGCCGAAACTTTGAAATAATAATCACCTTCATCCACATTATCATTATGATTATCTTCTCCATCCCATGTAACAGAGTGAGATCCTTCACATAAATTCACATTATCTCTAAGTTCAGTTACAAGATTATCATTATAATCGTAAACACGTACATCCGTATCCGCACATTCATTAAGATTAAACGAAACAGTTGTTGTTTCGTTAGAAGGATCAAATGTTTCCGGCGAAACGTCCAAATTAGAGACATTCGGAGCGTTATGAGTTTCACTTGCGTCAATTACAGTAACATCATCTTGCTCGGTATCGGAACCTTTAGAATTAATTGCATTTACCTTAATTGTATAATCATCATTGCTTACGATATTATTGCTTGAATCACGACCATTCCATGCCTCGGAATAAGTTCCGGCACATTGATAATCAACTTCTTTTAAAGTGTCTACATAAGAATTATCGGATTTTTTATAGACTTTCGCCGTAACATAAGCGCAAGTATTTAGCGTATAGTTAACATTCATCTGTTCATTTTCCGATGGATCAAAGGTTTTAGGAGAAACATACATATTGGTAATATCAGGAGTAACTACAGGATCAACAACAGTATAGTTAACAGTTACAGTCCCATCTTCCGTATCTTCTCCCCATGCATTTTTAGCTTTAATCACATATCTGTATGAACCAGGCACAACAATATCACCATTTGAATTATGACCATTCCAAGCAACAGAATGAGCTCCGGAAGTTTGGTTTTCATAATAGACCAAATTCTTTACCAAAGTAGATCCGTCATAAATGTTAACATTTACATACGATCCGACATTAAGAGTGTAATGAACATAAGTATTTTCGATTTGAGGATCAAATGACGATGGAGATGCATAATCGTTTGTTATACTTGGAGCAACTCCGTTTACATTTCCATAACTTGCCATTAGATATCCGTATTCTATATCGCCTTTTGCAGTAATTACATAACGATACTCCCCTTCTCCAACTATAACATTATGTTTATCCCTGGAATTCCATTGATAAGAATAAGTTCCAGGAGCTTTGCTTACTCCGGAAGCAAGAGTAACAACTTCGACTCCATCTTTTTCTATACGTACCGTTAAATCACTAACCGCTTCGGTTAATGTGAAATATATTTTAGGATACTCATTTCTTGGATCAAATGAAGAAGGATAAGCATAATCATTTGTAATCACATCCGTTTGAGGAGTAGAACCGGAATCCGAGCTTACAACAACATTATCACTTGCAAATAAAGTAAAATTATCTCCATAAAAAAGAAGTTGCGCTTTATATGTTCCATCCGCAACCCTAACTCCGTTATCATCCGTTCCATCCCAATAATAGGTGTGACTTCCGGCAACAACGTCTTGTCTTATAGCAAGAGTTTTAATCGGATTAGACCCTTGTTGGATTTCAAGCCCGATTTTCCCGCTTGTGTTAAGAGACATACCAATTTGTGCTCTTTGAATGGATGGGTTAAATGATGATTGGACCACCCCAAATGAGCTGATTGCAGGCGCATCTGCGCTAACAGGCGCAATACTTGTAACAAACATCATAAACGCAAGAGAAACAAGCGTAAATATGCTTGTACTGCGTTTGAGAGCTTTTGCTTTGTTGTACATAAGTAAAATGGTTTAGATGTATAAAAAATATATATTAATAGTGTATTTTTACTGTTTTCAGCCCCTTTCGTTGATTATAAAGCAAGATTTGACATGCCATTACAAAAACATTAGAGACGATTATAACTGCCACTTTACTTTTCGTCAAGTATTTTTTCTAATATAGAATTTTAGATCACTTTCCCTCTTATTCTAATATGCCTAAAGGTAAGAAGCCTATTCATTGTATAGCTGAAGATAAGAACCAAAGTCGCCGTAATAATTTTTGCGAACATATACCAAAGATTCACAATATCGACAAACAAATACATAAAACCCATTGTAAGCAAAAAATTCGCTGTAGATATAATAAAAAAATATGTAAATTGAGTTTTTACATTCTTTGCATTGTCATGAAAAGTCCATCTTTTATGGAGATTGAAATTAACGATAACGGCCACCATAAAAGCAATCGCAGTTGCAACCAAAACAGGAAACTTTGCATATTGCACAAGTAAAAAAAGTGTTGTCATGTCGCATGTAAGCCCAAACATTGCAACAAGCAGATATCTCCCGAATATATACACGCTTAGAACATTCATAACAGAAATTTTATTTTTATTTCCTTTTTATTTTACCTTATTTAAGAGAAAATTGGAAGAATTTATTGTAAAGATCCGCTATTTAATCCGTTTATAAAATGGTTTTTCCCATTTTTTCAAGCAGATTCACACCCATTTCTTTCATAAGATAATAAAATCTGTGAATTGGAAAACCGACTACATTAAAGTAATCACCTTCAACTTTTTCGATAAATAACGCCCCTATACCCTGAATCCCATATCCGCAAGCAAGTCCTTGCCATTCACCGAAATCCAAATATGCTTCAACTTCATTATCAGATAGTGACGCAAAAGTAACTTTTGTTATTTCAGTTCCCTTTACACTTTCTCCAGAATCCGCATCCATAATACAGATGCCTGTAATTACATTATGAGTTGTACCGCTAAGAGTTCTTATCATATGACCGGCATGTTTCCTATCTTTCGGTTTCTCAAAAACCATTCCGTTGTATTCACCAATGGTATCCATACCTATTATAATAGCGTTTTCAGTCTTGCTCCTTACCGATTCAACTTTTTTCCGAGCATTAAAAAGAGCAAATTCAGCAGGAGTTTTCTTTGACTTCTCAAAAGAAATTTCTTTATACCCGCTTGGGACAGCTTTAAACGAAATATTCAACCCTTTAAGAAGTTGTATACGCCTTTTACTTTTAGAAGCTAGAATAATATTCATAATTGTTTGACATTAACGAATGTATCGCATATATTTTATGGGCAATTTCCAGAAACAATACTAAATCATTGATATGCCAATAATCAAGTCAGCAAAAAAACGTGTTAAACAAGCAGAAAAAAGACGCCAAAGGAATTATCCTATACGAAGTTTAATGAAAACGAACATCAAAAAAGTTCTTACGATGGCAGCACAAGGAAATAAAGAAGAGGCGGAAAAGTTACTTCCGGTAGCGTATAAAACAATAGATACGGCGGCGAAAAAGAATATTATTCACAACAAAAATGCCGACAACAAAAAATCAAGACTGGCCAGAGCAATCGCCAGGATAGGAGAAGCAAAAGTTGGTACGAAAAACGTAAAAACTTCAAAAAAGAGTAAGCCTACAAAGGAAAAAGTCGATACAAAAGATATAAAGAAAGAAAAAGATGTAAAAGAAACTTCTGCCGAGAAAACGAAAAAAGCGGAGAAAAAAGAGGTGAGATAATTCGATCGCGGTTTTGATATTTTGTGTTCACCAAAGAACAGTTTTCGATGTATAATACCGTTCGAAGATGAAACTAATTTTTGATCTTTTACAAATGGGCCTGTAGCTCAGTTGGTCAGAGCAGTCGGCTCATAACCGATTGGTCGCTGGTTCAAGTCCAGCCAGGCCCACCATTACAACCATAAAAAACTCAAGAGTAAAGTCTTTTAATGTCTAATTCACCTTAGAATGCTTACTTACAAACAACTGGGATCAGATGCAGATAAAGATGCTGTTCATAAAGCAATAACCGGATTATCCAAAGGGCTTTTCCCGGGAGCTTTTTGTTTTATTTCATCCGATATTGCTGGTGATGACTCATATTGCTACATTAAACATACGGATGGATCCGGAAGCAAAGCAAATGTAGCGTATATAGCAACAAAAGAAGGCTTTAGTCCCGATATATGGAAAGGGATTGCTCAAGATAGCCTTGTTATGAATATTGACGATATGGTCGCCGTAGGTGCTACAGATAATTTTAAGCTAACCAACTCAATCGACAGAAACCCGTTAATAATTTCCGATGAAGTAATATCAAAAATTATCAATGGATACGAAGAATCAATCACTAAACTTTCCAATTACGCAAAAATTGATATGTGTGGAGGAGAAACCGCTGATACAGGCAATAATGTGCGTACTATTGTTGTTAATTCCGATGTCTCCGCCAGAATGAAAAAAGAGGATGTAATAGATGCCAGCAAAACCGACAATGGAGACATTTTGATTGGATTCGCATCATATGGGAAAGCCAAATACGAAGACAAATACAATTCAGGGATCAGCAGTAACGGTTTTACATTGTTGATCCACGCTATGTTAAATTCTTCCTATAAAGATAAATATCCGGAAACTTACGATAAGAATATCTCGGATAATGCATATTCAGGAAAATTTGATTTAAGAACACAAATTCCAAATACAAGCCTAACATTGGGAGAAGCAATGCTATCCCCCACTCGCTCGTATCTGCCACTTATAAAAGAGCTACTAAAAGCCAAACGATATAAAATAAAAGGCATTTTTAATTGTACGGGTGGTGGACTAACAAAACCTATAAGATTCGGTAAAAATGTAAAATATGTAATGGACAATATGATTAACTCGGGTCCGTTCTTTAAATTCGTATATGAAAACTCGAATATTGAGCCATATGAATTATACAAAACATTCAATATGGGATGCAGATTAATAATCTCTTGTACAAAAGAAGATGTTGATGGAATTATTGAAACGGCCAACAATTTTGATATAGAAGCAAAAGTAATAGGCCGAGTTGAGCAATCCTCAAAAGAAGGAGTTAACGAAATTGAGATAACAGATCCCCTTAGTAAAAAAGTTCTTAGGTACAAGAAATAAAACAATATCGTCGTAAAAAATGATAAATCCGTACCCGGCATGGGTAGACTAGGGTTGTATTTTATGGTATGATATACGAATAAAAATATTCATATTCAAGAATATCAGCCAAAACAAATAAAAAAATAAAAATGCCAAACAACAATACTGCTCACAGTACAAGCCCAAATCAGGACTCTGAATTCAATCCTACAGAACAAGAAATCAACGACCTTCTGGAAAAATTTCATCCTCAAGATGATGATGTTATTGAACTTTCGGATACAGATCTCGTCGAGATTCAAGAACTTCAACATAAAACTAGAGAAAAAATCATACCTCCACATATTACCTTTGGGGTACCGGATACAAAATTTCAAAAACCTGTCAGTAAAACACTTGAATTACCTAAAAATATGTATGCCTTCGCAGGTAACGAAAATGGTTCTACAGAAGTACAACTTGCAACAGGCGAAGCATATGCCACAACAGATATCGGAGTAAATCATGAAATAAATGACGATGGCATCTTAATCGATAAAAATACTGATACAATGATTATCACAGATGGGGTAGGATCTTCACGAACTGGGTACGCTGCTTCCGCACTTGCAACATATGGCACCGCACAATTCCTAAAAAAAGGAACTCATTTTAACGAACTCCCAACTCTATTGCACAGAGCTGTTCAAACATATCAAAAACATAATGGTCCAAAATTTGAAGATTGTAGTACCACCCTCGTTGCAATGCGACTGAGTAAAAAAGATCAAACAGTCGAATTTGTTCATGTTGGAGACAGTAAAGCCCTTTTAATAAGAAACGGCAAACTTGTTTATAATTCTCAAGATGATAATTTACTTTCATTTATGATGGAAAGCAGGAACATAGGCGAAGAAAAGGCAAAAGATTTAATTTCAAAATTAGATGTGAATCCAAGCTCAATTATTCAATCTCTCGGACATGATGCAAACGCAATTAACCTTAAAACCGGCGAAACTTCGGAAGATAGTACCAATCCACATCATACTGTTTTAAAAGTCCAAAAAGGTGATGTTGCTTTAATATGTTCAGATGGATTATCCGATACAATTTCACCGCAAGAAATCGCCACATATGTACAAGAGCAACTCAAAACAAGTACGAACATTAAAAAAATCGTTGAGTCCTTAAAGGAAAAAGCAATTAAAATGATGAAAGATTGGAAAGGTAAACCGGATAATATCAGCATTGCCGCCACAATCATAGAATGAGCTTGACAATTGCTACAGATACATGCATAATGACACTCCTTACCTTGCTACCTTTTTTAGTTATGGCGCCAGAAAACAACGATTCAAATTACATACCTAAAGAAAATCTTCCACTTGATGCATTAGTAGAAGCTAGTTGCGCCCCCATGTTCAGTAAAATCAAAAATCTTTTAGAAATTGATTTAACAACTGATAGAATTATCCAATTCGCAGAATTACATAAAGAAAGAGATAATTCGGTACCACTTGCCATTCATATTTGCAATATACTTCTCTCGGGAATACGTAACGAGCAAAACGGTACAACATACATACATACAACAAGTGAAATCAGACAAAAAATTAGAGAAATTCTAGAATCGCATGCACCCCAATCGCAAGAATTAATTGAGTTACACAGAAAATATAATCTCGCTTTAACAATACAAACTGACTTACTTAAGTTGGCTAAGGAATTCTTATCAGAGTTATTATCGGAAGAGATTTAACATAGCCATTTAACATTCCATTATTTTATTTACAAAATCCATTCTTTATGTTAACATTTTTCAGCAAAATCAAATAATTGTTAAAAATGAGTATTTCTGACGACATTCCTCCGTCCGATGATGTTCCTCCCTCGATAAAAAAAACTTTAAGTAAAATAAATGATATAAATGGATTTAATAATTACTTAGATCATCTTTTAGCGTATCACACTCATCATCTTTCCAACTTAACGCACGAACTTCAAGAAAGACTTATGTTACAAGGACTGGATTATAATGATCTTTACACCCTTCATCAATTTCTTGAAATCAATCTGGATAATGGAATTATTGAATCAAATAACAAGGATCTCACAAGAGAACGTACCGCAACACTGAAACAATATCTATAAATTTCTTGCCTAAAACAAGATATGAATTTATTATTCAATAAGATATAGGAAATTAACCAAACACACACATGAAAAATGCACAAGTCAACCAAGACAAATGTATTGGATGCGGACTATGCGTACAATTATGTCCGAAAGTATTTGAAATACAAGACAATGGAAAATCAAAAGCGGTTCATCCTGCAGGAGATGACGAAGCCACAATCCAATCCGCTATTGATGCATGTCCTGTAAATGCCATTAGCTGGGTCGCATAATGACTGAACAAAACACCTTAACTTGGTACGTTGTTCCTACAGTAATTGCCATTTTTATTTTTATATTGGCACTTTTTTTGGAGTTTGGAGCCAGAAGAAACAAATCTATAAAACGACTTACGGAAGTACTTAGAACCGGAGCTTTTTTAGATTCCACCGTACTATCCATTACAATCGGGATACTGTTGATTATAAGCGGAGCCCAAAATTATCTGTTTGCCCCCGGAATCAGCCTTGGAGAGTCACTTCCCCACCTTGTTTTTAAATTTTCGCAAATTATTATAGGGATAGGCCTTGTTCTTGGAATTTTCACCAGACTTTGCACTGTTGGAATAATGACAATTTTCATAGGAGGCTTTTTCTTCTTTGATCCATTGAAAATGCTTGATTACAGTGTCTTTATGGGTATAGGACTGTTTTTATTTCTAGTTCATAAAGATGTTTTAAGTTTTTCATTCTTTTTTCATCCGATAGAGAAAAAACACTTTTTAGACAAATATAGGAAACAAGCCCTCCCAATTTTAAGATTTATAACAGGTTTCGGTCTTATAATAATAGCGCTTCATCACAATATTATCGATCCGACTCCGGCAATTAATTTTATACAAGAAAAACCACTTTTAAATATAATGCAAAGTATTTTTGGAATGGGCAATTACCCAAACACACTTTTGGTTTTTAATACAGGAATATTCGGAATTCTAATCGGAGCTTTGTTAACCTTTGGTTTACTTGAAAAATTCATCTCGATACTTATTGCAATCGGACTTATTCTTACCGTAATTATTGGCGGAATATCGTTTCTTCCAATTGCCGTCCCTTATTTCGCCATCGTATATATTATTATTACAGGAAATCAATTTGAAGAAAGAGAAATAAAAGAAACAATATAAATAGATGACAACTCGTTTTTTCTATTGTATAATTGCTTTGTAGATATTATTTAACAAAAACAAAAATGAAATACCAAGATAATCTTCAATATTACGATCCTGATTACACTCCAAAAGATAGTGATGTAATTTGTCTTTACAAGTATGATACTATCGAAGGAATCCCATTTGAAGAAGGAGCTGAACAAATTACAGCCGAATCTTCAATTGGAACATGGACAAAAATTTCAACAATGAATGATGAAATCGCTCATAAACTAAAACCTCATGTTTTCAAGATGAATAAAGAGAAAAAACTGGTTCATATAGCTTATCCGATTGAACTTTTCGAAACTAATAATATGTCCGGAATTTTATCTTCCGTATGTGGAAATATCTTGGGAATGAAAATCCTAAGTACTCTACGGATTTGCGATATTAAATTTCCTAAAGAAATTGTTGAACAATATCCGGGACCCGCTCACGGAATTGAAGGGATTAGAGAACTAACAAAAGTGACTGACAGACCTTTTACCGGAACAATAGTAAAACCAAAAGTTGGATTAACAAGCGAGCAACATTCACAAGTCGGATACCAAGCATGGTCTGGAATTGACGGACAAGGACTGGATATCGTTAAAGACGATGAAAATCTAACATCACAAGCTTTTAACGATTTTGACACCAGAATGAAATTAACTTTGGCAATGAGAGATAAAGCGGAGAAAGAAACCGGACATAAGAAGCTCTATCTTGCAAATATAACTCATTCCAATTTCGATGAAATGATGAGAAGAAGCGACCTTGTAAAAAGTCTTGGCGGAGAAGTTTGTATGCTTGATGTTGTAACACTAGGATTCTCGGCTGTAGAGACTTATAGAAGAAAAAATACCGGACAAATTATTCATGCCCATAGGGCAATGCACGGAGCAATAACAAGACAACCGGGATTTACCATCTCAATGCTACTACTTGCAAAGATTTATAGAATGCTGGGCGTTGATCTGCTTCATATAGGAACTGCCGGTGCCGGAAAAATGGAAGGCGGAGCACGCGAGGTGCTTACAATCGTCGACGCAATAGAGCATGACAGCGTAAAAGCAGATGAAGAGATGAATACTCTTGGACAAGAATGGTATGGTATGAAGCCGGTTTTGGCGGTAGCTTCAGGCGGACTACAACCTGCAAAAATCCCTGTCGTTATTGAAAGAATGGGAAAGGATGTAGTTTGTCAGATGGGTGGCGGATGTCATGGTCATCCGGATGGAACAGCAGCCGGAGCACAAGCTATTGTACAAGCTGTAGATGCGGCAATGAAAGGAATATCGATTGAAGAATATGCCAAATCACACGAGGCTCTGCAGAAGGCAGTTGATAAGTGGGGTCTTTAAACGAATATAGATCACAACGACACGCAACCTAACGCAAGCGCAGATTCTTGCAAGGAAAAGTAAAAGACATATAATAAAAGCCTTTTATTTCTTCCTGCACACATGAAAAGCATTATTCCGGAATTCGAAAAGGCTCTTAAAAAAATTCGCAAGTGCAATAATATTGTACTTGTATCTCATCGCCATCCCGACGCAGATACCATAGGAGCAAACATCGCAATGAAAATTGTTCTGGAAAAAGTTTTTAATAAGAAAATCATATCGGTTTGTGCTGATCCTTTGCCGAGCACTCTTCTTTTCATTAAGGGAAATTATAAAATAGAAAGCGTTTTACCAAAAAATTATGATTGTATAATCGCCCTGGATTGTAGCAATAAAGAACAAACAAAATTCCCCGATGAAATAAACAAAAAAAACTTTATCATAAATATCGATCATCATGCTACAAATACGAAATACGGGGATATAAATATTGTAAAAACGGACGCATCATCAGCCACAGAAATTCTTTATAATTTTTTTAAACATTACAATATTAATTATAAAAGCCATGTCGCAACCTGCTTGTTGGCTGGAATTTATAATGATACCGGAAGTTTTATGCATTCAAATACTCAAGAACAAACTTACAAAATTGCAGGAGAACTTCAGTCAAAAGGAGCTAATACAAAGATTATTGCAAAAAACCTCTTTAAAACACACTCAATAGAACAATTAAGGCTTTGGGGCAAAGTACTGCTAAACGCAAGACTAAACGAAAAAGGAACTTTAGTTTCAAAAATAAGTACGGAAGAACTAAATAAAACAAATGCCTCCCCGAGAGAACTTGCCGGCGTGATAAACTACTTAAATTGCGTTCCCGAATCAAAAATGACAATACTGCTATCGGAAGATTTGAACGGGAATATACAAGGATCCATGCGATCTGGGAACGAAGATGTTGATGTATCTTCGTTATGTGAACAGTTTGGTGGAGGAGGACACAAAAAAGCCGCGGGATTCACAATTCCAGGAAAGATAGTAAGCCAAGAATTCTGGAAAATCGAAAAACCAAATTAAGTTATAGTGAACACTT
This sequence comes from bacterium, assembly GCA_021158225.1. Taxonomy (GTDB): domain Bacteria; phylum Patescibacteriota; class Gracilibacteria; order UBA1369; family PNNO01; genus PNNO01. The sequence continues at coordinate 12,203 of JAGGUZ010000023.1, read as the reverse complement.
GTTGACAAAAAGTTCGCAACAATGTACTCTTCTCGAGTAAAGCCTCTAAAAATCTCTAATACAAAATTAAAAATGCAAAAATGTTACTGCAAAGGAATAATTGTTATTGTTGGTGGAATCCTGTTTCTACTCGACAGCTTACAGATTATTCAAATTGGAATTACTCCGTATTTGCCAATAATGTTTATTTTGGTAGGCATTTTTTATATGACACCAAGAGTGTGCGGAAATGAAGAATACAAAAAATAACAATCCCTTTTTAGATTCTTTGTGAATTGCTATACTTGCAAATGTTGTATTTGCTAATTCTGTGTTATGAAAAAAACTATTATCTTTCTTTTGGTTGTAATATTTTTCTCTGCAATAGGCATAGGAATCTATTTCTATATAAACAACCAACAAAATGAAGACGCCAAAGAAGAACAAACAACACAAATTGAAGATAATTCCAAATCCGATCTTGAAGAAGAAAAAAAAGAAGAATCACTTCCTCCTATTGTATCCGATGATGAATACGCAAAGGAACTTATGCTTGCCGTTGAAGATTATGCCGATGCAATGTACTTACTAAGTGCAATTGTGAATATTGATACAACTACAATAGAACCGGAAACTTGGAAAAACATGATAGATAACAACTACGACCAATGGAAGTCCGTAAATACAAGGTCTAAGCGAATATATAAATATTTAGATGGGAACGAAGTAAGAATTTTTAAAACCGCATACGCACAGGAAAATGAAGTGAATCTCCAAACTGAAAACCCGCTTACAAGCGAGACAATGAAGATTGTAAACGAAACATCAAAAGATCCGATTCTAAAAAGAATTATGAAAAAATGGGATTTGCAAGATTCAAGGTCCGCAATGGACATGCTTGAATACGCAAGAAAAGATTATCAAGAAAATCTAAATGCAGATTTAAATTTAACGGCAACAAGAGCCTATTTATTAAAAAAAGTAAGAGATGTATCTTTTACCACCGTGGCAGGGCTTGGAATAGTAGCTTCCGGAGGGACGCTCGCAGCGGCAGGCAGTTCAAGCGCATGGGGAATTGCTGAATATACAGCTGCGGCAAATCTTACCTTTGGAGGTGCAGATATGATTTTTTCGGCAGGAGAAAAAGGATATATAATAGATAATCGATTTGGGAAAGCTTTCTTTAAAGAAGCAAGAAAAATTAACGCAATTCCAAATAGTATTCTTGCGTTCACAAGTCTTAAAAACCTAAAAAAGAAAGTTGATTTAGCAAGTAATATGATTACTCTTTACGGCTATAAAGAAGGAATTGAGAAACTAATAACAGATCAAAAAAATATCGGGGAAGAACAACTTTATAATCTGGCTATAGACCCAAACAAAGACTATGTTGGGATTAATAGAGATCCAAATTCTCTAAAAGACTACAAAAATCCGGATAAAGTTTTGGAAACTCTCATTCAGCTTGTTCCACCGGGAACATATATTGTTGATGGCAAGCCTGTAGTTGTTCCTGGATTAAATCCAAAAAATACTGTTGATGAATCTGAAATGATGTCCCAAGTCCCGGAAGTAAACGATGAAGATCTCCCTGTTGGACCTACAAAAGAAAGTCTTAGAATTGGAGATTATAGTACGAAAACAACAATTATCGATAAACAAACCGGTATACCAAGTGAAGGGTTGATGGAATTTCATTTAAGTGAAGACAAAGACCCTTATGGAACGATCACATATACAACCGATGGTAGTGCAAAAATACAAATGGGAGGAGGTCCTGCCGTACAAACAATCGTAAAAGGAACAATGACCTGTGACTTAACCGGATCTTTTGATCCTTTAACTCAAATACTATCATTAAGTTGTCCATATACGGCAAATAACACATCAACAACAAATGGGCAAACCGTTCCAACAACCGACACAGGAACAATTACCGTAAAAGGTGCATGGACAAACAATACATTTAGCGGGACTATAAGTGTAAACAGCAACATGGGCTTTGATAGGACGGTAGAATGGACGGCCACAAAACTTTAACAATTTTAAAATGGCAATCACAGAAAAAGATAAAGAGTTCCTTAGGATAATCGACGAAATGGAACCGTCAGCTCATTGCTTAAGAGCAAATATCGCAGCGGCAATAGTAAAAGACGGGAAAATACTCGTTAAACACACAAATGATTGGCATCCGGAATATGACTGCACTAAAATCGGTTGTATTAGAGATAAAATGAAAATCAAATCTGGGCAAAGACGCGAGATATGCTACGGACTTTGTGCGGAACAATGGTGTTTATCTATTGCCGCCAAAGAAGGTATTCCCGTTAAAGGTGCAACAATATACTGCACAAAACACCCATGCAGAGTTTGCGCCAGTTTAATAGCGGAATCCGGTATAAAAAGAGTTGTTTACCAAGAGGGATATCCGGAAGTTATTCCTCATTTTGATATATTAAAAGACCGTGGAATAACAGTTGAAGTTGGACCAAACATAGAATATCCGGAAGATGTAAACCCAACTTTAAAGAACTGGTCAATTTAACAATTCTCCAAAAAATCGATCATAAGTCTTAAACCGTATCCGGTTGCAAAGGGATAGTCCGTTGCTTTAGGCTTTTCATTATAAGCAGTCCCTGCAATATCAAGATGTGCCCATTTTGACTTTCCAACAAAATATTCCAAAAATGCAGCTGCTTTTGAAGTGCCAGCCAAACTGCTTGTACCATTATCGATATTTCTTAAATCGGCAACTTTTCCTTTCATTGCTTGTCTAAAATCATCATGTATCGGAAGCTCCCAAACAAGTTCATCGGTTTTATCGGCTGATTTTTTTATCGCCTTCATAAGAGATTCATTATTCCCCAGCAACCCAGCATATCTATCTCCAAGTGCAACCATGCACGCACCCGTTAAAGTAGCGAAATCAATTGTATATTCCGGCTTAAAAGTTTCAACTCCATATGCAAGAGCATCAGCCAAAATAAGTCTGCCCTCAGCATCCGTATTCCTTATTTCTATTGTTTTTCCGGAATAGCTGGTAACAACATCCGAAGGTTTTTGAGCGTAAGCATCAATAAGATTCTCCGTTAGGGGAACAATACCAACAACATGTCTTTTAATTTTTAAATCTTTAAGCGCATTAAATATTCCAACAACCAAAGCTCCACCAGCTTTATCTTGATGCATATCTTCAATATATTTCGATGGCTTTAAATTATATCCGCCGGCATCAAATATAAGCCCTTTCCCCACAAATAAAACCGGATCTTTTTTGGTCATTACTTTTGGCTTATACTCCATTACAACAAGTTTCGCCGTCTTATTCCCCGACCCATTATTAACACTTAACAAAGCTCCCATTCCTTTTTTCTCGATCCACGCTCTATCGTAAACCTTAATTGAATATTTATGCTTTTTTGCAATCGCTTTTGCCTCTTTTGCAAAATTATCCACGGTAATATAATTTGGAGCCCCATTAACAAGATCTCTAACCAAATTCACCGAATCACTTAATATTTGAGCTTCTTTAACAGCTTTCTTGACGGATACCGAAATATTTTTGCCAAACAAAATCAAATCGGAAAATAATTTTTCTTTAGCCTTTTTCATATCCTTTCCCGTTTTGTATTGAGCAAAATTATAATTGACAAGCATAATCCCTTCCGCAAGCGGTTTCGTATACAAATCCAAAGCCTTATAAGTTAAAACCCCAATAGTATTTATATCTTTCCCCAAGTGCGACTTTAAAACTTTCGCAACGGTATTTCTTATAAGCCCATCATTTACCTTTATAATTTTTCCAAGACCGACAAGTAGAATTCTTTTTGGAAGACCTTTCGACGAGCTATAAACTAATTTATATTCTCCTGTCTGAGCCTTGAAAAGCTTGTTTTTCTGCATATCTTTTACAATTTTTCCAAGTCCCGTATCAGAAATATCACCAGATTTCCCATCTTCAAAAATAGGACAAATAAGCATATCTGGGGTTGCTGTCAGTACTTTCGAATAGATTATGTGCATATATATGTGTTTTAAAATATTATTTACCTTAACTATAGAAAAAATAATTGACTCAAGCAAGAAATTGCTTTGTTTTTTTTAAAATTTCTTTTGCATTATCAAAAGTTAACCTCTTTAAAGCTTCGTCGTAAGGTAGCCAATCAAAATTTTGATGTTCATAAGAGAGCTCAATATTTTTATTGCTCGTCTTAGCCAAAAAGAAATAAACATCTTTAGAAATCGTCTCCCCTTTATTCTTAAAGAGGTAATGCATTTTTTCCTTAAAAGCATCAACAAGTTCAACATACCCAATCCCCGTCTCCTCTTTTAGTTCCCGAAGAGCAGTCTGCAAATCATCCTCGCCTTTTTCAGTATGCCCTTTGGGGAAACCCCAATGTCCCTCAGGATAATGCAACAATAAGATTTCAGCCGAACTTGATTTAGTCATGTAATATAAAACGACACCGCACGATTTTTCGTGAATCATCTATTGTTAAATTTAGAAATTATAATTTCTCCCAATTAATTTTTGAGAGTGCGTTTCTCGCGGACTCCTCTTCCGCTTTTTGTTTACTACTTCCCTCTCCTTCTCCAACCTTATCATCCCCAAAATAAACAGCCATAACAAAACTCTTAGCATGATCCGGCCCCGTTTCACTTACAAGCTTATACTCCGGAGTTATGGAAATTTTTTCCTGAGACATCTCCTGCAAATGAGATTTAGCATCCACATGAAGCCCTTCCTCTAAAATTCTTTCTAACCTTGTAATAATAAATTTGGAAATAAAAGTATGGGAGATCCTGTACCCTTTATCTAGATAAAGAGCTCCTATTAAAGCTTCAACCGTATTCGCCAATATATAATTTTTCTTTCTTCCTCCCGATTTCTCCTCCCCGTGACTTAAATACAAATAATTCCCAAGTTCAAGCTCTTTCCCCACCTCAGCCAAATGTTTTCCTTTAACAAGCGCCGATCTCCAATTCGTTAAATGCCCTTCATCTTCATCAGGATAAGTCTTATACAAATACTCCGTAACAACAAGTTCCAAAACCGCATCCCCAAGAAATTCAAGACGCTCGTTATCCTCCTTATCTCCTTTATTGTACTCATTCATAAATGACCTGTGGACAAAAGCATTATCCAAAAGTCCTTTATTCTTAAAAGTTATACCTATGTTTTTCTCAAGCTCTTCATATCTATTTATCATTTTTTTTATTATTAGTATTTTCAGTCATTACGGCGCTAAGTACACCGTTAATAAATTTTGCCGAATTTGTATCCCCATAAACCTTTGCAATTTCGATCGACTCGTTAATAGCTACTACAGGAGGGATATCATCTGAAAAAACGATTTCGTAAATTCCAATTTCAAGTATTGCACGGTCAACAGGTGCAATTTTTTCAACCGGCCATTCGGGAGCATTTTTTTTAAGAATTTTATATATTTCTTTTTGATTTTCCAAAACACCCTTAAGAGTACTTCTGGCAAAGAAAAGATCTTTAACCTTTGATGACAACTGCTTTATGTTATACGCAAGCTTATCAACAGGTTTGGCGTCTTTTTTAAGAGCGATTTGCCTATCGAACTCATATTCGAAGATCGTTTGCATTACTGCAATTCTTGCCAAGTGACGATAACTTGCCATATTTTCTTACGCTTTTACTTTAGTGATTTTATCCAATTTCTTAGCTTGATCGATAACTTGTCGCCCTTTATACTGCCCACACTCCGGACAAACATGATGAAGCATTTTGGCAGCTCCGCAATTTGGACATTTTACAACATGAATACGATCAGCCAATTTTGTTTGCGTTTTCTTCTCGAATGAGCTATATCTGCGTTTCGTCGTTGACTTAGAGGTCTTTTTTTTCGGTACCGGATGCTTTGGCATTATATAATGTTTTAAGTATTGCGAGTGGTTTAGTCTGCTCAGGCTCAAGTTTCCCACATGAACAAGAACTGTCGTTTAAATCAGCTCCGCATATTGGGCAAAGCCCTTTACAGCTACTAGAGCATACTGGAATCGTTGGAAAATGCAAGATAATTTCCTGTCTAATAAATTCCGAAATATCAATTGTCATATTTTTTAAATCGACATAGTAATTATCAAACACATCCCCGTTCTCTTTCCGTCTTTCAAAAAAGTAAACTCTTTCCGCCTCATCCACATAAACTTCTTCCGTATATTTTTTCCCACATTTTGTACAAGTAAACTCAAAATCAATATGTGCATTTTTAATATGCGCATGTATTCCTCCATCAATTTTCATAAAAACAATTTCAGCTGAGAATAAAGAAACAGGCTTGATATTTAATCCAAAATCAAAACCCAATCGTTCTTTTATTTCAAAAGCAATCCGAGTCCCCTGCTTCTCATGCACAAGATCTCCGGACTTAAACACAAACCCATCTTGTCTCATGATCGTTGGCTTAAAATAAGTCTAAGTATAAAAATAAACAAATTGAAAATATCTAAATACAGTCCAAGTGCAGCATCAATATACCTATCTTCCGGATATTTCTTGATTTTTTGGAAATCGTACATGGTGTATGCGCTAAAAAGAATCACTCCTATCCCGGAATATATCATCTCAAAACCACTCCCCCATGGAACAAACATCCCTATTACCCCGATAATTACCATTCCAATAAGAGTGATAAACAAAAAACCTCTCATTCCTTCGAGTGATCTTTTTGTAGTCCATCCAATTATCCCGGTAGCCATAAACATAAAAACAGTCGCAAGCAAAGCTTTAACGACAACACCACTTCCGGCCGTCATCGTGGCCATAAGAAGAAGAGGCGTGATAGAAATACCGGTTAAAAGTGCGAATAACGCAAAAAGTACGTAATTAAAAGGTCTGTTTTTACTCCACATCGGAGAAGTGAATATAAGAGCAAGCTCAGCTATGAAAACTATCCAAATTAAACTGGGAGTATTTACAAAAATTTCGATTAAATAAGTAAAGCTAAGCCAAACTCCAAGAGTTGAGACTAAAATTGCAAGTGCAAATGCAAACATAACCTTTCCAAAGAATGTTGATGTAATTTCTCCACCTCTCCCAAAAGTGGTTTCTTGATGTAATTGTCGCATAAAATTAAGATTAACTTGTGGTAGTAAAGTTTATCAAAGTTACAACTAAATGCAAGCTTACCGTAAATCTGATATAGTTTTCACCAGAAAATTAATCCAATATAAATATGGTCGATAAAATTCGCGTAGCAATTGTTTTCGGCGGACGTAGCGGAGAACATGAAGTTTCTATTGTTTCCGCAAAAAACATCATAGAATCAATAGATAAAAAAAAATACGACATTATTCCAATAGGGATAACAAAAGATGGAAGATGGTTCTCTGGTGATAACATAATAAAATTATTTCAAGCAGGAGATTACAGCGGGCTTTCGGCCGTTTCATTAAATTCAAAAAGCGGATCCAATGAACTTTTACATCTATCCGAAAACGAGAGTTACAAAAAATTACATATAGATATTTTCTTTCCCGCATTACATGGTCCATATGGTGAAGACGGCACAATTCAAGGGCTTTTTGAAATGGCAAATGTTCCATATACCGGTTGCGGTGTGCTTACTTCGTCTGTAGGTATGGATAAACTAATGACAAAAGCGGTTTGGGACCAAGCGGGTCTTCCGATTATTCCTTATATTGGGATAAATAAGCAAGCATGGGATATGGATAGAGACGAAATAATACAAAAAATTGAAAATGAACTTGAATATCCGATCTTCGTAAAACCTGCCAACATGGGATCTTCTGTTGGAATTACAAAAGCAAAAACACAGGACGATTTAAAAAAAGCAATTGATCTAGCATGCCAATTTGACCACCGCATTCTGATTGAAAAAGGTCTTGAAGTAAGAGAACTGGAATGTGCTGTGTTAGGGAATGAAAATCCTCGTATTGCACATGTCGGAGAAGTTTTGGTTGGAGGAGAATTCTACGATTACAACGACAAATACATTGATGGCAAATCAAGCACGCAGGTCCCTGCCGACATTCCCCAATCTCTTGAAAAAGAGGTTCAAGAAATGGCTCTTAAAGCATATAAAGTGCTAGACGCAAGCGGTCTTGCAAGAGTAGATATTTTTTATGATAAGAACACCAAACAATTACTTTTAAACGAGATAAACACCATGCCCGGTTTTACCGCTATAAGCATGTATCCGAAAATGTGGCAAAAATCAGGAATATCATACCCAAAGTTAATAGACGAAATAATCAAACTGGGATTTGAAAAGCATAATCAAAAAAACGAGAAAAAAATCTCATTTGATGAAGCCGGAGATTGGTTTAAATAAAAGGATGATTTTATTGGTCGTATTCAATAGCAATCTTTAGATATATGTCAAGAGCAGAAAAAATCTTTATTCTTTGCCTCTTGACCATAACATAGGCTTTCTATACAATATACAAGCTTAAATTCTTGAAGGCTTTTTTCATCTCACTAATGGCTATTTTCACACGAAAAGCGACCGGTGGTAGAAATATTTACCTTGCGCTTGATATCGGCACCGAAATTGTAAAAGCTCTTGTTTGCGTCTCCGAAGGCACGAAAGGACGAGTAATCGGAGTTGGAAGACAAAAACAAAAACTTGGAGATATGCAAAGTGGTGCTGTAACCGATATCAGCGGAGTTATACATAATTGCCAAAAAGCGATTAAAGATGCCGAAAGAATGGCTGGTATTTCAGCAAATCAAATGATTATGGGAATCGCTGGAGAACTTGTAAAAGGGGCTACAACAACACTTTCTTATACAAGAAGAGAGCCAAGTATGAAAATAGATTTGGCTGAGCTTAAAAATATCGTCCATAAAATCCAATGGAAAGCTTTTGACAAAGTAAGAAGCGATCTTGCCTTCGAAACCGGATATAACGAAATAGATGTAAAACTTGTAAATGCGGCAATTGTAGATGTTCAAATAGACAGTTACAAAGTTTCAAATCCCATAGGCTTTCAAGGAAAAGATGTTGATATAAGTATTTTTAATGCGTTTGCACCGCTAGTTCATTTTGGAGCACTTCAAACAATAGCCGCCGAATTAAATAAAGAATTAATGGCTATAACAGCCGAACCTTACGCAGTAGCAAGATGTCTCGGAGATGAAAACGGCGGAAATTTTTCAGCAATATTTATTGATATAGGCGGAGGGACAACAGATATTGCCGTTGTAAGAAACGGTAGCGTAGAAGGAACCCGCATGTTTACTCTTGGAGGCAGAACTTTTACAAAAAGACTGGCACAGAGTTTAAATATTTCTTTCGAAGAAGCTGAGGATGTTAAAATAGCGTATAGCTCGGATAAACTTGAGAAACAATCTCATAAAATCATACGTGAGGCTATGAAAAGCGATTGTGAAGTTTGGCTTTCCGGAGTAGCTTTAACATTAGCCGAATTCGAAGAAATCGACATATTACCATCGAAAATTCTGTTATGCGGAGGAGGAGCTCATTTACCTGAGATAAAAGAAGTTTTGGAAACAAGAGAATGGTTTAGAAAATTGCCGTTCTCTCAAAAACCACATGTTAATTTTCTTCAACCTAAGATGGTAAACAATATGGCGGATGAGACTAAAAGACTAAAAGACCAGCAAGATATCACTCCTCTCTCCCTCGCAAATCTTGGACTTGAGTATTTGGGTGAAGAAAAAGTACTATCTAAAATATTAAAAAAGATCGTTCGTTTAATGCAAATTTAAAGTTATGAATCCTCCACGAAAGAAAGAAAAATCGGAAACCAAAAATGTTTCATTGAAAAAAAGAAGCATTTCTTCCAAAGAGACAAACTCTGCAAAAAAGCTTGAGATGCAGACAAAGATTATTTCAAAGAAGAAAGTGCTTTTTACAGATATAGATGATGAAATTACAAGCATCTACGACAAGCTCAAGAAATATAAAATGAAGAATATTTATATTGTTATCCCAAAAAGAGCGGTTTTGTTTCAAAGCATTGTAAATCTTCGAATTTTAAAGCGAAAAGCAGAAGACATCAAGAAAAACATCTTTATTATAACCAATGATACAAACGGAATACAGCTTGCAAGCAGAGCCGGATTCACAGTTTTCGACAAACTTGAAGGAAACGAGCATCCGTCTCTTGTATCTGGAAAATTAACCGATGATCATTTAAAAATCTCACCACTTACTGCAAGTATAAATACATTTGAAGACGATACTCCAACAAGACTCAAATCAAAAAAAATATCAATAGCAGAACTTATTAGAAGAACAAAAAAAACTGATAAAAGCGTAAAAAGACCTTTAACCCCAAAAGCCAGAGCAAAAGAAAAGAGAAAAAAAGAAAAAAATCGATATGTTCTTGTATCTCCAAACAGACAAGCATTAACGATTCTTATAACAATCTCCGTACTTATATTGTTTTTGATTATTTATATAGCAATCCCAGGAGCTACCGTTAAAATTACGCCAAAATCAAACACGCTAACTGTTTCTTCCAATGTAATCTTGGCGGATGCAACAAGTAACAGCAAATACTTGGATACTCATCCATCAAACGCAATAGCAAGTTTCCCCATTGATGTAACAATTATAAAAACAATTACATACCACCCAACGGGGAATAAATTTGAAGGAAAAAACGCCAAAGGAACAATAACTATTTTTAACACTTCGGGCAAAAAGTGGCCTTTAATAGAACAAACAAGGTTCCAGACAGATGATGGACTGGTCTTTAGAATTCAAAAAGGAATAACAGTTCCCCCAGCTTCTCTTAGCGCTCCGGGCACAGTGAATGCTTTTGTTGTAGCAGATGAAACTGATGCAAATGGGCAAATTATAGGTAAGCGAGGCAATATAGAGCCAACCAAATTCTTTTTACCCGGACTTTCCGAAGCTAACAGACGAAAAATATATGCAGAAAATAAGTCCGCTTTTAGTGGTGGCGAAACAATTACGCATAAAATGATTTCCGCTGAAGATCTTGATGCGGCTCGAGGAAAAATGGAAGCCGAGCTCACAAACTCGGTTGAAGAGGAATTAAAAATGCAACTTTTGAAATTGAATCAAGAAAAAAACATGGAATTAACCCTTCTAACTGGGAATGGAGCTTTTTATACCGATAAAGCCGTGATCTCTATTCCGGATAATTTGGAAGGAAAAATCACGGATTCATTTGAAGTAACAGGACAAATGTATGCGAAAGGTATTTCTTACAATTACAACGAACTCCTTAATATTCTTAGAACAAAACTTAAAATCTCAAGAAACCCGGAAAAAATTCTAACAAAAATAGATACTGACAGTGTGAGTATAAGGCTTATTCCAATTGAAGAAGGCGATGACCCAAGCAGACAAAAAATAACAGCTACAATCAAGGGACTCGAACAATACGAGATAAGCCCTGACAAAGAAGGAGGCAGAAGGATTATCAAGAATATCAAAGAACATATCATGGGGAAAAGCGTAAAAGAAGCTGAAAACTACATACAACAATTACCTTCCGTTAACAGCGTATCAATAGACAGCTGGCCAGCTTGGTCTCCAAATATTCCGTCCGTACCGGATAATATTAAAATTAAAGTTGTAGAATCTTTATAGCTACTTGACTTTTTTAATTATTTATAGCAAAATGCATCCCTTGTTTTTGTTAATGTGCTAAAAAAATGACAAAAAGAATGTTGCTTATTGTTATTACCATAATATTCGTTATACTACCGTTTATAAACCCTTTTACGGTATATGCGAATATGCTTGCAAGCGATATGACCAATACAAATAGTTATATCCCTTATAGTTACGGGGAAAACGAAGAGGATCTTCCACCGAAAGCCATATTAAAAGTTAGAAACAACAGTAGAAACTTAGATCAACTAAGCGGAACAACGAAGACTGTCTTTACTTTTGATGGAAACGGATCAACAGACGAAGAAACTTCGACATATTTTCTTGAAGTTCGCTTTGATTTTGAAGATGACGGACAAGTAGATACATATTTTTCAACAACAAAAACAGAAAAACATATCTACACCACTCCGGGACTAAAAACAGTAAGAATGGAAGTACTGGACCGAGCCGGTAATGTCTCAAGCACAACTCAAAAAATTTATGTAGTTGAAAACACAAAACCTGATGCATATTTCTCCATAGAACCAAAAATTGGGACTCCAGCCACACAATTTTTCATTGACGGATCGTTGTCATCGGATAGCCAATATAGAAGATCTTTACTTAAATATCGAT
>JAGGUZ010000019.1 GCA_021158225.1 bacterium | reverse complement strand
GAAATAAAAGACTTACAAGAGCTTATAGATGACCAGTTGCCAAGAATTGACGAATTGGGAAAACAGAAACAAATCAATTCAGATATGCTTGAAACTTTTAATAAAAGACTTGCACAACTGGAAAGAAAAAAGTCTGTAAGCCCAGATGAAATAAAAGACTTACAAGAGCTTATAGATGACCAGTTGCCAAGAATTGACGAATTGGGAAAACAGAAACAAATCAATTCAGATATGCTTGAAACTTTTAATAAAAGACTGGACTCTACAAACACAAAAGTTGAGAAAGTAATAGATGATGTAAGTAAGCTTAAACATAAAATTGAGCAATTTGGCCAACTTGAGCAAGTTAATCCGAATGAAATCTTGAAAATTAAGAAAACTATAAACGAACTATCACAAGATATAAACAATCTTGCAGATGATAACACGGCTCTACACGATACAATCGATAAGAATCAACAAACTGGTGAAAAAAATTCACATGATATTGAAAGCTTAAAAGTTCAAATAACAAGCATTTTAAAAACATTAACGACATCAACTATAAGAAAAGAGACAATAGAAAAATTACTTAAAAGACTTGGGGAAATCGAAGACACAATACGAAAATTACAAGGCACAAAGCCCACTCCCACTACTACTAACACCGGGGAACAAGGAAATAATGAAGAATTCATTGAAAAATCACCAAAACACCTCGGAGTCGGAGCAAAAATAATGGCAAACAGGATTTATGAAAAATTGGCTCCGCATATGCCAAAAGGTTGGAAATTTACAGATTCATATCATCATGCTAAATGTTGGAGATTTTATCATGCAAGACCTGGCGCAAATTCCAAGAATCCCGGCAAAACCGATACAAAATACTGTCTTTATGACGCAAGTAGAAGACAATACTTTTATACTGAAGCATGGGAGAAATTCTTACTTGAAAAGCTTTCAGATCCGGAAGAATATAAAAAAATAATGCATTACAGACCAACAAATGAAGACTAATAAATCTATAGAAAAATACCATGAACTAGTTGCTAAACGTAGCGAATTAATAAAAGCTACCGAGCAACTTGAGAAAAAAGTTTTTTCTATTTTGGAAAAAGCTTTAGAAGATATGTCAAAAAACTAACAATAATCTGGAATAATCTCATGTTTTTTGGTATAATATAAAGAATTAATATTCTATTATGGCGCGATCACAACAAAACAGACCAAGCACAAGCCCGAGGCAAGTACCTCAGTCAACTACAAACACAAATGAATCACGCGAGATTATTCGCCTTGCACAATCAAGAAAAGTTGTTTACCCAAAATTAACATTAGATAATTTTGCTACTTACGGCTACAAGGAACTCGTTGGTCCACTAAAAAAACATCCGAACGAAATACTAAAAATTCAAAAAGACTTCCTTAAAAACATGCTCTCTGTTGAAACCATGCTTGGAGATCTTGCATTAAGCAATTTCTCGTATGATAAAGCAAAAAGTTTAGCAACAAAACCTTCCGACAAAGCTTTATTCAGACAGTTGGACGCTCAAATGAATATAATTAGAGGAGGAGTAGAAGGAGGAACAGTAGGTGCACCGAATTTAGAAGCTCTTTTTGGCGCTAAAACACAAACAGAATTTGATTCAAACATGGTAGACACAAACATAGTCCAAAAAGCATATTCAAACGATAATGTTTTCCGTTCAAGAGCTCAAAAAATCTTTAATTATATTAAAGCATACAGATCAAAACATAGAACACAGCTTAGAAGTAACACCGTCAATAACTATTTAAGTTCCATTTTTAATGGTAAAGAAGACGAAATTGAAGATAGAATAGAAAATTCAACCATAATTAATCCCAGTTTACTCAATGACGGAGGCCGAAAATCCAAAATTATTTATGCTTACAGGCAATATTTGTTATACAGAAAACGACTCAATAAACACCTTCAAACCGCAAAACTAACACGAGAAAGCACAAAAAGTTCGCTATCAACAACAATTGAATATGCAAAAAGCGGAGAACACTATGTAGCAAAAAAAATACAAGACATGAGAGACCATTGGGCCGGAATGGATGGAAAAGAAAAAGTAGTAGCAGGCCTTACAATGTTAATCGGAACTGCATTCTTTCTTAATAGCCAAAACGAAAATGTACAAAAAACAAGAGACGCTTTAATAAAAGCCGGTTTAATTGCCATTGGATATATAGGTTTGAATACAACATCAAAAGTACTATTTGGAAAAAGCTTATCTCATATGACCAAAAGCCATATAAAAGACAAATCCGGAAAAAGAGACTTTTTAAAAAAGTCCTTTGATACAGACAAAACCGGAGCGGAAAATATAGATACATCTCTTGCCGTACTTGGAAACGAAGATTTTACAGAACTTGCACAATTATATTTAAAAGAAGAAGCACGTTGCAAAAAATTTAATATAGCTGATAAATTACGCGGGGTTTCCGTTGGTGGCGTTGCAGAACACGAAATGAGCCCTCATACAATATATCTTGTAATGAAACTTCTTGATAGAAAACTGCAAAAAAGAGGATCAAGCATTCAAAGACTATTAGATGAACTTAAGAAAACTGAAGCTGAAGCAAAAAGTCACGGAAAAACTTTTATTCGCCCAAATTGGGCAATGATAATAACTGCTGTTTTACAAGATCAAAAATTCGGATACAGTTTTGACAAGGAAGGGAATGTAAAACTCAGAAATGGAAAAGAAATTCTAACAAAATGGGATCAAACAGAGAAAGAGAAAACCGATATGTGGTGGCCGTTAACTCAAGGACCATCAAACTGGAGAATTCAGACTGTAGATAATAAACCGAAAGCTCATATAGAAACAAATCAGTTGAACAGATTATCATCAACTATTATTTCTCCAACAACACCGCTTTCCGGAGTTATAAACACCGAAAATCTAGGTAGATTCGTACGCGGATTTAATGTTTTGTATGCCAATGCATACAGCAAACACCCAAGTAAAGCGATTCATACTTTTGAAGATACAGGAAACAAAGAACTTTATATAACATCAAAAACAAAAGTTGATACAATTACTCATAGTAACAAAACGGCGGCCAGAATTTCTTCCGTACAAAGTGCATATCAACAAGCAATGAAAGGATTAAAAGACAAGATAAATGCAAACCCGAATCATCCGCTTAAACATTATGTAAACAGGTTAAGTGAATTTGTTCAACCTGTATTCGGAACATTTATTGGAAAAAGCAGAAATACAGCAAAAGAATATGTTATGTTTTTACGATTGGTGCTTCCCGGATCAGCAGAATTTAAACTTAGAGACAGACACGAATGGGCAGATGGAAACATGATGAAAGGAATGCATGAAAAACCAATAAAGAGTGGCGATAGGTTAACACGCGCCGACTTCTCAATGCTTAAAAAAAGAAAACCGAAAGCGTTTAAAGGTGCATACGAAAGCTTCCTGGCAAAAGCAAAACTTACAAAAGCTCAAACCGACGAAGCAGATAAAATGCTCGAATACTACAGCAAACACTTTGCAAATAGCGGAATGACAAAACTCGGTCTTGTTAGATATCTTGCAACTCATGAATTTACCGATGCTGAAATACGAGAAGCGAGAGGACTTCCGGCTTCCGCTGAATTAGCAAACAAAGAAGTAGCAACATACGCAATGATAAAAGAAGCTACTTTAAAGGCAAGGATTCTAGCACCGACAAACGCAAAAAGAGCGGAAATTCTGAACACATTCGGGAATATAGTTATTTTAGCATCACATGGAGATAAAGTTGCGCTACAAGCTATTAAAGCTCTTGATCCATCTTTAGAAGCTTCAATTCAAAAATTCATAAACTCCAAGAAAATAACCGCATTATCGACTTTCTCTTCTGTAATTGCTTCATACATTGCAAGAGTAGAAGGTATATACGGATCCGGTAGCATACGGAACATCGCATTACAAACAAAAATTAGAATCGCTTCTGAGGAATATTTTTCAATAGATAAGTAAAATTGAACATCGCCAAGCTTTAATTGAATTTTCAATTATTTATTTGGTACCAGGCTTGACATATCTCTTTTTTGTTGATATACTTGTTTCCTTTTTGTCGATAGTCAATTTTTAACAATCTCTAACAATCGACGACTAGCGGATATAAAAACAAAAGCTTACATTTTTGTAGCCATTAATTTGCGCACCAATGAGAAAAGCTTTACGTTTTTATTTGCTCAGTTTCGGATTATTTTTGTTCTTTGTCATCAATCTTCAAAATATTTCCGCGTTAAATCAAGGCGATTTTCTAAAAAATGTTGCAAGAGCAAGTACCAATCAGTATACTAATTACGCTACTTCAATCGAAGATTCGTATGCAAAAGCCTTAGGAACACTTGGGCTTCATCTGCATCCCGGGACTTCATATAAGAAAGAAAGCGTAAGCAGTAAAAGCTCTTTGAATCATTGTAAATCTCTCGTATATCAAACTTTGGCATCCTTACCAAAAGAACATCGAGAGCATCTTAAAAACCTTACTTTATATTTTGCAGATGGACGCAGAGGTCTTGGAGGGGGTTCAACGGTAATTCTTCGTTGCTCGAATGTAAGCGACAAAGAACTTAGTTCGGTACTTGTTCATGAAATGGGACATGTTGTTGATACCGGTCTTTACACGGGCAACTCATGGTATGGAAAAAGCGAATTTATGGATGGGAATATACCGATTTATAACGACGATTTAAGCCTTCGATTCTACAAGATAACTTGGGAAAACGACAAAAAATTAAAGAAAGGTGCAAAAGAATCGGACTTTGTTAGCGAATATGCAATGACAGATCCGTTCGAAGACTTCGCAGAGACTTATAACTTCTATATTTTACATGGAAAACAGTTCAGAGAAATGACGGAATTCGATAGAAGTTTAATGAGAAAATATCTGTTTATGAAATATTATATATTTAAAGGACAAGAGTTTGATAACGATCCTTACACGAAAATAGAACCATTTACGAGAACATACGACGCGACATTGCTTAATTACAACGAAAAATCATTTATAAAAACAAAAACATTAGCATCACTTTAAACGGTCTTAACCGTTTAAGACATATATTAGTTTAGGATATTTAAGGCTTTTCTAGGGCGTTTGTACTCCTAAATCTAAAGAGAATCACCTTCCCAAGTTGGAAGGTGGTTTTTTTTGTTAAAAGATCACACCCCAGAGCGGAAAACAGATTTTCATTTGCGTTAAGATAAGCTTATCTATAAAATGGTTTTTGCATTTCTAGCAAAAGTTTCGCAGCTTTAAAATACTATGGTGAGTGTAGCTCAGTTGGTTAGAGCGTCCGGTTGTGGTCCGGAAGGTCGTGGGTTCGAGCCCCATCTCTCACCCCAGTAGATTTAAAAGTCCAAGATAAATTCGCAAAAAAACTTGATACTTTTTTGGGGTAAATGTGATAAGATTGTTTTCGTAATTTAACTTTTTTTATTATGAAAAAAATCGCACTATTTTTGGCAATTCCATTGCTTTTTGTTAGCCTTTCCGGTTGTACCAAAAATACCCAAAATAGTACCGAGGATTCCGCTAAATTACTACAAACCACATCCGTAAAAGCTATTGGTGCTCTTAAAAACAAGAATATGGGTTATTTATCCACCTTGGCTCATCCTGTAAAAGGAATAAGATTTTCCCCTTATGCAACAGTAGATATTAATAACGATATTGTCCTTAAAGCGGATGATCTTAAAAATATACGATCGAACAATAAAAAATTTATCTGGGGTACATATGATGGGAAAGGAGACCCTATAGAAGAAGATTTTTTAACATATTTTAATGAATTCGTTTACGATAGAGACTTTGCAAACGCTGATAAGAAAACAAAAAACAACTCCCTTTCATCCGGCAACAGCTTGAACAACTTAAAAAAAATATATCCGGATTCTCAATACTATGAATACTATTTCCCCGGCTTTAATCCGGAAATGGGAGGTATGGACTGGGAAGCTCTTCGGTTAGTATTTGAACAATACAAAGGGAAATGGTATTTGATTGGAATAATTCACGATCAATGGACTATTTAATATATTAATTTTTAGGAATGTAATCCTACGAAAATTGCTAATCAATAGATTTATGTGAGTTGCTCAGATTGTTTTTTTATTGTATAATAATATAAGGATATTAATACAACAATATGGATAATTCTAAGGATGAAGCCCTTCAAAAACTGTCAATGCTTTCAAATTACCAAAAATTAAGTGCTATTTTAAACAAAGAAAACGATAAATTAGATGAAATTCGCGCACAAGAATCAGAAAAAGAGGAAATACAAAAAATAAAACAATCACTAAAAAAATAAGAAATGGAAGAACGAGAAGACACTTTAGAGCAAATAAATCATCAAGCTTCACACGGACAAGCAGAAGCAATTGAAAAACTTTTAGATCAAGGGAAATTTAAACAAGCCGAATCTTTAGCAAGAACAGCAGATCTAAGTCCGGAAGATTGGGAACAAATAAGCACTCAAGCTGATAGTTCAATCAGGAAACTTTCGAAAGAGCCACTTCCTAAAGGGCATATTCCTACTGAGCAAGCACAAGATGTAATAACCGGAGCAGAAAATGAAGCTATTTTGGATTATGGAGCAAAAAATGACCCTGAAACACAAAATATCGGAGCAATGGAAGGAATTATTTTAGAAAATGAAACGATTCTTCAACAACTTGAAGATACAATCGCAGAGGCAAAAAGCCAAGTTGCCGGGAACAGATGGGCAAAACCTGTTGGATTTCTAGCACTCCCAATGATCTCTGATATTTATGCGATTATAAAAGGTAAAAAACTTCGAAAATCTTTAAAAAGACTAGAAAAACTAAATTTACAACTACAAAACCCACAAGTATTGAATTCTAAAGTAAATGCAGACAAAATTACACCAAGCAAAGGACATATGGCTACAATTATAGGACATACAACCTCAGTAGCCGGTTCCGTAGCTGTTTTAGCTTCCAATCCGGTTACAGCGGGGATAGGTGCCGGAGCTATGGTTGCAGGAGGCATTACAAGTTTAGTCGGATATATAAAACAAATAATAAGTTTTTCCGATATGGGTAAAACCAAACAAACATTAGAAAAACTGGAAAAGAAGATTGACCAAGCAAGAGACACAAACAATATGGCAAAAATGCAAGTATCTATGTACCAAAGTGCCTATACCCAAGGTGCTCGTGAAAATCTCCAACCAATGATGACAGCTTAAAACCCCAATCTAATTCTCATCCGAATCCTCCTTTAGTTTTTTTGTTTCTTCAAGTTTTTGTTGTACCTCTTTCATTACTCCGTTTAAAAAGAAATCGCAAAATTCCTTGAGCTTGTTATAACTTGCATCTTGATTGTTCTTTTTCAAGAAATCTCTTAAAATAAAAGAAGATAACTGCAATAACGGCAAAATAAGCACTCTGTCTTCATCAAAAACCGTTTTCAAAAGCCTTGCAGGATGCTCCAATGCTTGTGAGAATATACCTTTCATCCATGCATCAATTTTAATTTTAAGTTTTAGCGGAAGAACTTTTTCTTCATCAAAAAACGCAAGAGACTTCCCGTCAGACTCACTTTGCAGTTTTTGGCTTTCTAGAAACACTTGTTTACCTTCTTCATCTTCAAAATATTCCTCATTTCCAAGAATCACGATACTTAAGATAAAAACCGCAGGCACATTACGCTCCAAAAGACGAGCAATTAAAACCATAATATCTTGTTTCTTTGAAGTTTTAACAAATTTTAGAAGAATTTTAATAAGCTTCTCTTCTCTTTTACGCTGTTTTTGTTCACCTTTTTTTAAAGCTTTAATTTGCGTAGCAGCAGCCTTCATCCTCTCTTTAAACTTCTCAAAAGAAGCGGAATCCATGCCTTCACCAGCCTCAAATCCACCAAATGATTCAAATTCTCCCATATTCACATAGTTTTATACTCCGCTTGGGGCAAATCCATTATAAACCCACCCAACAACAAGTCCACAAACAAACCCATCAAAAAAACCCCAGACAAGTCCGGCAACACTACCAACAAGAGTAATCGAATAATATGGATAAATTCCTTCAATAAATGTAAGAACTTCCTGCAAATATCCGGTATAAACGGATAAAACCGTAAGCAAGAATAGAGAAAAACCCCAAAATATGCCGAAACTAAGGGCAAGGGCCTTAACGGAAAGTTTCATAGCTATTAGGTTAAGATATTTAAGCTTGCGATACAATATTCACAAATACATCTTTAAACCGTCTTCCATCATACTTTTGAACTCTTTTTTCAGTAAATTTAACTGTTCCGGCTGATTTTGCGAAAAGAGTATGATCTTTCCCGATTCCAACATTTTCTCCAGGATAGAATTTTGTACCTCTTTGCCTAACTATTATACTTCCAGCAGAGACTTGCTCACCACCAAAAGCCTTTACTCCAAGCCGTTTTGCTACCGAATCACGACCATTCCTAGTTGAGCCTCCCGCTTTTTTATGAGACATAAATGCTTTTTCTTAGAAATAATAAAGCAAAGAGATTTTACTGTAACAATAGATATTATGCAAGGTCTTTTTCCCTTTAGTACTTCAAAAAAAATGCATTTTTAGGTATAATATATAGATAGAAATAAAAACAAATGAAAACACATATTAAAAAGATAGTTAAAAAGTTAACAATCTTGGGAGTGGTCCTTTGCCTTCAAGCTACTTCGTTTAACGCTGTTTTTGCTGACGAAACCACTAATAAACCTACAGAGACGAGCGATAAAGTGCCTGTTATGACTACGACGGAACACAAACAAGAGCTTTTTCTAATTAAGTTAAGACAGCAACTGCAAAATGCGCGCACCGATTATTTTCGTGTAGATAATAATGTAGATACTGCAAAAGAACACCTTACTAAAACCACTAATATCATCGATTCTCTTGATACTCAAATTGAGAACATGGACTATCTTATAAAGAATGCTCAAGCAAAAATCAGAAATGTCGAGAAACAAATAGCACAAAAAGAAAATGCAATAGAAGTCCTTCTTGAAAATATCAAAATAAAAAAAATTGAGATAGAAAATCAAAAAATCCTATTAAAAGAATACTTAAAACTTTCGTATCTGCAACAAAACAGCTTTTACGACAGTTCCGAATACCAAAATATAAGTGTTCCTAAATTACTTCTTGCAAATAACAACGTAGGTAGAACATTTAAAGAAATACAATACTTTTCCATTATGGATCAAACTGGGCGTAATTTGTTTGACAGACTGGAAAAATCAGAACAGGAATATAAAAATCAGCATACAGAAATAACACAAACCAAACAAAAACTAGCAAAATTGAATTCGCAATTGGAAGACGAGAAAGTCAATTTAAAACTACAACAAAACGCAAAGAAAAAATTTCTTGAAAAAACGAAAGGAAAAGAAAAAATTTATCGCCAGCTTATAGCGGAATCCAAACAAGAGCAATTGCAAGTCCTTGAAGATATAAATGAACTTAAGAAAAATCTTCTATTTGTCGAACAGAAAATAAAAGAAGAAGGAAAAAATTTCAACCCAGATGATTATGGCAATTTAATAACACCAAGTGTAAGAGCAATTTATAATCTTGAGCTTGACGACAGTTTCGTTGACGGAGGAAAACTTAATTGGCCAATACCACCAATACGAGGAATTAGCGCATATTTCCACGACAAATCGTATTTTGCAACCTTTGGTATTCAGCATAATGCAATTGATATTCCAACTCCGCAAGGAACTCCAATCAGGGCTCCCCTATCCGGAGTTGTTTACAAAGTAAAGTTTAAGGGAAATGAAAGTTATGCGTATGTTATTTTAGCCCATAGAAACGGTATTCAAACGGTATATGGACATGTATCTCAAGTGCTTGTCAAAGAAGGTGATATCGTTTTACCCGGAGAAGTAATAGCCCTTTCCGGAGCCACTCCCGGATCAATCGGAGCCGGATATTTAACAACCGGCCCTCATCTGCATTTTGAAGTAATCAAGGGTGGAAAACATATAAATCCTCTACTGGTTTTACCTTTGGATAAACTGCCAGAAGAGTATATCCCCTCATATTTAAAAACACAGGACAAGCCGGAAGAAACATCAAAAAAAGACAACGAATAAAGATGTACTTTTAAAGTAAATCATTGTAAATTTATGATAGTTAAATTGTTTATACGCTTTTTATGCATGTTTATACGGAATATCTTATTTTCAACACTAAAAACCGATATGATACCATTCATATTACCCCGGAAATAGAACAAATAGTTCAAGCAAGTGGTGTGCAAGAGGGTATGGCTTTGATATCCGCTATGCATATTACAGCAGGAATTTATGTGAACGATCTTGAAAACGGACTTATTGAAGATATACACGAATGGCTTGAGAAATTGGCCCCAAGAGAACTTAATTACCGTCATCATCAAACAGGTGAAGATAATGCCGATGCTCACTTAAAAAGGCTTTTAATCGGTCATCAAGTAATCATTCCAATAACAGAAGGGAAAATCGATCTGGGTCCATGGGAACAGGTTTTTTATGCCGAATTCGATGGCAGAAGAAAGAAAAGAGTAATAGTTAAAGTTATGGGAGAAAAATAAACCTATTCACGCTTATGAGAGAATCTAAGACAGATAAACAAACGAGAGCGAAAGAGATTTTTATACGTCTTGAAAGTATATACAAAGGAGCAAAATGCGCTTTGCACTTTACAAGTGCATGGGAACTCATGGTTGCGACGATACTTTCCGCGCAATGCACCGACAAAAGAGTAAATATAGTTACACCTATCCTGTTTAAAAGATATCCAACCGTAAATGACTTTGCAAAAGCCGAAAAAGAAAAATTGCAAGAATATATCCACTCAACCGGTTTTTTTAGGAATAAGGCCAAAAATATAATAGGGGCAGCTAACACGGTAGTTGATAATTTTGGAGGTAAAGTC
This sequence comes from bacterium, assembly GCA_021158225.1. Taxonomy (GTDB): domain Bacteria; phylum Patescibacteriota; class Gracilibacteria; order UBA1369; family PNNO01; genus PNNO01. The sequence continues at coordinate 5,935 of JAGGUZ010000019.1, read as the reverse complement.
CCGGATACAATGGAAAAACTTGTAACAATTCCTGGGATTGCGCGAAAAAGTGCAAATGTGATTTTATATGTCTGGTATGGAAAAAACGAAGGAGTCGTTGTTGATACTCATGTAAAGAGACTCAGTAATCGCCTTGGTCTGACAAAAAAAGAAAATCCTGTAAAAATAGAAAGAGATTTGATGAAACTTTATCCACGTAAGCAATGGGGAAAGCTTTCCTATTATATGGTTGATCATGGGAGAGCTATTTGCAAAGCCCCAACTCCAAAATGCGCAGATTGTAAACTAAAAGATATCTGCCCAAGTTCCGGAAGATATTTGTAGGAGTTAAATTCTTTTAACTTTTATAATGACTTAACCTGTGTCCTAAATACAACAGCTTGACTTATGGCTATATTGAGTTATAGTTGTCTCTTATTTATATTGTAATCGTAAAAAAATTTTTTGCATGCGCTCACCCGACTTGCCAACAACAATCGATCTTGCTGAATTTGAAAGTTCTCTTAGAACAGAGATTAAAGCTCTTAATCAAGATAACGAGATTTTGTCTCGTCAAGATTTAAAAGCTTCTATTCGATCTTATTGCAAAGAAAACGCAGTCAAACTTGGCTTAAGCGAAGGAAAAGCCTTGGAAATTTCCGCATATTTCTTTAGATTTATTTATGAGAATCCGGAAAATATTAAAAAAATGTGGGAACTTTTGTATAAGCTCTCGCAAAATGCTACAAACAAGTTGAAAGCGAATGAAATTTTTAATGATCTTCTTAAAATAAATCCGGGTGGAGAAACTTTGCTATGGCGACTTGTAAGAGGAATTATTAATGGAGATTTTACAATTGAAACAATAGATGTAGGAACAGAAGCCGTTTATTCAATTGCAACACCAGAAGATTCAATAGAAAGAAGAAAAGATCCGAGCCGACAAACTATATCAAGAATACTTAAAGAACAAATTGCTGAAAAAATAGTTCAAAAACCTATTCCGAATACGGGAGAAGATGCCCTTAGAATGACAGTTCAAGACAGGGCACTCTTCTTTAAAATTTTCACATTCCTACAAAGTGATACAGATGCTTTTGTTAATTCAGATGCTTGGCAGAAAGGAGCGGGACGGTATTTTGAAGGAATTAGCCAATATCTTGTATCTATGGTTAAAAGTTTAAGCGTCTCGGAAGGAAAAAGTAATGCACGTCAAAAAAGACACAGAGGATTTATTAAAAATGTACTCAAAACATATTTAAAACCACTTCTTGAATACTGTAAAATAATGATTGGAAACGAACATGAACAAAATCCATTCGTAGCGGATTTACTATTTGAACATTATTTATTGTCAAACAATCTAATTAACAGTGATCTTAAAGAACCGTATTATTTAATAATAGATGGGAAATGGCAAAATCTGTTCGGAGAAATAAGACGATATATTGAAGATGATGCAACAATGTACGGCATTCCGGTTACAGCCGTGGGCAGAATTAGTCAATCTTTGGATACCCTTGATGAACCCGAATCGTTTGGTCCACAAGTTACCGGAGAAGTTCCTCCTAAAATGATAGCTACCGTGCAAGAAATAGCTAGAAAAGAAGCAAGTTCCGCAGTTCCGATGGCATTTGACGAGACATTGCCTATGAACACATTCGGTAATGTAGATACTGAAACCGAACAAGATGATTGGGATAATATATGGGGCACTAAGGATAATCCTGTTAATACAGGGAAAATACAAACTTTGATATCCGAAGAACTAAAAAGATTTCCGAATGACACAGAAGGCACGGAAAATCCAATTAATCCGGCAAACATAAGAAATGGCAAGATTTTAGAGCAAAAATATATAGCTGTCGTCCCTGGTACGGAAGCTGAAAAAAATTTAATAGGCAAAGTAAGAAAAAACATTTCCAAAATATTCGAGAAATATAGAGAATCCATAAAATCCGGAACAGATAAGAATTTTGTTTCCGAACTATGCAGAGTTACAAAAGAGCAAATAAGTACATACAATTTAATGCTTGAATTTATTTTAAGTCTTTATATACATAACGCAAGCCTTAGAATCAGTGCAAATAAGAACGAATCCGACAATATCTTTAATAATATATCAACAGTCTTTAACAAATTCGGATCTAATCTTCATATACCAGAAGAAATGTTAAAAAAAGTAGGCGAAAAAAACGATTATACTCCAGTATTAAATGCGTCTGATTTACAAATAATTGCCGAAGAAACCCCTTCTATTGATTCAGATGATTTCAAGAATCTTAAAGCTTTTTTACTAAGTAAAAAAGTATATGAGAATTTTAAACATATAGAAGAAATAATAAAAGACACAATACTGACTGAAGATCTAGAAAAATTAAAATTATTCAGAGAATTAAATACAAGAATAAGACTCGCATTTTCCCCACAGGAAGGTTTTATCTATTATTATGAGCAGAAGAAAGCCTTTATAAAAGACACTCTTGGAACCATTAAAAAATTAAGAGGCAACTGGATTACAAAACATTTGAAATTCGGAAGATCAAAAGAAGTAAGAAAAGAAATGCAAGTATATTTGGAAGAGCTTGAGAAGGTCATCAACAAGACATGGGATAAAGCGTTAAAACCAACACTTAATCAATACGGAAGAATTATGTTCGGAAACGATCTTTATATTCAAAAGAAATGGTAGCAACATAAACAATCACCCCTGTAAACGCTAAAACCAATCCTCCAAAAATAATAACAGGCGTAAGTTGAAAAAGTAAGAATATACAGGAAATAAGCCCAATTATGGCAAGGACAGGGACATTTTTGATGTTAAACGGGATTCTAAATGTTCGCTTGGTCTTTGGCATTTTAAAACGCAGAGTAATAACGGAAATGTTAATTATCGCAAAAGTTATAAAAAGCGTAAAATTAGTTAATTCCGCAATAAAACCAATATCTTTTATAAATGTAAAAAGAATAGAAAATATCATCACAGCCAAAATAGCGATGTAAGGAGTTCTAAATTTTTTGTGAACAGAGGTAAAAGATTTCAGTAATTTATAATCCCCCGCTATACCGTAGAGTGCTCTTGAACCTGCCAAAAGACCTATTAAAACAGTATTTGCGGTTGAAAATAGTGCTATAATGGATAGAACAGCAAAGGCATTATTTCCCCAAACGCTTGCGGCAACTTCGGCAAGCGGAGCTGTTGATGAACCAAGAGTTTGCCAGTCTAAAACACTAACCGCAGAAACCGCAACAAGCACATACAAACCTGTTGTTATAAGGATAGATAGAATCAAGGCGCGAGGTATTGTTTTGCGCGGATTTGTACATTCTTCCGAAAGCTTTACTACGCTTTCGAAGCCGAGAAACGCAAAAAACACGAGCGCCGCACCTTTAAACACTCCGGCGATTCCGTTTGGCATATCTATGTACGAAACATCGCCAAATCTTGTAATCCCGAGCGCAATTATAATAAGTAGTCCAAGCACTTCCATCCCGGTAAAAACGATGTTTGTCCAAGAAGCTCCCTTAACGCTTAAAAAATTTATAAATGAAAATAAAATAATAACTATTGTCGATATTACAACTAAGTTTTTTAAACCGAACAAAGCTCCGAAATAACCTGCAAACCCCATGGCAACTGTAGCAGCCGAGATAATCGCCGATAAAACCACAAAATACCCCACAAAAAACGCGAGCATCTTCCCAAACGCATTTTCAGTATACTCGTACTCGGCGGCATCTCTCGGAAACATTGAACTTAATTCCGCATAACTAAACCCAGTAAAAAGAGCTACCACAGCCGATATCAAGAAAGAAAGCCATACGCTGTTACCTGCATAACCGGTTGCCTGACCAAGCAAAACATAAATACCGGCACCTAGAATAAGCCCTACTCCAATAGTAGTAACATGAAAAAGTCCAAGTTCTCTCTTTAAAGTTATTTTATTAGGCATTAATTTGTTTTTATTTTTTATTCATCTAGCTCATGGCTTATTATAGCACAAAAACATACCTTGGTCTAATAATTTAACTACTCCAACTAAACCTATTTTTATAGATGTTCTTCCAATTTGGCTGGGGCGGAGGGATTCGAACCCCCGAATGCATGGACCAAAACCATGTGCCTTACCACTTGGCGACGCCCCAACAATTTTTTAATGTCAGGTTAAACACGAACTGCTTACGAAAAACACTTTAACAAAACTAACTGTAAAGTCAAAATAATTCATATAAACCGATTATAGATCCGGAAGATCTTAAAAACTTGATGACATAGAAAATCACTGGAAGGCGAAGTTATTTCTGGAAACGAAGGCACCAACCATTTTAGGCCAAAACAACAACATTAATCATACCAAAGCCACAAAAATTGTTGACATTACAATTTACAACACACTCACAGAAGACCAATATAATTAGAGTTAATTAAATAAAAAGGCAGTGCTCTCTTTATAGGCTTTATAAGAGTTAAGAGCGTCGCCTTTTTTGATTTATAATTTTATTTTTTACGCTTTCTTAAGAGTGTTCCTCCAAGTCCGGCTCCAATAAGATAAATTAGGATTCCAGGCCCTGTACTTGGCGCTTTTACAGGCGCGGGCATTGGTGCCGGCGCAGCGTTATGCATTGAAGTAGTTGGTGTTTTAGGAATAACTGTTTCTTTAACCGGTGGTGGTGGAGTTTTATCCTTAACCGGTGGTGGTGGAGTTTTATCCTTAACCGGTGGTGGTGGAGTCTCCTCTTTTGGAACAGTAATCACATATCCATCGTTACAAGACTGAATTCCTACAGAATCAGGATCACGAGCCCATACACTTATTGAATCGGTTTCTCCATCCGGAATAGTTCCTTCCATTATAACCGTTTTATCTGTTGTATATAGAGTTCCTTGTCCGTTAAATTTAATATAGCCTTTATCTGATTTGTATTTATAATCCTTAACAGAGCCACTATCTGCATCAACCTTTATTTCAAGCACTTTATTGCTATAATTTCCTGAAGGAAGTTCAATTGTTGGAACTCCAGCTTCAGCCGCATCTCCAGGAGATACAATCTCCAAAGATCTACAAACCGATTCTTTTTGCTTATCAGGCGGATTTTCCGGTGGTCTTACAACTTTAAGCTCTGCAGAACAATCTGTTTCTTTTGGTAAATCCACATGAGTAAGATCCTGCGATCCTCCTTCAAGGGCAGTAACAGTAATAATATCCTCACTTCCCACAGAAGGTCCTCCCGATAAACTAACATCCGTTTTATTAGTAGAAATATTTCCACTATCACCATCAAAAACCAATGTATTATTTTGAGAACTTATTTTATACCCTGTAACAAGTTCACTGTTATCAACATGAAATTTCAGATAATCCGTACTCGGTACAAAATCACCTGTCATGCTGTAAGTTCCTGTTGAAGATGGAGCATCTATTGTAAGAGTCGTACAATGCTTTGGCTCATCTTCCTTCTTGGGCGGAGGACATAATTCGTCATAAACACTCTGAATCGCACCAGTTACAGCCGGAGCCAAACTTTGAGCATATGCAGTTCTAATCCTTTTGGTCTTAAGCTTTAAACCATTACTAGTCCTTATATCAAATGATTCTGACGACACAGGCGGCAGTTCAAAATAATCATTCTCTGGGAAACTCGGAGCATCTAAAAACATACCAATATCAAGACACTGACAATTTTCAATATATTTTCTGACAATTTCTTTCAACCTCGCCAAATCATCATTGCTAATTGGTTTTGGAGCAGCTGTTCCAGTTTGTTGAGTTTTACTTAAAGCTTCAGCATAAAACGACAAAATTCCATAGCTAAAGTTACAATCTGTACATGTCTGAAGATATGAATCTATCCGCTCATTAGCATTACTTATCTGCCCCCGTGACACATATTCTACAATTCTATAAAAATCATCATCACAAGGTTTAAGACACTTTTTCTGCTCAAGCTGTTGCAT
>JAGGUZ010000013.1 GCA_021158225.1 bacterium | reverse complement strand
ATTATCTTCCGAACTCACCGGTTCCGGCTGATCTATTTTAACAAACAAAGTTCCTTCCGCAACATTTTTATCGAGTTTCTTATTTCCAGACACAATATATTTTATTGGAGATAAGTACTTTTTCACTTTATTAAATCCATTTTCAATATTTTCATTAGGGCCTTGGATTTTCTGCATGTAGCCGATGAAATTGTCTGCATAGCTGATAGCTTTATCAAGCGAAATGTAACTTAATTGATATTCGTAATCTTTAATGTACTTTCCCGCATCTTTAATAATTTCGTTGTTCATAACTGTCTTCGTATTGGTGAAATCCATATCAAGACCGCTATATGTAGAGAACAAGAAATAATCATCATCGGTTAATCCGTAATAAATTTCAACCGGTTTAACAAATATTCCGGATGGAAGACCTGCGTTTAAGAGTTCTTCATCGGATAAGCCGGTTACATCAAAACTAACTCGATTTATAGAGCTATTTCCAAATTTAACGGTGTCTTTTTTTATGATTTTCGTAGCATCTAATCCTTCCGGTGCATTTTGTAGCATGGATTCAACTGCTTGTTGCATCCCGTTATCAATAAGACTTAGCACTTTTTTAGCTCCTTCCGGATTTGAGCTTGCGTCTATATAAACTGAAATAGCAGGAATAATCATATCGTTTTGCTGTATTACAAGCGCAAAACCTTTATCCATCCAACTTAGAATGTCATTATCAAAATCAAGATTAAAAGTTTTTTTGAGCGTTTCTTTCATTTCAGCGAAGTTTTCCTTTACATCTTTCTCTTTTCCAAGTAGCTCCATTTCCAAATTAATAATATCTTTTAATCCGGCTGATTCGGAGTACATAATTAATTTTTCTCCCGGAATTTTCTTATACATATAAGGTTTTATGTATTTGAAACTTGTAAATTCCTTTGCGTTTTTATCAAATGAAACGCTGGCATTTATTCTTAATCCATCTTGTTCGGCGGTTAATGCAAATGCTTCCCCTAACACGGTATTTGCAAGCTGGTTTTTATTGAGAGGTTGTCCTTTCTTAGAGTCGTACATTATGTTTAAAAGTTGCTTCATATTAATATATCCGATTCCAAGATTTGGCTTGGGCAATCTATTATATGCTTCTTTAAAGTTTTTGTCGGAAAGGATTGACGGTTCATTTTTAACTATTCTTTTAAGTGCCGAGTCTCTGCTTTCTTTGGAATTTGTTAGAAGAAAAGTGTCTTTATATAAGGCCATATATATTTTTCCTTTTTCGTCATCTATTATTGTGGATCCAAAGGCCTCCCCTTTTGTTAAAGATTCTTTATTGTCTTTGTTAAGAGTTTTTTCGATAAGTGCATTTGCTTTTTTTGTGTCCGCAAGTGTAAAGGCTATATATGTAGTTTGTTTGTCTTCCTTAAGGCCGAGAGTAATTCTAAAATTATCATCGAAAAGCGGGGCAAGGTCGTCTTCATAGGTTATATTAGCCTCTTTCAATTTCGGACCAAGTTCTTTAGTTAAACTTTCCCATAGCGTTTTAGCCTCTTCTTTCGGAAAATATCCGAGGAGTTTTTGTAAGTTTTCTCTTTGATTTTTGTCTTGAGTACTAATACTTCCCATCATAATAGTGTCTTGTGGAAGATAATTTTCAATAGCTACTCCTTGTGCGGATTTTTCGTTGTTTGACAGATTGACTTTTGCGGGTCCAAAACACCCCGTAGCCATAAATGTGAAAACGGTGAACAAGCTTGCCACAGCAAGTGATTTGGCAAAATTTAGCATTCTCATAAATAGATATGTTTAAGAATTTTAATTACCTTTTTTGGCATCCTTACGCTTAGCAACAACCTGTTCTCGACATTTCTTACAAAACATTTTCATTTCTTTTGCGATTGTATCGTTATGATTCTTATTGTATGAGGTTGTTTTAAGAGGGGTATTGCACTTGGTACATCTCCATACTGCAAATTGACTTTTTCCGTGAGCCATAATCTTTTTAGTTAATTGCCAAGCGATTATAGTATAAGGAGAGCAAAAAAATCAATTGTTAATTGTGTCCGGCTTAAATTTAATACTGTCGATATTTTCACGGCCGTTTTTGTAAGTGCTATAAACGCCGTTTGTAAGCGAAAAGTGGGTCGCAGGTGAGGCGTGGGGTTTTTGAGTAAAAAACAATTTAAGCATAACTCCGTTTGTTTTATTTATAATATGTCCTCGCTTAAGGCTTAGCCCGACGATGATTGAATTATCTTTTTGAGCTACTTGGACAAGGACATCATCGTCAGTTGCAAAGAATGATCCAAGAGAAAAACGATTATAAATGTAATTATTATTATCAAAAACAATATGAAAACTTGTACCGAAAAACGGTTTTGGAAGCTCCTTTGCTTTTACTTCTACTATGTAAGAAGTGCCGTTGGCTTTTTTATCGAGATAGATTTCCCCTCTTGGTGAGAGTGCGATAGCAACAAAATAAACCAAGAAGGCAAGGATTAAACATAAGAATATAATTATATATTTTTTCATACTTTAGAGTGGTGAAGGTGGGCGACCTGCAAGGTCGCCCACCATTTAAAAACTAGTAAGTAATTGCCCAATTTGCACCAATATCAATAAGATCGCTTCCGTCGATTATTCCGTCGTATGTAGTGTCAATCAGTGGGTCAAAATTTGTATCGTCTATTGCAAGCGTATAGTGGCGTGCAAGGTTGTCCAAATCGCGTCCGTCAACTCTATCGGAGCGAGTATTGTCACCTTGGATTCCTCGCGAGTCAGATGCTTGATTTAAAAGAGGGCTTGATTCTAGGGCGCCTTTAATTGCTATTACTTCATACTCATATAGATGAGTTGGTATTAAGTTTTGAGAATCGATAAAGTTTGTTTGAGTACTTGTTCCGATTTCTACAAAGTTTCCATAAACATCTTTTCTCATGATTTTGTATGAATCCGCTCCGGTTGATGGAGCAGACCATGCAAGGTTTAACTCGTATCTGTTTGAGCTTTCTGTAATAATTAAGTTTGTTGCGGGGTCAACCGCTTGGGGATCTGTTGTTATGATTTGCGAATTCAGAGAAAGAGAAATATCACCTGAAGTATCTTTTATGAAACTTGGGTTATCGAAAACGAGGGTTGTGGATCCGTCTTGGAGTGCATGAAAAGTTAAAGTGCATATTGTCCCGTTTCCGCTTACTCCTGTTTGAGGAACATTTATTCGTGTTCCTCCCATTATTATTTTTCCCGGGTTGTTATTTTCGAGACCTTCGTTAAATGAAGTTGCAACTAAGCCGTTTTCGCTTAAGAAATCTCCTTCCGATGAAGAAACATATTCAAGCATTGTTGCGTCGTACAAGATGTCGAATCCATAGCTTGTAATGTCTGTCATGTTGGTTGCATCGATGGGAATCGTGAATGTGTCTCCTTCAACAGGATTTACGGAAAGAGTTTCAAATGCAATTCCCGATTGAGGATTTGCACCTGTAAATACGGAATTTTGAGAACCGGGAGTTCCTAAAATAGCTGAACCAAGTTGTCCGGCTGCACCATTTCCGCTTACAGCGTTTGCCCAGTTTGCAGAATCTTCGCTTGTGCCGAGAGGATCAATTCTTTCCATTGTGGCTTTGCTTGTGTTATCGCCCGCATACCAAGCCCCGCTTGAAGTGTTAACGGTGTCAATAACCTGAGCGTTGTCATCTATTAAAGAGAGAGAATCTCCGCTGTTCCCGAGCGAAATTGGAATTACAATGTCGGCGGTTATATCAGTTGCGTTTTCGCTGTCCTCAATTAAAAAATAACCGTTTGCGGGAATAGTCCCGCTTGTTATTGAATAAGTTGTACTTCCATCATCAAGAATTGACCATCCTGTTAAATCGATGGCGCTTGAAGTTGTGTTGTGTAGCTCTATCCATTCATCAGATGTAGAATCTAAAGAGCCCATCCATGCTATTTCGTTAATAACGACCGAGCCCGGGGAGGAGGCTTTTGCTACAGGAATACCGCCTACAGGAATACTGTAAAAAATTAAGGATAAAAGCGAGAGTGAAACAAGAAATCGTTTCATAAGTTAAAGAGGTTAAAAAGTTATGCTTTTGCGCAAAAGCATTCACAAGATAACTAATCGAAATAAAAAAACTTTAAAAAAATTGTTAAAAAAAATTGATTTTGGTAAAATGACCGGCGTTAGATAAAGCCCGATCCGGAAAAACGCATAAGCCGTCGTAGCTCAGTGGTAGAGCACACCCATGGTAAGGGTGTGCCCCTCCAGACGAATGGCAGAATCACTCTAGTTAAAGAGGATAGGAAGGGATCGAAAATACGCACAGTCACATACTTGTTACGAGAGTACCTCTCGGCTAAATAAGTACATATGCCATCGTAGCTCAGTTGGTAGAGCGCGCCCATGGTAAGGGCGAGGTCAGCGGTTCAATCCCGCTCGATGGCTCCAGTAAGCCAGTAGTGCTAGAGAGAATACGCAGTAAGTATTCTTAATCTTTTGTTATGAAAGAACCAATTAAGGCTCTATTAGAGCGATATTTGCTGTCTTGTTCTATTATGCGTAATTACTCTAATTTTACTATCATGGGCTATCGAAACACATTTAAACTTCTATTAAAGGAAACAAAAATAAAGTACCCAGAGGAATTAACTAAACGAAAATTAGAAGAATGGTTCTTTAATGGAAGACTTAATCGTAAATGGAGCGCTTCTACTTTTTTGCATTATCATAAGCATATTAATATGTTCTTTAAATGGCTTGTTAAAGAGAATATTGTTGAAATAAACATAGCGGTTGATATGGAGAAACCTAAGTTAGAATATAAGCTTCCCCGTACCTTAACTAAAGAAGAAGCGGTGTTAATTTTGGATGCTTCATTTCATATGAAGTATACCTATAGATTTGAAAGGTATCGCAATAGAGCTTTGGTAGGAGTTATGCTTTTAGCAGGTTTGAGACGTAACGAAACACAAAATTTGATGTGTAATGATGTGGACTTTGTTAATAACAGTATCTTTGTAAGACAAGGGAAAGGGGCAAAGGATAGAGTTGTTCCAGTATCGTCTAAGTTGAGGCTTATTTTGGAAGAATATGTGGATGACAGGAAGCGACTTAATAAGAGTTCAATGGCTTTGTTTACAGCTGTACAGAGGGATCATGCAATGGGAAATAAAGTTATTTCCAATTTAGTCTCTAAGCTCAGAAAATATGTAAATATAGACTTCTCAGCACATACGTTAAGACATGGTTTTGCTAGATTGATGTTAGAAGGAGGTTGCGATATTTATACACTTTCTAAGATCATGGGACATTCGAAGATTACAACTACAACTATTTATCTGTCGTGTTCGGATAAGCAGATGACAAAGTCTATTGAGATGCATGTGTTGAATGAAAGTAAGATTTATTAGATTTGGTATAGAGACTATCGAGAGTATAAATGCTTAGTT
>JAGGUZ010000009.1 GCA_021158225.1 bacterium | reverse complement strand
TCAACACTGTCAGGTGTAGATCCGTCAAGAGCAACTGTTAGAGCTCCTGTTGTAACTGTAGCTGCACAATCTGTAGTTGGGTTTGCACCGCGTTGTACTACAGTAATAGATTCAGCTCTGTTTATGTTCCTACCAGGTTCAACAGTGTTCCCACCGTCAACACCTTGAAAAACGCAATTTTCATTGGCAATTCCCATATAAGAATCAAACCAAGCGTCTACATCTACATCGGTAAATACATCTGAACCAAGTGTAGTTCCCGTAAGACCATATGCCTCAACTATAACTTTTGCAGCTTCAGCACGATTAATTGGGTCGTTCGGACGAACATATCCTTCGGTAGCAGACCCTGCACCATCACCGGAAACAATTCCGGCATTGGCCATTGCGGTTATATATCCGCATCCCCAGTGATCAGCACCTAAATCCGGGAATAAAGTTTCATCACATGCGGTTTCCGGAATAGCAGCCCCTTTGGCAACCATTGTAAAGAATTCAGCACGTGAAGCGTTATCTCCTGGACGGAAATAAGCTTGTGTGTCGTTAAGGACTCCATTGTCAAGTCCCCAATTAACGGCGTCTTCATACCACTCACCACCGTCAATGTCTCCATAAACATCTGTAGCTGCAGCGTTTGCAACATTTGCTACCACAAGCATGCTTGCAATAAGTGCGAAAACGCTGAGAGCCGCGATGTTTTTGCGAATTGATCGCAAAGAAAGATCCATGGCTTTCTAAGGTTAAAAAAATAATTGGTAAAAAATCAGACCTTTATGAGCCCAAGATCCAAGGGCATATATTAAATGTTGAGCCCAGTACAAAGACTCAACCGATTGTTGTTTCTATAAGTTTCTCCGCCTAATTTTCAATGAGCTTATATATAAAGGTATTCGTATTATTATTTAGCACGCAATAACATTAAGCCCTCGTTAGAGAGTTCATAAAATTCCTGTTTTTCGCTGTATTCAGATGAAGATTAAACAATAGGCACTACTTAGTCAACATTAATTGATGCGAGTTTCTTACTATTACTAGCGGTATACACGCCACTCCCCTTACTATTTATTCTCGTCTGCAACTTACTATTTTTGCTTGCGGTTACCATTTAAATACTTTTAAATACTTTCTAAAACTCACCACTTGAAACTATCAAAACTACCTGCTTGTTTCTAAAATCGAATTGACACATTTTTATTCTATTTTCTTGAAGAATTCTTTTGTTTATTGCGATGGTAGCCTCAAGGGGAATCGAACCCCTGTTTCCGCCGTGAGAGGGCGATGTCCTAACCGCTAGACGATAAGGCCACACTCATTACTAATAGCGAAAATTTGATTCAATTTCAATATGTAATATAATGGAGCCCGCCTGAAGCGAACTTTGGCGAAACTCTGCGAACAAAATCCTTATTTAGAATAGCTAAAATATCACATATGTCACAAAAAGATTTTTACGATACTCTGGGCGTCGATAGAAACGCATCGGATCAAGATATTAAAAAAGCATATCGAAAACTCGCTCAAAAATATCATCCCGACAAAAACAAAGGGGACAAAGAGTCCGAACAAAAATTCAAAGAAATAAACGAAGCGTATGAAACTCTTTCGGACAAACAAAAACGTAGTTTTTACGATCAATTCGGATCTACTCAGGGAGCAGAAGGATCTTCAGGATTCGGAGGATTTAGTGGAAACGCGCAAGGATTTGATTTTTCATCGTTTAGCGGAGGATTCGGAGGTGGTTTTGCCGATATATTCGAAAGTTTTTTTACGGGAGGATCCCATGGAACAAACAAAGGTCGGCATGCACACGGACCAAAGAGAGGTGAAGACATAGAAGCACGCATAAAAATAAGTTTTGAAGAGAGCGTAAACGGAACAAGCAGAGAACTTGAAATAACAAAAGCGGAAAAATGCGACCACTGTAAAGGAACCGGCGCAGAACCCGGAAGTAAAATTTCAACTTGTAAAACATGTGGAGGGACAGGGGAAGTAAAAGAAGTAAGACAAACAATACTCGGACAAATAGCCACATCCAGAGTTTGTCCGGAATGTCACGGAGAAGGGCAAATGCCGGAGAAAAAATGTACAATCTGCCATGGCACAACAAGAAAAAGAGTATCGGAGAAAGTTAAAGTTAAAATTCCTGCCGGCATAAGTAACGATTCCACTATTCGCCTCAGCGGGAAAGGAGAAGCCGGATTAAAAGGCGGACCATACGGTGATTTATATCTTCATATTACGGTAACACCAAGCAAAAATTTTGTAAGAAGTGGAGACGATATACATTCCGAACAATCGATCCATTTAATTCAAGGAGTTTTAGGAAATGAAATAGATGTAAAAACAATATACGGCAATGTTAAATTAAAAATACCGGCAGGAACTCCGAGCGGGAAAATATTTAAGCTAAAAGGATATGGAATGCCAAGACTAAACACCAATCAAAAAGGCGACCATTATTTAAAAATAATTTTAAATATACCTTCAAAACTTTCAAAAAAAGAAAGAGAACTTTACGGAGAACTCGCAAAAGAAGCAAAAATTGATCTTAAGTCCGGCGGTAAAAAGGGGTTCTTTCAATAAATTTGAAACTAGAGTCTTGCCAAAAGAAAAAAGATATTATACATTAATAGTTGATCTAACATAGTACTTTATGGATTTGCGTCTGACATGGGATTTATTCATTATAGTATTCTTTGGAATTATTGTTGCATACAGCTTTATTATAGGAAGAAACAATAATTTAAAAGTTATTCTCGCAACATATATCGGAGCTTTTTTTGCAGATGCGGTTGGAAATATTATTGGAGCGACAATAGTAAATTCGAACAATTTTATGAAATTTCTACATCTTTTTTATATATCAACGCCGGATCAAGCGATTGTACTTACAAAGATATTAACATTTATAGTTATAATAGTTCTTTTATCCGTTAAAGGGTCTTATTCTGTAGATGTCGCCACAAACAACTCAGCAACAACAAGACTCTTTTTAAATATGATATTCGGATTTTTAAGTGCGTGTTTAATAGTAAGTATCTCTTTAATTTTTATTTCCGGAACTTCTTTTATTGGAGGTGGTGGCTCTGCGAGTAACGCCTTTCAAGATATTTACAATCAATCGAATTTAGCCAAAACACTTGTGAATAATTATAGTGTTTGGTTCGCACTTCCGGCTCTTGCATTTATTTCAATTAGTATATTTTCCGGCAAAATTGAAAATTAACTTGCCATATAAGCTATCTATTCGTAGAATGTGTAGGCATTTGGGTCATTAGCTCAGTTGGTAGAGCGGCTCCCTTTTAAGGAGAAGGTCACTGGTTCGAGCCCAGTATGACCCACCATTGTATATAGTTACGAGGCTTAAGCTAGCAACTATTTTTATTTAGGATGAGTGTCATTAATATTTTTTTGATTTTTGTCAAACTTTTCGTTGTGAAGTTTTGAAGATTTAGTATTATAATTTTCACCACTATGAATAATAAAAAATTATTACTGTTTGATTTCGACGGAGTAATTGCCGATTCCATGAAGCTTGTACGCGTGTTCTATAATAAACTTCATAAAAAATATGGGCTTCGGTTTGCGACTTGTGACGAGGATATCAGCAAAATGTTTTATAAAAATGTATATGAAGGATTAATAGATCTCGGGCTCCACAAAGACAAAGCTCATGATTTTCTTAATGATATGAAAAAATTGACTTTCCAAAATGAAGATTCATACAAACCTTTTAATGGAATTAAAGAAGTGCTTCAAATTTTAAACGATAATAAACATATTCTTGTTATTATCAGTTCAAATCATACAGATATTATAAAAAAATTCTTAAAGAAATATTCGTTCGATAATATTTTTAAAGAAATTCACGGAGCGGAAGAACAAACAAGCAAAGTAGAAAAAATAGGCTCAGTTAAACAGAATTTAAGTTTTGATTGTAATTCCACCTTTTATATAGGAGATACGGTAGGCGACATTAAAGAAGGCAAAAAAGCTTGCGTACACAGTGTGGCTACATCTTGGGGATATCATTCAAAAGAAATTCTTAAGCAATTCAAGCCGGAATTTCTTTTTAATAAACCAGCCGATTTGGAAAAATTAATAGATATTTAAAAAAAGCCCCTCAGAAAATAGAGAGGCTTTTACCTAATTAATTAAGCTAGGCTAACTTTAGTAGCGTTTGGACCTTTAGGACCTTCAGCAACTTCAAAAGTTACCTTGTCTCCTTCGTGAAGATCTTCAAACTTTACATCTACAAGCTCATTTGAATGGAAAAAAAGATCTTTTTCTTCTCCATCTCTGGAAATGAATCCGAATCCTCTGTCCGTAAGACGAGCTATAGTTCCTTCTTGCATTTTTCAATGTGTAAGAAAATTGTTTTTGGTATCAAACTTTGAATGCCTAGAATGAAACTCGACTATGCTCCCCCTTGGACAACAAAACTATTTGACGAGCGGAGCTTATCATAGTCTGGTAAATCAGTCAATTTAAAAACCATTCTGGTACACCCGACAGGATTCGAACCTGTGACCTCAGCCTCCGCAAGGCTGCGCTCTATCCAGCTGAGCTACGGGTGCACATCAATTACTAATTTCTAATTGGAGTGGAGGCGACGATGGGAATCGAACCCATGAATAATGGTTTTGCAAACCACTGCCTTAGCCACTTGGCTACGTCGCCGTATCAATGAATACCTCCTATTTTTACCATTTATTGCATTTTCTTGCAAAAACTTTTTTGTAGCTTTAAAATACCGAAGAAGACTTTATTCCAAAGATAACCAAAAATCATGTCAGTCCCTTTTATTTTTAAAGATTTATTCTTTAAAGAGGTAGCCAAAAAAGGTATCGGGATGGTTAATTGTCATGCCCATATTGACCGCGCCTTTACAATCACCGAAGAAATGTGGAGTCAAGCAATGGATCTTATGGAACACAAATGGATTTTAATGCGCGATCTTAAAAAAACGGAAGAATATTTCAACAACATGGAAGAACGCTTTGATATGTATATCCGGAACATGAAAGAACAAGGAATTACCGCATGCAGAACACATGTTGATGCAGACAGCATTGTGGGACTTCGGGTAGTTGAAATCGCAGCAAAGATAAGAGATAAATATAAAACCGATGGATCGTTTACTTTACAACTTGTACCTCAACCTTTGGAGGGATTTTTAAATAATGATGAAACCGATTTTGATAAGTCAAAAATTGAAACATATGAAAAAGCATGCGAAATTTGTGATGTGGTTGGGGGGCTCCCTTCAAGAGACAGAAAATTAAAAGGTGGAAATGGTGACAAGAAACATACCGATGTACTTTTTTCCATTGCAAAAAATTTAGGCAAGGATCTTGATGTTCATATCGATCAAGAAAACAATCCGGATGAAAAAGACACCGAAATGATTCTTAACAAAGTACTTGAACATAATTATTCCGGACATTTAACAATTCTTCATGGAATCTCCCTTGCCTGCCAACCTGAAGATTACCGAAAGAAAATATATGAACTATATAAAGAAACCGGAACAAATTTAACCGTGAGTACACGCGCTGCAATTGGCATGACTCAGCTGAAAAACAAGACAGCGCCTATACATAATTCTGTAGCCCCGGTTGTTGAAATGCTTGAAGCCGAGATAAATGTATCAATCGGAACCGATAATATAAGTGACATTTTTATACCAAATTCAAATGGGGATCTTTGGGATGAAATTAACATGCTAGCAGATGCAGTTAGACTATACGACATCGAAAAACTTGCAACAATTGCGTGCGAAAACGGACATCGCACGATGAAAATATCTTAAACCAACAATGTTATGCCAAAGAAAAAAACGATTAAAAGAAAAATCTGGTTCAAAAAAAAAGTTGTAGAACTTGATCCTCATGTTGAAGATTATAATTCGGGAGAAGATATACTTTACGATCAATTAATGATTCCGAATGATGTTTTTGCTTCACGAATGTATGCAAGGTTACTGCAAAAACACAAAATTATTACAAAAAAAGAACTCGGACAGCTCGAAAAAGGTCTTGATGAGATTTTAAGTCTTTATAAAGCCGGAAAATTCCAGCTAAAAGTGGAAGATGAAGATTGTCATACAAAAATAGAAGAATATTTGATTTCAAAACTGGGTCAAGCCGGTAAAAAAATTCATACGGCTCGCTCCAGAAATGATCAAGTACTTGTTATGATGAGACTTTACCTAAAAGAACGATCTATTGGTTTAAGAAAAACCGCATTAAAACTTGCAAAAGACCTTTTAAAGGCTGCAAAAAAATATGAATTTATTCCAATGCCCGGCTACACACATATGCAAAAAGCCATGCCAACAACTGTAGGAACATGGCTCGCCGCTTTTGTAGAAAGTTTATTGGACGACACAAGACTTCTAAAAGCTGTTACAGATAATTTGGTTGATCAAAACCCTCTTGGTTCAGGTGCAGGATATGGCTCTCCATTTGATTTTGACAGAGATTGGCTATCCAAACAACTTGGATTTAAAAGAACGCAAAACAATGTAATTTATTGTCAAAATTCACGTGGGAAAATTGAAGGAATGGTTTTAGAAGCATGTGTACAAATAATGCTTACTTTAAACAAATTGGCATCGGATCTTCTGTTTTATACAACTCAAGAATTTCACTTTTTCGATATTTCCGATTCAATCGCAACAGGATCATCGATTATGCCTCAAAAAAAGAATTTGGATGCAGCGGAACTTGTTAGAGGCAGAACGGCAACTGTTGTATCTTGCAAAAACGAAATCACAATGAATATTATGAATAAAATCTCCGGGTATCATCGTGATGGACAAGAAATTAAAAGACCACTTTTCCTTGGACTTAAATACACGGAAACATCACTTGAAGTAATGTCCGTTATTATTAAAAACATTAAACCCCGAAAAGATATTCTGGAAAAAGCAATGACTCCAGAACTTTTTGCGGCTCATAAAGCGTTTGAACAAGTTAAAAAAGGAGTTACATTTAGAGATGCATACATAGAAGTCGGAGCAAATTTGGATAAAATTAAAGTTACTCCGGAAGAAATCAAAAAAATGCTTCATGAATCAACTCATCAAGGAGGAACCGGGAATCTTGGACTTGCAAAACTAGAAAAAGAAATTGCCACTTTATCACGCACAAAATAATTATATTTAATTAACCAATTTTACAATGGATTTCTATATCGACACCGCAAATATCGACGATATTAAAAAGTATAACGCCCTTGGAATAGTCGATGGAGTTACTACAAATCCTTCTTTAATAGCAAAAGAAGGTGTTTCTTTGGAAAAAAGGATCAAGGAAATAGCAGAAGTTGTAGATGGCCCGATTAGCACGGAAGTTCTGGCAACCGACTATAAAGAAATGATTGAAGAAGCAAGGAAATATGTTACATGGCATAAAAACATAGTAGTAAAAATTCCAATGACAGTTGATGGGATGAAAGCTCTAAAAATTCTTGCCAAAGAGGGTATAAAAGTTAATATAACTTTAATCTTTTCCGCCAGCCAAGCGCTTATTGCGGCAAAAAACGGAGCAACTTATGTTAGTCCTTTTGTGGGAAGACTTGATGACATATCCGAGGATGGAATGGGATTGATTAATGAAATTATAACTATTTACAGCAATTATAATTTTGATACAAAAGTGATTGTAGCAAGTGTAAGACATCCAAGACATGTTGTTGATTCCGCTATAATGGGAGCAGATATCGCGACAGTTCCTCCTGCCATTTTAGATAAATTATTTAAACATCCGTTAACCGATAAAGGCGTAAAAGCGTTTTTATCGGATTGGGAAAAAGTTAAAAATCTTCAATAACAATGATTAAACTCGACATATCAAACGCCTTAACCGAAAACCTTAAAAAACAACATAAACGAATAGGTTTATATTTGGATAATATCGATCAGAAAGGACAAGGTTTTTATACCGTTATTGACGATGAAAATATGGTCAATGAAATTTTGAAGTTCACGGAAAATGTTAAAGGAAAATATGAAGATATTGTTGTACTCGGCATAGGAGGATCCGCACTCGGAACAATTTGTTTACAACAAAGCCTTAAACATTTATACGAAAATGAGCTAAAAATGCGTACATGGCCTAAGCTTCATGTTTTGGATAATATCGATCCGCTTTTGATTAAGCAAATTCAAGATGTGATCAATATTGAAAAAACATTATTTATTACAATTTCAAAATCCGGAGGAACACCGGAAACTTTAGCTCAGTATTCTTATTTCAGATCTATTGTCGAAAAAAACAATTTAGATATTAAAAATCATTTTGTTTTTATTACTGACGCAAAAAAAGGTTTTTTTAGAAAAGTAAGCAACGACGAGAATGTTGTTTCGTTTGAAGTTCCGGAAAATATAGGAGGAAGATTCTCCGTATTAACTCCGGTTGGCTTGCTTCCCGCTGCGTTAATAGGTCTAGACATAAAAAAACTTCTAAAAGGTGCAAAAGCAAGCAGAGACTTGTTTTATAGCGATTCTATAGACAAAAATTTTCCTTTTCAAATTGCAGCGATTCAATATTTACTTGGTCTGGAGGGAAAATCCATGACAGTTTTAATGCCTTATTCTCAGAAGCTCATACGTTTTGCGGATTGGTATAGGCAGCTTTTGGCTGAAAGCATTGGTAAAGCAAAAGATAACAATGGAAACACCGTTAATGTTGGACTAACACCTATAAATGCACTTGGTGTAACAGATCAACATTCGCAAAGTCAACTTTATAATGAAGGACCAAACGATAAATTTTTCATATTTATAAAAGTTAACAATTTTGGAGCCGATGAAGAAATCCCAATGTTAAATGATAATTCAGCAAAATATTTAAAGGGAGTTTCGTTTAAAAAATTAATGCACACCGAACAAGAAGGGACAATAAAAGCTTTAACTAAAAACGGCAGACCGAATATTATACTTACAATAGACAATGTTAATGAAGAAACAATTGGAGAACTGTTTATGCTGTTTGAATGCGCTACAGCTTTTTTGGGAGAGTTTTTTAATATTAATACATTTGATCAGCCCGGCGTTGAACTCTCGAAAAATATCACAAAAGAACTTTTAACTTAATTCTATGCTCACCATTCCATCGTTACTTGAACGTTTATCTAAGGATCAATTAACGTTCTTGTACACTTTTTCAAAATCGTGCAGACATTCAATAATTTCAATGCTAAAAAATTCGCAAAGCGGACATCCGGGAGGGTCGCTTTCTTCCGTAGATTACTTGTCTTTGATTTATTCTTTTTTGATTAGTCAAACCGGCGAGCAAGTTATCGTTTCCAATGGACATATATCCCCTGCCGTCTACTCCGTTTTGGCCGAAATGAATATTATCTCCAAGGAAGAAGTCATCCGAGATTTTCGTAAAATCGGAAGCAAATTTGAAGGACATATAACAAGACATATTGATGGAATCAATTACGGCACAGGACCACTTGGAATTGGAGTATCGGTTGCCACCGGACAAGCTTGGGTGGAAAAATATTTAGATAGCAAAAAAAATGTATATGCACTAATGGGAGATGGGGAAGCGGACGAAGGACAAGTTCACGAGATGATGCTTTTTGCAAAGAAATATGCATTGGACAATTTAATTCTTTTTGTCGATTACAACAGGGTACAATTAACCGGTAGTTTAGAGCAGACAATGCCTATAGACATAAGTGCAATGTTTAAAGCCGGAGGATGGCATGTAATTCAAACAGATGGGCATGACTATCAAGCAATGTGGACAGCCTTATCGGAAGCAAATAACATGAAAGGAAGACCAACTGTAATAATCGGCAAAACAATAATGGGAAAAGGAGTTAAAGGAATGGAAGAAGATGGAAAAGAATTAAAATCCGTATGGCACGGGAAAGCTCCAAAACCGGAACAAGCCGATGAAATGTTAAAAGATTTAAATCCAACCATTGAAGAATTAACAATTATTGAACAAATTCATCCTTTAATAAAATGGAAAGTACCACACAACGAGTATCCGAAACTATTAAGCAAAATTGATATAGAAACAGGAGAACCACGCATATATGACTCGGAAACGCTAATCGATTGCAGAACAGCCTACGGAAAAGCTCTTTTGGATTTGGCGAAAGAAAATAAAAACGTAGTCGCAATGAGCGCCGATTTAAGAGGATCCGTAATGACAAAATTTGTAGCGCAAGAATTACCAAAACAACACATAGAGTGTGGCATAGCGGAACAAAACATGGTTTCTTGTGCAGGAGGAATAAGCTTTATGGATTTTATTCCTTTTACATCAACATTCGGTGCGTTTTTATCAAGCAGAGCAAAAGATCAAGCACGCGTAAACGATATAAATCGTACAAATGTTAAAATGGTAGCTACACATTGTGGACTTTCGGTTGGCGAGGACGGCCCTACTCATCAAGCAATTGATGATAAGGGATCTTTTCTCGGATTTTTTAATACAATGACAATCGAACCAGCAGATCCTAATCAAACAGACAAAATTATACGTTATATCGCTTCACATTATGGGAACTTTTACATAAGAATGGGAAGACATAAATTCCCTGTAATTACAAAGGAAAACGGATCGATTTTTTACGATAAAAATTACAAATACGAATACGGGAAAACGGATATTATAAGAGAAGGAACCGATATAACAATTGCGGCAACAGGCGCGACAATTTCAGAAGCACTTAAAGCAAGAGAAATATTAAAAGATTTATCAGTCGAAATAGTTGCGGTAAGTTCCATAAAACAATTTGACGATACAATTGTTGAATCCGTTCGTAAAACAAAGAAACTTTTAACGGTTGAAGACCATAATATAAAATCCGGACTTGGTACAACTCTACCGGCGCATCTTTCCAAAATGCATATAGATGTTAAAAACGTTAAATCACTGGGAGTCAAGGAATATCAACTTTCCGGAACATGGCATGAGCTGTATGATAAAGCCGGAATATCAGCTGATTATATTGCGGAAGCTTGCAGAACACTTTAATGTAAAATATCCAATGACAAAAAACAATATAGGACTTATAGGTCTTGGAACGATGGGAAGTAATCTTGCCAGAAATATAGCAAACAAGCGTTATAAGATCTCCGTATATAACCGGACCGCAAAAACAACAGAATCTTTTATTAACAAGTTCGGAAACGAAAATCTAGTTGGGACTAAAACACTCGAAGAATTTATTACATCACTTGAGAGTCCAAGGAAAATTATTTTAATGATACAAGCTGGGAAAGCCATAGACAGCGTAATTGCACAACTTAAACCTCTTCTTGAAAAAGAAGATATCATAATTGATTGCGGGAACTCAAATTTCCACGACACGGAAAGAAGATATAATGATTTAGCTAAAGAGAAATTAAATTTTGTAGGTTGCGGAGTTTCCGGAGGAGAGGAAGGAGCGCTTAACGGTCCCAGTCTTATGCCGGGAGGAAACAAACCCTCTTGGAACAACATAAAAGAAATTTTCTCTTCGATAGCGGCAAAAGATTTTAACGAAAATCCTTGCGTTACTTATATTGGAAATGGTGGAGCAGGTCATTATGTAAAAATGGTTCATAACGGAATTGAGTATGGAATAATGCAAATAATGGCAGAGGCATATGATTTATTAAGGAATATATACAAACTTAATCCGGAAGAGTTATCGAATATTTTCAGAAAATTAAACAAAGGAATTCTATCTTCGTATTTATTTGAAATTTCGGGAAAAGTACTTAATAAAAAAGATGACAAATCAAATAACTATTTAATTAATAAAATTCTGGATAGAGCTCAGCAAAAAGGAACCGGCAAATGGACGGTGATTAATGCGCTTGAAAGCCTTGCACCCACGCCGACGATAGCCGAAGCTGTTTTTGCCAGAAATATTTCAAACAATAAAAACTTGCGAGAAAAACTCTCAAAATTATATATAAAAAAAAATGTTCAACCTACTCTTAGTGTGAAAGATTTTACAAAATATCTCGAAAATGCCCTCTACGCAGGAATGTTAAGCTCTTACGCACAAGGATTCGGATTAATAAAAAATGCTTCCGATAAAAACAATTGGGATATTAATCTTTCCGAAGTCGCACGGATTTGGGAAGGAGGTTGTATTATAAGAGCTCAAATATTAAATGTTATTCATCTTGCATTAAAAGAAAAAAATACACATCTATTTGATATATCAAAAATCTCAGACGATCTTAAAAAATCCATACCGGCACTTAGAGAAATCGTTATCCAAGGAGTTAAATTCGGAGTACCTGTTCCCGCTCTTTCTTCATCACTTTCATATTTTGACGAAATTACAAGTAGCCATTTAGCAGCTAATTTTATCCAAGCACTCCGTGATTATTTTGGAGCACATACTTACGAAAGAACAGACATGGAAGGCTCTTTTCATACAAACTGGGATATATAAATAACTAACTTAGCTATGTTAAATAAAATAAAAGATCCATTTATTATTTCAATATTCGGAGCATCCGGAAATCTTGCGACAATTAAAATTTTTCCAACTCTCTACGAGCTGATGTTAAAAAAAATATTTCCAAATGATTTTGTAATTATCGGATACGCAAGATCTAAAATGTCGGAAGATGAATTTAGAAATTTTGTCGCAAAAAACATTAGGAAATATTATAAAAGAAAAGTACAAACAAATGTTTTAAACGAGCTACTTAAACATCTTCACTATACAACCGGCAACTATGATAACTTAAAAGATTTTAATAAATATCGAAGTCATATCGACAAATTATTAAAAGGAAAAAAATTGATCAATATATGTTATTTCGCAGTTCCGCCAGTAGTCTTTAAAGATATAATTAAGAACCTTGGGAATTCACGAAAATCCGTACACGAAGATATAAGGCTTATTCTGGAGAAACCCTTTGGGGATAATGCTTCATCAGCAAGCGATCTTTTCCACTTTGTTTCACAATATTTCACTGAGGATCAAATATATTTACTTGATCATTATCTTGGAAAATCGGCTGTTCAAAGTATTCTTTCGTTAAGAGAATCAAACAAAATTCTTAATCTAATAATGGAAGGTCCTGAAGTTGCGAATATACAAATTACGGCATTTGAAACAGTTGGAGTTGAAGAACGCATCGGTTATTTTGAGAAAGTGGGCACACTCAAAGATATGATTCAATCCCATTTGTTACAGGTACTCGCATTAGTAACAATGTCAATTCCGGTAACAAGTATAGATGAAAGTCTTCATAGAGAGAAATACAGTATCCTATCCGCCATTAAATTCGGCAAATCAAAAAATAACATAGTCCTTGGACAATATGAAAGTTATAAAAACATAAAAGGTGTTGCAAAAAATTCGCCTACAGATACTTTTGCAGCATTGAGACTGTTTATAGACAGACAAAGCTGGTACAAAGTCCCAATCTATATTAGAACGGGGAAGAAATTGTACGAACATCATACTTATATGGTAATAGAGCTTAAAAAACATAGATTCCAACCAAAATCCGATCCGCCAAATAGAATAATTCTTGAATTTTATCCCGATGAAAGAATAAACATTAAACTCGTAAACAGACAAGGACACAATTTTCAATATCAGGATATAACAACTTCGGACACAATAGCGTGTGAAGATGACAGTTGCTTACCGGAACATGGGGGTCTTTTGCGAGATGTCATAGCGGGACGAAAAAGATTTTTCTTAAGCTTTCCGGAAGTTATAACAACATGGGAACTTATAGATTCAATTATAAAATTCGCAAGACGCAATCATGTAAAAATCGAGACTTATAAAGAAAAATCTTCCGGACCAAAATCGCAAGATAAACTTACAAAAATAGATGGATTTAAATGGTATGACATTCATTAATTTATGAAAATAGAAAAATTTTATAACGAGAAAGATTTCCTAAAATCGGCAGTAGACTCGATTAAAAAAGTAATTGCGGAAACCGAGAATATTTGCCGAATAGCATTAAGTGGGGGCTCCACACCGGGACCTTTGTATAAAGTTCTAAGTGGTGAAGATTTAGTTGATTTCTCAAAAGTAGAATTCTATCAAGTTGACGAACGATATGTTAATCGCAATAACGAAAATTCAAATTATAGATTGATTAATCAATTACTTGTAGAACCGCTTGGAGACAAGTTAAAAGACTTTTATTATTTTAATACGGATTTAAGCATAGAAGAGTGCATCAAAGATTACTCGGATAAAATAAGACCAATTAAATTTGATCTTACAATTCTTGGTATGGGTACAGACGGGCATATTGCTTCACTTTTCCCCGGCAACACAGAAGATTTGGATAATCAAAATCCGGCACTCTATACAGAGACTAAAAAATTCGCGATACATGATCGTCTTACAATTTCATTAAAAAAAATCCAAGAAAGTAAAAATATTTTATTGCTTCTTAAAGATAAAAAAATCGTGCTTGATGAGCTCTTAAATTCCAAAAAAAGTATTTACGAAATGCCGGCAAAAGGTATCTTGGATAATGAAAACCTGAATATATATTTATTTTTATAACAAAAAATTATTATGACTGAGAGAAGTCAAACTTACAAATATAATGTCTGTAGCAATATAACCACCTCAAGCTGATATTATAACGATATTGTAACAGCAAAAGAATATTGCACCTTACACGGACTTTGGAAATCAAATTAATAAATTATTATGATATTATCTGACAAAACACTGCGAGCGATGCTTGCAGATGGATCACTTACCGTAGACCCTATTTCCGATGAGTCTATACAACCGGCTTCAATAGACTGCAGACTTGGTGATCATTATCTTCTTGTTGAAGATACCGATATGGATATTATAACCCTTGATAGCGAGAGTAAATATCGAGAACTTACAAGCGACTCAATTACAATTCCTCCTCATACATTTTTGCTTGCAACAATTGCAGAATACATTAAGTTACCAAACAATTTAACAGCTTTTGTTGAAGGACGAAGCTCTATTGGACGAATTGGCTTGTTTATTCAAAATGCAGGATGGGTTGATCCCGGCTTTGAAGGCAAAATAACTTTGGAACTTTATAATGCGAATTCACTCCCTATAAAATTACAAAAAGGGAGACGAATTTGCCAATTGGTATTCGCCAAAATGGATCAATCGGCTGAAAACCCATACAGCGGAAAATATCAAGGACAACAAAAATCGGTTGGTAGTCGTGTATTTATGGACAGGAGTTAATTCCTCTTCGAAAATGGTCGGGGCAGCAGGATTCGAACCTGCGACCTCTCGGTCCCAAACCGAGCGCGCTAACCAGACTACGCTATGCCCCGACGAAATATTTTTTCTCTAAATTTAAAAGCTTATTAACTATATGGAATTTCACTTTTTAAGTCAAAGAAATTTTTGTAATATGTATATATGAAAAAAACATACTCTCAAATTATAGGAACTTCGGTTGCAATAGAAGAACTTGGCAGAGTAGCACGAGTCACAGATCTTCTTATAGACACACAAACGGGAAAAATAGCTTGTTTTTTCGTCAATACCGGTAAAATGCAGATAATTACTCCAAACAATATATTATTCTTTGGACAAGCTATTATTATTGGAGACATGGATGATATTATAGATGCACATGACATTGTTAGGGTAAATGAAGTTATCAAGAAAGATATAAGACTGCTTAAATCCAAAGTTCAAACGCAAAAAGGAGAAATTCTTGGGACTGTTCATAATTTCATAGTAGATGTTAAGTTTTTTGGTTTAACGACAATTATTGTCTATAAATCGTTTTTCGGCTTATTTAAGACAAGTAATCTTTTAATATCTGCAAGAGATATAGTAAAAATAGAAAAAGGACTTATTACGGTTAAAAATAAGTGTGCAAAACAAATGTATAGAGAGAGCGAAAAAGATAAAGTTACCAATTTTTATCCAGACTTAGCTTCTTAAAACTCACACATTAAAAGCCCCGACTACTTAGTTGTAATCGGAGCTTAATTTAGTTTACTTCTATTATTTTAGCTAAGCTCCTGCGTCAGTTCCAACTGCAGCTCCATTAATTACGGTGTTTACTAATGCGAATGAGATTAACACAATGATAATACCAACAATCGCATACATAATTATCTTTTTCGCACTATCTACTTTTTCTTGGTTTCCGGCAGCAGTTACATAAGTAATTCCTCCGTAAATAATCATGATTACCGCAATAAGTCCAAGGAATCCTAAGACGAAGCTGACAATGTTTAGAACAAGTGCTCTAATGTCCCCCCCACCAGCAGCAATATCTCTTGGAGCATCTCCAGGATTAATAAGCTGTGCACCTGCTGTTCCTCCAATAGCCGTGAAGATTACAAGTAAAAGTGAAGTCAAGCCAAGAATAATAAATGCTTGCTTGAAACCTTTTTTCAAAGTGCTTTTTGTCATTTTTTTTGGGTTATATAAGAGATTTTTGAAACTTTTTTATTAAGTTTTCATCTAATTCTAGCAAATATTTGACATAAAATCAATACTCTTGTAAGACAATACAATCATATGTCAACCTTGTTCCCATATTCATCTATAATAATATTCTCAGGTTCAAGACTTATTTTAAACTGTCGATATACTTCATTTTTAATTTCTCTTGCAAGACTTACAACATCTTCTTGCGTCCCGTTTCCATTATTAATTAGCCAATTCCCATGGAGCTCGGATACCCGAATATCACCCTTCTCAAGCCCTTTAAGCCCAGCTTTATCAATTAGAAATCCGGCAGATTCATTTAAAGTTGGATTCTTAAAAAACGATCCGGCCGTATTTCCTTTAGGCTGATTTTCAATTCTGAATCTAACGATTTCCGGAGCCGTATCTCCTGCATTTAAAGAAGGGAGACTCAAGCTAACAGATAACACAATTTCATGAGTTTTTTTTAAAATACTTGTTCTATACGAAAATTGAAAATAATCATGATTCTCTTCTTTAACACCAAATTCTTTATCAAAAAGCTTAACATTTTCAACAAAATCACCAATTTCCACCCCTTTAGCACCGGCATTACCATAAATTGCGCCCCCTATAGTACCCGGAAGCCCTATCATCTTTATTATGCCACCAAGCTCATGTTTACGAGCTTTAGCTATAACTTGTCCCAGCATAGCTCCCGATTCCGCAACAATTTTATTTCCTTGAACCTCGATTTTATCGGCTTTATTATGAATAACAAGCCCCCTAAAACCTTTATCGGAAAAAATAATATTACATCCGCCTCCAAGTAAGTAATAACGAATCCCCAAATCTTGCGCTATTTGCACAAATTTTGGTATATCAAGAATATTTTCGGCTTTAATATAAAGATCTGCAAGCCCTCCGATTTTATAAGAAGTTAATTCGGCAAGCCACATATGTTGCACGGTTTGAGGAAATTTACTTATAAACTCATTGTACTCAAGATTTTCTTCTTCCATATACTTAAGTTTACCTTAAACAACCCTGTAATTAAATAAAAAATTGACATGCAATTTTTTTTACAATATCATCATGTTTGCATTTTGACATTTCATTGAATCTTAGGCCACCTTAGCTCAGTTGGTTAGAGCGACTGTCTTGTAAACAGTAGGTCGTCGGTTCGATTCCGACAGGTGGCTCCACTATTAATTACCAAGGGCAGGTGGCGGAGCGGTCAATCGCATCAGACTGTAAATCTGACGACTTTATGTCTACGGGAGTTCAAATCTCTCCCTGCCCACCAGTTTTAAACCTCTACTATAATCGGCACTATTAATGGACGCCTGTTAAGTTTCTTGTGGGTATATTTATCTATTACCGAAGTTACATAATCTTTAATATTCTCAATCCCGGGCTTTGGATGTTTTTTAAATAAAACCATGTATTTCTCTCTTAATTTCTTACGAACTCCTTTAAGGATTTCTTCAGATTCGGTTATATAAATAAATCCTCGTGTTTCTATTTTTGGATTACCAATTAATTGTCTGCTTTTTTTACTTATTTTAAGCGTAACAACAAATACTCCATTTTCCGCTAGCGCCTGCCTTTCTACAAGAACTCTAGACCCTATATTTCCCATTCCGAGCCCATCAACAAGAATGTAATTTGTTTCAACTTTATCTTTTGAAAGAGTAATCCTACCCTTTTGAAGCTCAAGAATATTTCCATTATTCATCATAATAGCATTTGATGGCTTAACCCCTGATTCATGCGCAAGTTCTTTATGGGCAAATCTCATATGATACTGTCCGTGAATCGGAATAAAACCCCACGGTTTAACCATACTAAGCATCATTTTTAAATCTTCTTTGCAACCATGCCCCGAAGTATGAACATCCATAATTTTATTATTGATAACTCTTGCACCAAGTTTGGTTAAATTATCAATAACAGTATAAATAGCTCTTTCGTTCCCTACAATTGGTGTTGCCGAAATAACGACGGTATCTCCTTTTTTAATTTTTACATACTTATGATCACCAAGCGATATTCTTGTAAGAGCCGAAACGGCTTCACCCTGACTACCTGTAGTTAAAATAAGAGCTCTTTTCCCCGGAGTTTTCTCCGCTTTTCTGATATCCCTTATAAGTCCTTTGGGAACTTTTATATATCCAAGACGCTCGGCAATTGCAATGTTGTCTACAAGACTTCGTCCACTTACATAAACCTGTCTATTCCACTTTTGAGCAGAGTTTAAAATTTGTTGGATCCTCCCAATAAGGCTTGAAAAGGAAGCAATAATAATACGCCCCGGAGTATCTCTTATAATCATATCTAATGTTTCCCCAATAGTCTTTTCGGAAATTGTATGACCTTCTTTTGTCGCATTTGTACTATCGGAAAAAAGAACACTTACATTCCTTTTCTTTCCAAGAGCTTTTATTTTATCGTAATCCGCTTGAATTTGATCCGCGGGAGTAGGATCAAATTTGAAATCTCCAGTATGGACTATCCGCCCTTCCGGAGTGTCCACAATAATACCAACTCCATCTGGAATACTATGATTAACCCTAAAGAAATTACATGTAAAAGGACCCAGTTTAATCGTTTCATTGGGATCAATAATATTCATTACAGTATCTTTCTTAATCCCAAATTCCTCAACACGCTTTTGTACAAGCCCCATTGTAAGTTTTGTCCCATAAAGTTTCGGGAAATTCAAACGTGGCAACATATAAGGAATCCCTCCGATATGATCAAGATGTCCATGAGTTAAAATAACTCCTTTTATATCCTGTTTACGTTCTTCAAGCCAACTGATATCCGGAATTACATAATCAATTCCAAGCATATCTTCCTCGGGGAATTGAAAGCCCATATCTATAACTATGATATCTCGCCCATATTCAATTACCATCATATTCTTTCCCACTTCATCAAGTCCGCCAAGTGGTATTATTCTTACTTTCGTAGGTTTATTACCGTAAAATTCCCGCTTTTTTGTAAAATGTCTTTTTTTATTCGGCCTGTATTTTCGCTTTTTATTAGCATTGTTTGCATTATTTGACCTACGATTATTATTCGCAGGTTTAGCAATTTTCACCTCTTTAGGTGAGGCGGAACCCTGAATCTTTTCTTCGATCCAGCGATCTAATTTGTTTGTCATAAAAGTTTGTTCAATAAATTCTTTTGTGTCCCAGTCGTGTTCGTAATTTTATTATAACATATCTTTAATATTTATTCAAAACATAGAACTCCATACTTAATTTCTCGTATTGTCTGCATGATGCTTCTCCTTCTCGGCAAAAATACGAAGGTATCAACTTTTTGCCTTCTTTTTTATATTTAGTCAAAATTTTTTATGGTAAAATATGTTTGATCTAATATATTCATATGGATTCAAATCCTAAAAAAGAAAGCAAAATCGCAATTCTTGGATATGGAGTTGAAGGGAAAGCACTTTATGATTATTTAAGTAGACACAATTATAAGAACATAGACATTTTTGATGAAAATACCGCCAAGTCATCATTTAAACACATTATTTGCGAACTAGACAAATATGATTTTGTCTACAGAAGTCCCGGTATTCATAAAGATCATCCTGAGCTTATTAAAGCAAGAAACTCGGGCACAGTCGTCAGTAGTTCGACACAATTTTTCTTTGATAATTGTCCATGTAAAATTATAGGAGTAACCGGAACGAAAGGAAAAGGGACAACATCATCTTTAATATACGAAATTTTAAAAGAAGCAGGCAAAGATGTGTACCTCGGAGGCAATATAGGTCAATCCCCTCTGAAATTTTTAGACACTCTTAAAAAAGATTCGCTGGTTGTGTTGGAACTTTCAAGTTTTCAGCTTCACGATATCACAAAAAGTCCTCATATCGCAGTTATTCTAAATACAACTTCCGATCACTTGGATTATCATAAAGATAGAGAAGAATATTTATCGGCAAAAGAAGGAATTGTTAAATATCAAACAGGAAAAGACATACTTATAATAAATGACGACTATCCGTACGAAGATCATTATATTGCTTTATCAAAAGGGAAATGTTTTAGAGTAAGTCGAAATAAAATAGTAGAAAACGGAGCATGTATCAAAGACAAAAAAATCGCTTTAGTCGACAATGGAAATATCCATTTCGTTTGCAAAACAGATGAAGCCTCATTAATCGGAGCTCATAATCAAGAAAATATTATGCCCGCCTCAGTTGTATGTCATAAACTGGGAATCCCTTTAACAAGGATAAGAAAAGTTGTAAAAACATTCACCGGATTGCCTCATAGATTAGAGTTAATTAAAGAAGTTAAAGGCGTAAAATATTACAATGATTCATTTTCAACCACTCCGGAAACCTGCATCGCAGCTATTCAATCATTTTCAACTCCGCTTATTTTAATTGCCGGAGGTTCAGAAAAACATTCCGATTACACAAAGCTCGGGAAAATAATCTCCGAAACCGATAATTTAAAATTAATTATTTTAATGGGAGATACAGGACCAAGAATTAAAAAAACAGTTAAATCCAACAAAAAAATTGTAACAGTGAACACTTATCAAAAAGCCTTCGATTTAGCTCACGAAAAAGCTATAGAAGGAGATACCGTGCTACTCTCTCCTGCATCTGCAAGTTTTGACATGTTTAAAAACTACAAAGTCCGCGGAAATACTTTTAGAAAATGGGTTGAATCGTTACAAACATAGCCCTATAGTAATAATGTCACTTTACGAATTCGCAAATTATGATCATCTTCGACAACGTTTCCAAACAATACGGGACACGAAAAATTTTAGATAGTATTTCTATTTCAATTAGACCAAAGGAGTTTGTTTCTATAGTAGGACCTTCAGGGGCTGGTAAATCAACTTTGATTTATACGCTTATTGGCGCGGAAAGAATAGACAACGGAAGCATTTTGGTAGACGATTACAAGGTACATGTTATGTCCGAAAGAGCACTTCAATTTTACAGAAGAAAACTTGGAATTGTTTTTCAAGACTACAAATTGTTACAACGAAAAAATGTTCATGAAAATATAGCTTTTGCATTAGAAGCAACAGGAGTACATCAACCTCTCATCGATAAAAAAGTTGATAAAGTGCTCGAAATGGTAGGATTAACAGAAGTAAAAAAACATTTCCCTCATCAACTTTCCGGGGGAGAACAACAAAGAGTTGCAATAGCAAGAGCTCTTGTACATGACCCTAAACTGCTTATAGCCGACGAACCTACAGGAAATCTGGACCCAAAAGCTTCAAATGATGTTCTAAATTTATTGGTAAAAATCAATAAAAACGGGACAACGGTTTTGCTTGCAACTCATAATAAACATATTGTAGATACCCTTAAAAGACGTGTTATAAGACTTGAAAACGGGATAATAAAAAGCGATAACAATAAAAGCGGATACGACAAATAATTAATTTTATTTGCTGTATGTTTTTATCAAAGATATAAAATTTTAGAAATATTTTAGAAATATTTTAGATTTGAATTGTAGAATAATAGACATAATAATGTTTGATTTATGTCTAAATATTTTCATGCATGGAATTGTGTCTTTGAAGGCCTGCCAAAACCGTTTTGGAATTTATACAGAAATTTTTCAGATCTTAAATACGCATGGGAAAAAGCCGATATTAGAGAACTCGAGTTAAAAGGCTTAAGAGGACCATATAAAACTGCTTTTGAAAAGCTACGAAAAAGTGGTGAACCATTCAAACATTTTGATGATTTTCAAAAAAACAATATTCAAGCCATAGATTTTAAAGACAAGCAGTATCCGAAAAATTTAAGAAATTTAAACAACCATTTACCTCCTGCAATCTTATATATAAAAGGGAATCTTCCACAAGGCTATACATATTTAAGCATAGTTGGGACAAGAACTATGACACCTTACGGCGAGCAAGTAACTACACATCTATTAAGCAAACTAGCCGACTATAAAATATGCATAGTAAGCGGACTTGCAAGAGGAATAGATACTATAGCGCATATAAATGCGCTTAAAAATAACTTACCAACTATTTCCGTACTCGGCTATGGAATTTATAATGTACCATTTTATGTTAACAATTTAAGCGATCAGATAACAGAAAATGGAGCTTTAATAAGCGAATATCCTCCTCATCTACAGGCTCAAAAATATTACTTTCCGTTAAGAAATCGTATAATTTCGGGCATATCTAAAGCAACACTTGTAGTGGAAGCCGGTAAGAAATCAGGCGCACTTATAACAGCTCAATATGCACTTGATCAAGGCAGAGATGTAATGGCTATTCCGGGAAATATTTATCAAGAAAAATCACTCGGAACAAATAGAATTATAAACCAATCTTCGGCCAACCTTGTTGCAAATATTAAAGATATTCTTTCTATCTTGGGAATAAATAAATTACATGAACCAACAACTAAAATAAAATCGATTAAGCAAAAAAACATTATGGAAGCGTTATCCAAAAGATCACTTTCAAAAAGTCAACTCATAGAAAAAACAAACATGTCGGCGCAAGATATAAATATAGCTCTAACAGAACTTGAAATAGAACAATATATAGATAAAAATCGTGCGGGAAACTACTATATTAGTTGCTAATTCCGGTTACTCTAAACACCTCTTCAAGAGTAGTAACTCCCT
This sequence comes from bacterium, assembly GCA_021158225.1. Classification (GTDB taxonomy): domain Bacteria; phylum Patescibacteriota; class Gracilibacteria; order UBA1369; family PNNO01; genus PNNO01. The sequence continues at coordinate 14,300 of JAGGUZ010000009.1, read as the reverse complement.
CGAGAACTTTTAAAATTCCATCTTCACGCATTGTAATAAATCCTTTTCGACGAACAGCAAGAAGAATATTATTACTGCTTTCTTCTTTTAAAATCATATCTCTGATTTCATAATCCATATTTATAATCTCATGAATTGCTATTCGCCCACTATAGCCCGTATGACTACATTTATCGCAACCGGCCGGTTGCGGAAGTTTATCAGGAATTTCAATTTTAAGATCAGGCCTAACTTTATTTATAGCATCAACAGTATTTTTAATATCTTTCAATTCCGCTTCAGGTATAGAACGCATCACCTTGCAATGCTCGCAAACTCGTCTAACCAAACGTTGCGCAATAATCGTGTGAATTGAAGGAGCCACCATAAACGGCGGAAGTCCCATATTAATAAGTCTTGGAATCGTTTCCACGGCACTGTTTGTATGCAGTGTACTCAGTACAACATGTCCGGTAAGTGCGGCTTGCGAAGCTGTTTGCGCAGTATCTATGTCGCGAATTTCTCCAATCATCACAACATCCGGATCTTGTCTTAGAATCGATTTTAATCCATCCGCAAAATTATATCCCCGCTTTTCATTTATTTGACTCTGAGAAACCCCTTTAAGATTGTATTCAATAGGATCTTCCAAAGTAATAATTTTTGATTCCGGCGAATTAAATTTATTCAAAACCGTGTAGAGCGTAGATGTTTTTCCCGCTCCCGTAGGACCCGTACATAAAATCATTCCATGATTTGAGTTTGTTAGATTTTGCATCTTTTTTAAGTAATCATGCTGAAATCCCATATCTTGATAAGATAGTAATCCTTTCTCGGAATCCAGTAGCCTGAATACAAAAGACTCTCCAAACTGAGTAGGAATATCGGACACACGAACATCAATCTTTCTTTGATTAAGGTCAAAACTAAACCTTCCATCTTGCGGAACATTATTTACATTAAGTTTCATCTTGGAAAGATACTTAATTTGATTAACCAAATTCTTGTATATCCCGCTATCAAGTTCAAAAACTTTATGAAGAATTCCATCAATTCTAAAACGGACACGAACAGTCTTTGCTTCAGGCTCAAAATGTATATCTGAAGCTCCCGTTTTCATAGCCCCCATATTAATAAGCTGAAGCCCTTCTTCAGAAGTCGCCGATTCAACTTGTACTTTTAAATCACTTAAATGTATGAGTTCCTTTTCATACGCTTCCACATCCTTTTCTTTATAAGTTGTCTCCAACTCTTTTTTAACTTTGTATTGATCGGAATCATATAATTTTAAAACTTCTTTAATTCCCGATTCTGAAGCTAAATTAATATTCACAAGATATTTTTGTTTTTTTAATTCTTCAAGAACACGTTTTGCCTCCGGATTTTCAGGATCTGTAAGTGCTATTCTAATTCTTTTCCCAATACGAAAAAACGGCATCATCATTGCTTTTTTAGCAGTATCCGGTTTTAAAATTTTTAATAAATCAGGATTAATCGGAGACTTTGCAACATCAATATAAGAAAGTCCAAGTTGTTTTGCTTTCTCCAGTGTTGCTTGCTCAAGGTAATCCCTGTCGATAGATTCAAGTCCTTGAGACATTGTCTTTTGAGACTTCAAATCTCCGGAAACTCCGGCAGCCTTTTTCATTTTTGCATCCTCAGTCATATGTTCAATTTTTATTTTCTTTCTATTATACCAGAAAAACCCCTTTAAATAAAGGCTTGAAAGTAAATTCCGTATACAATACACAAACATTTAGAACACCGTAGTAAGGTAAAAGTGTTTACCCCTAACCAAAACACGATGTCCAAAGCAAAACTACGCAAAATTCACCAAGAAGTAAAAGAAAAAGCACTGGCAAAGATGAGATATCAATGGTTTAAAGAGTACAAGAAGTGTAGAAATGTGTGTATAATATGCCGAAAGTTTGATATCAGCAGGAGTGTTTTTACTATTGGAAAAGGAATATTAGATGAGTATATCAATACACGGGCTTAGACGTTACAACAGGGATTAAATGCAAGCTGATTACACTTCAATATCAACTATATGGATACAAACATTTTCTACCGCCACTGAAATTTGGAATTCTGAAATACCGCTTACAGAAACAAAAACTTAACTACAGCATCCTAGATGTTTGAAATTACTACAATTAATCTGGTCTTTTATAGTGCTTAAACCAGCATTTATTTAGCTTTCTTCACAGCTGAAACAATCTCCTCCGCCGACTTTGCTCCAATTCCTTCAACAGAAGTAAGATCTTTAACACTAAGTCCTTTAAGCTGCTCGACCAGCGTTAAATTAGCAGTTTCTAGCTTCTTCAAGATTGACTTTTTTAAATCAAGAGCCTCGATAGTCTCAACTTTATTTTCTTTATCCTTCGCAGGCTTTGACATATCTTTATCGTTAAGATCCCCTATATCCAATATATCAATTTCCCAACCCGTAAGTTCTGAAGCAAGCCTTACATTTTGTCCGTTCTTTCCGATTGCAAGAGGCCTTTGATCCGGGTTAACATAACAAGAAGCTCTTTTCCCACCTTCATCAAGCTTTATAAAAGTAATTTTTGCCGGAGCAAGTGCAATTTTGATGTACTCTTCTTGATTCTCAATCCAAGGAATAATATCTATTTTTTCCCCATTTAACTCTTCCATAATATTTTGTACACGGACACCTTTTTGACCGACACAAGAACCTATAGGATCTATTTTCTCATCATTGGAAGAAACCGAGACTTTACACCTTACACCTGCTTCACGAGCAATACCCTTAACTTCCACAACTCCGGATTTAATCTCCGGAATTTCAAGTTCAAGCAATTTTCTAACCAAATTCGGATGGGTTCTTGAAATCACAAGCTGAGGACCTTTTGTAGTTTTAATCACCTTATCCAAATAAAGTTTTATTCTTTGCCCACCGTAATATTGTTCTCCGGGAATTTGCTGATCCGGAGGTAACATTGTAGTAATTTTGTTATCTAAATTCACATAAACTTGCTGATGCTCAACTCTATGCACAAGAGCATTAACAAGCTCATTTTCTCTATCTTTAAAATTATCATACATCACTTCTCTTTCCGCCTCCTGTATTCTTTGAATAACGACCTGTTTTGCAGCTTGAGCGGCAATTCTACCATATTCAAGAGGCGTAACATCTATGCGAATTTCATCACCGACTTTTGGATTTTTCTTATACTTTTTCGCCTCCGCAACAGTTAATTCAAGATATTTATTTTCAACCTTCTTTACAACTTCCTTTACCAAAAAAACCGTAGCAAAATTTGCTCCTTCGTTAAGATCGATATCTATATTTTCATCCTTATGCCCATAATCCTTCCTATAAGCAGCTCTTAAAGCAGCTTTTATGGTTTCCACAACTTTATCTCGCGGAATATTTTTCTCATCGCAAATTTGATTAATTGCGGCCATAAATTGAGATTGCATATTTATATTGTTAAGTTTACAAAAAAAACAGGATATTTCTATCCTGCTTTCTATCATTTCGCTATTATACTAACACCTATCTAACACCTTGTAAATAGTATCAATTTTAAACCCGCGTGAAACTAAAAGCCTCATAATTTTCTCCTTCTTTTTATACTTATCTAACCCATTATATCTTCTCTTGTATTTAGATATAACCTTTTTTGCTAAGAATTCTTCATCGATATGAGCACTTTCAATCTCATCTTCAATAATAAAAGCATCAATTCCTTTTTTACGAAGTTCAATCTTAAGAAGTCTTTCCCCTTTTGGATTAATCGCTACCTTCGTAGATATATAATCCCTTGCAAAAGCTTTATCATCAATATATTTAAGCTCCTTAAGTCGACTAATCACTTTAAATTTATCATGCTCTGTCCCAATTTTTTTTGCAAAAAGTTTTTTCTTAAGATCTTGTTCAGTATATCTTTTCCTTGTAATTAATCTTAAAGCATAATGGAGAAGTACATCATAATAATTTTCCATAAAGGCTAATTAATCATTTTTTGCAATAGTATCTCTAACTTCCTTTTCTATAGCTTTTGCAACCTTCTGATTTTTGATAAGGAATTGTTTAACATTTTCTCTTCCTTGACCAAGTTTTAACTCCTTATAACTATAGAAAGCTCCAGATTTTCTTGTAATTTCATATTTTGAAGACAAATCAACCAAATCACCTTCAAAAGAGATTCCTTTTTTATACATAATGTCGAATTCCGCTATCTTAAAAGGTGGAGCAATTTTATTTTTTACAACTTTTACTCTTACTCTATTGCCGGCAATTTCTTTAGTATCTCCAGCTCCATTCTCAATTTTACCTATATTACGAATCTCCATGCGAATGGAAGAATAGAATTTAAGAGCATTCCCACCTGTAGTCGTTTCCGGATTTCCAAACATAACTCCAATCTTCATACGAATTTGATTTATGAAAATTACAGTTGTTTTAGATTTACTTATAGCAGCTGTGAGTTTTCTTAAAGCCTGACTCATCAATCTAGCTTGAAGCCCCATATGAGCATCACCCATATCACCTTCGATTTCTGCACGAGGAGTAAGAGCGGCAACCGAGTCTATAACTATAACATCAAGTGCGTTTGAACGAACCAATGTTTCAACAATCTCCAAGGCCTGCTCACCACTATCCGGCTGAGAAACAAGTAAATCTTTGATGTTAACTCCAATTCGAAATGCATATTCAGGATCCATAGCATGCTCAGCATCTATAAAAGCAGCCTGACCACCTTTTTTTTGAGCCTCAGCAATTATATGAAGACTTAAAGTGGTTTTCCCCGAACTTTCAGGACCGTAAATCTCAACAATTCTTCCACGAGGAACTCCTCCGCCAAGTGCGATATCAAGTGATAACGACCCCGTTGGAGTTGTTTCTATTGAAACTCTTTTAGCATCACCGAGTTTCATAATAGAACCTTTGCCATAAGATTTTTCAATTTGAGCAAGAGCCAACTCAATTGCTTTTTTACGCTCATCCACTTGACCTGTCATAATATGTTTCGTTAAAAAATAATTATTATGTAATTCGAGTATAGGTGAGTGCGCACTCACCTGTCAATAGAAAAATTCCTAAGCGCATTATATCGCTTATTTTTAAATAAATAATAAACTTTTTCTTAAATTATTTTTTAGTAACTTCCTCCTTCTCATCATCTATATGGAAGAAATTCCTTAAACTCTTCTCCGTACCAAATGCCACATTTTTCGTTTTACATATCGGACATCTAAAGACATATCTTCTCCCAACTTGCTGAGCGTCAACAAATTTTTCACAATCTTTGCAATAATATAAAATTTTTTCTCCGAATACTCCGGATTTTTGTTTATTCATAAATAATCAACATGTTAAAGATCCATACGAATAACTGAATTCGGATTTATATTATCTTTTTCCGCTTTAGGGCTTGAAGAAGACGGCGCAAGATCTTTTTCCCTTTTAATTTGAGAAACATCCGGATAAGGTTCCATCCTTACTTTTGTAGGATTATTAGACTCCGTAATTCCGTGAGACTTAATCTTATATTCACGTCCTCTTTCCGGCAAAGGATTGTTTTGACGAGGGTTTTCACTGAGTTTTTCTTTTCTTTTCTCTTGTTCTCTTTGAAAATTATTAAGTTCTATAACCGGATCACTATCCGGCAATTTTGCTTCCTCTTGAAACTCCTTTATTAATCTACTCGTACCACTTTCTTTGCTTTGAAGCACCCCTCCTACAATCACTGAAATCGAACCTATAAAAGCAAGTATCATTCCAATTCCATATTCTTTTGATGTGATATTTAGTCCGAATTGAGGATGAAAATAAATAGAATTCGCGATAATCAAAAGAAAAAGCGAGATAGCTCCGCCTGATATATAAACCATAGATTCTTTAATCGGGAGTGATGGAATTTTTTTATCTAGCAAATGAAAACTTACAAGTGCCAACGAAAAAACACTTAAACAAACAATAACATATCCAATTAAGTAAAGTGGCCCGGTAATGCCAAGATATACACCTCCACGATTGAACGCATCAACATCTCTATACCACACTAGAAACGAGCTGACTATTATCACAATAGACCCTATCCCTATAAGCTTTTGCGCCATAGGCAAACGCATTAATTTAGATTTTATACGCTTGGTTATATTTTGAGTAGGCACGATAAAAAATATTAATTATATAACGCTATAAAAGATAACACAGTAGCCAAAAATGTAAAGAGTACCCGGGTACAATTCATGAAACGGCTTACATAAGTCATTTTTAATTTTGTACCAGGTACTCTATAATAAATACGAATTCCAACTCAAAACACATGAAAATCGGAGTAGACATAAGAGGAACCGTTAACGAAAAAGCTGGGAAAGGATACTATGCTTTTCATTTAGTGAAAGCATTGTTATCTCTGAACAATGGAAATAAATACATTTTATATAGTAATAAGAGCATTGATTCGTATGATAATTTTAAGAATGCGACAGTTAAAATCATCGATAAAAAAGGATTATTCTGGCACAAAAAAGTTTTATCTGACGCGTACAAGGAAAATTTGGAAATTTTTATAGCACCTACAAGTTATATAATCCCAGCACTTCACAATCCAAATAAAATAAAGGTTTTGATGGCCGTCCATGATTTAATAGCTTTTTTATATCCGGAGAATCATAATAAAAAAGCCGTATTAATAGAGAAATTAACACTCGGACAAGCACTTAAAAAAATCAAAAAAGTACTTAGTGTATCTGAAAACACAAAGAAAGATCTAATAAATCGATTTGGAGTAAAAGAAAGTCTTATTGAAATAATTCATAATGCGGCTTCAGACTCTTTTGGAATTATTGAGAAAGAAGAATGTGAGATTTTACGCAAACATAAAAAACTTCCCAAGGAATTTATTTTTAGCGTAGGAACTCTTGAACCGCGAAAAAATTATGAGACCTTAATTGAAGCTTATTCAAAAATAAGGGCATATCATCCGCAAGTAAAACTTGTTATAGCCGGCAAAAACGGCTGGAAAAGTGAAAATATTTTCAAGAAAGTCAAAGAACTTAAGTTAGAAAATGATGTTATTTTTTTAGGATATGTAACAGAAAACGAGCTTGCCAAACTCTATAATCTGGCAACGATTTTCGCTTATCCATCCTTATATGAAGGGTTTGGAATACCACCTCTTGAAGCTATGAAATGTGGATGCCCAGCAATAACCTCTAACACCTCCTCGCTCCCCGAAGTTGTAGGAGATGCTGCAATTTTAGTTAATCCAAATTCCACAGAAGAATTAAAAAACACCCTGCACAAGCTTTTATCAACACCTTCTTTAAGAGAAAATTTAAAAAATAAAGGTCTTGAACAATATAAAAAATTTTCCTGGAAAACCAGTGCAAGAAAACTCCTTGCTATCATAAATAAAGTTTAGTTAATATTGAGATAATATGAGCCAAACAAAAAACCCGAAAATCTTAGATACAATTGCTATCATCACCAAGCGAAATATAATCACGCACAAAGATGAAGTATTTGAGCTTGTAAAATATCTAAAAAAGAAAGGGAAAAAAATTCTTTTTGATAACAACAGCGCCCCGCTTATGGGAAACGAGCTTGGGCACAAAAAAGAAAAACTTTTAAGAGAAGCGGATATGGTAATTTGTTTGGGCGGAGATGGAACTCTTTTAAAAACAGCCAGAAGGATGGGAAATAAAAAAGTTCCCGTTTTAGGAGTAAATATGGGAACCCTTGGATTTCTTACAGAGACAACTCCGGAAAAAATGTACGGAGCATTAGATAGAGTTTTTAAGAATAATTATGTAATCGACAGAAGATTCATTCTGCGTATTACGGTTTATAGAGACGGAGAAAAAATATACACAAACTTAGCACTGAACGACGCGGTGATTAATCAAGGGCTGTTCGCACGGTTAATCGACTTGCGTCTGGAGGTTAACCAAAGAAAGATTATAGAGTTTGAAGCGGACGGCATTATTGTAGCAACACCAACCGGCTCAACGGCTCACGCCTTATCAGCCGGAGGACCAATTGTTCATCCATCCGTTTACTCATTTGTTGTTGTACCGGTATGCCCGGCTTCACTTTCTGTTCGCCCGATTGTCATACCAAACGACAGGCAGTTAAAACTAGTCGTCCAAACACATCGAGTTAAAGAGCATGTTGGATTAACACTTGACGGGCAAGAAACATTTGACCTTGAATACGGAGATGAAATAAAGATCCGAAAGTCTTCAAGATGGTTTGATATGATCAGATTAACCGGAGGAAATTATTATAAGATGCTTCGATCAAAGCTTCATTGGGGAGATTGAAATTTAATCTTGCTCACATCACATGTTCATTCTAAGATGCACACATAAAGTTTTCACTATTTAAACATTGTGTGCCATGAATAATTCTGTACAACTCCCAGACGATTGTACATTTTTGTATAATCCTTCTTTTGAGCAACTCGATGAAATGATTGCTACCATGCCAAACGCAAAAAAAACAAAATATGGAAATTGGAATGTTTCAACCAGAGTAACGTCACGTAGCGCACCAAGTACTTTTATCATAACCGATCATCCCGAGAATCACACCATGCAATCAATTAGCAGAGGAAAAGGTGATGAAGTCGCACAACTCCAAAATGATTATTTAAAGGGGAAAGAAGTTGTTGTAATTGACGGCTATATTGGAGATGACCTGAGTTTTAGAACCAAGGCAAGACTTATTATCGAGAAATCTACAGCAAATATTGCGGCAATGCAAAAGATGATGTACTACCCCTTGGAAAGTTATGAGAATGAAAATTTTCAAGCGGAATTAACAATAATTATGACACCGAATTTGGCTGTTCAGGGTTATCCGGATGACAGAGTAATCACAGTTGATCTTGAAAATAACATAACTCGTGTTTGCAATTCCGATTATTTTGGGGAATCGAAAAAGGCCGGTCTTAGAATGTGGAATAATATTATTTATAAAAGAGGAGGACTTGCGCTCCATGCAGGATGTAAAATTGTTCCGACTAATCAAGGTGATAAAACATTGCTTATTATAGGTCTTTCAGGTACCGGGAAAACAACAACCACTTTTACCAGTCAAAATAATTCAAAACCTGTTCAGGATGATTTTATTGCACTTATGCCAAACGGCAGAGTTTATGCCACGGAAGCCGGTTGTTTTGCAAAAACTTTCGGATTAAATCCGGAAACAGAAGCTGCTATTCACTCGGCTACTATTTCCAAAGAGGCATATTTGGAAAATGTTTCTCAAAACGAAGAAGGCGAACTGGATTTTTTCGACACATCATATACAAAGAACGGACGGGCTGTTTTCTCTTTAAAAGAGATTAAAAATGCTGCACCGGCAAACGAAACCGGCAAAGCTGATGCACTAATTATTTTAAACAGAAATTCAAATGTTATTCCGGCAGTTACCAAATTGCCGAGTGAACAGGCTGCCGCATATTTTATGCTCGGAGAAACAACAGGAACTTCGGCAGGTGGCAAATCGGAAGCGGGAAAAGCGCTACGAATCCCGGGAACCAATCCATTCTTCCCACTACTTGATGACATGCAGGGCAATAGACTCAAGGAGTTGCTGGAAAAAATCGATATGGAAGTATTTATGATGAATACCGGCAGAGTGGGTGGTCCGAAAGAAAATGACGTTTCCAAAAAGATTAAAATTCCTCATTCTTCAGCAGTAGTTAAAGGAATCGCAGAAGGAACAATCCAATGGGAACAAGATCCTGATTTTGGGTATATGATTGCATCAAGCGTACCAAAAATTAAAGACATTGAAATAATCCAACCAAAAAAGCTTTACGAACGAACCGATCGATTGGATGAATACAACAAAATTGTTGAAAAGCTTAAAAAAGAACGGCTTGAATATTTTGCAAAATATCCGCACTTGGATCCCAAAATTTCCGCGGTATTTAGATAACACTTAAAATCATGTTATCGGAAAGAATTCAAAAAATGACACCATCCGCAACTCTTTCTTTAAATCAAAAGGCGGGAGAGTTGACTAAACAAGGAATAGACATAATAAACATGGCGGTAGGACAACCGGATTTTCAAGTACCTGAGAATATTAGACTTGTAGCCGAAAAAGCCGCTAGAGAAGGTCATGGCAAGTATACACCGGCCACTGGAAAAATTGAGCTTAGACAGGCTATTTCCGGAAAATTTAAGCGTGAAAATAATCTTAAATATGATGTAAACGAAATAGTTGTAGCTTCAGGAGCAAAACCGATTTTATTCGCGACCGTGCTCGCACTATGCAATCCCGGTGATGAAGTAATAGTTCCTGCCCCTTATTGGGTAACCTATCCGGATGACATTAGACTATGTGGGGCAAACCCTGTTTTTGTAGAAGCAAGAGAAGAAAATAAATTTGCAATTACAGCCGATGCAATTGCCGAAAAAATAACAGATAAAACTCGCTTGCTCATTCTTAATGATCCATCAAACCCAACCGGAGCAATTATTCCAAAAGAAGAAAAAGAAAAAATTGCCGAGCTTTGCTTAAAACATAATATTTGGATTTTGTCGGATGAAATTTATGAAAGGCTTGTGTTTGAGGAAGAATATTTTAGCATAGCTTCACTTGGTGAAGACATCTGGAATAAAACAATAACTTTAAATGGACTATCCAAAACTTACGCAATGCCCGGATGGAGAATCGGTTATGCCGGAATACCCTTGGAATTAGCTAAAAAAATAGGAGGTGCACTGTCTCACATAACGGGAAACCCCAATACGATTGCTCAAATTGCGGGAATAGAAGCGCTTAACGGCTCGCAAGACGAAGTAGGGAAAATGATTCAAATATACAAAAAAAGACGGGATATGTTTTTAGATGGTTTGAGTAAAATCGAAGGAATTAAATGTGTTAAACCGGGAGGAGCGTTTTATTTATATCCAAATTTGTCGAGTCATTACGATAGCAATATTACAAATTCAACTCAAATGGCTGAAAAACTGCTTGTCGAAGCCCATATCGCAGCTGTCCCGGGAGCAGCATTTGGAACAGATGAACATGTAAGACTTTCGTTTGCAACATCGGAAGAGAAGATTAACGAATGTTTGATAAGGCTGGAAAAGTTTTTTGGATAAATTCAAAAGAGTATAGACATTGCGTTTTCCTTTATTCTATGCATTTTTTGTGATAAAATATATAGATATTTTCGAGCCTCAAAACAAATGGATAAAAACAAAATCAAAAAAATGATTCAAAGTACAATGTATCTCGATACGAAATCAAGGCATGAATGGCTTAAATTAGTTGATTCCGCAACTGATGATGAACTTGTAAAAATTAATGCTTTTTTTGCGAAAGCCAAAAAAGCGCAAGATTTACACAAGTTTAAAACTATTCATAAATTTGGATTCGGAAAAGAATATTTAAAAAAAATTAAAGAAATTTCAAATAAATACATTGAAAAAACAATAAAATCTTCAGAAAAAACAAAATTAAAAAACAATGAAAATCCAGAAGAAATCCTCAAAAAACTAGACTCACTCTAAAATATGGTTTTTGAACAGGCAAAACAAAATTTCGAAACAAAAACAAATCAGGCTCCAAAAAAAGTTGAAGGAAATTGGAAGGATTTTACGAATCAAGCAAAACTATATCTAACAAAAAAACAAAGAGAAGTTTCCGGTTTTATAAATAAACTAAATTACCCCGGTAAAGAAAAGGATAAAGGGGAATATTTGGCCTCAATGGACAGAGCCATTGACGATGTAATCGATGGGAACGAGGCTACAAAAAACGAAATGACCAAGTACAACGGCCTTTTATATAAAAAATCAAACGAATTAAAAAACAAGTTGCTCCAAGAAAGACATGCGATGGAAGTAAGAGAGACAGAGAATGAATTACAAAGCACAGTTGAAGCTTTTAGGGATATTGGGCTTTCTTTAAATATCTCGGATAATGTAAAAACTTATTTATCACTGGCGAAAACAAAGAGAATTCCTCTAAAAAAAATTAATCTCGCAATGCAACAAATTGTAGAAAATGCTTATATTTTAAGAATAGGAGATATCCAAAAACATAAGAATTTATTCTATACAATTTTTAATCATTATTGTTGGGGCAATCTAGATGCTGCAAAAAAAGAGACTCAAAGACTTAAAGAGCATATAGATTTTTTTAAAAAATGCAAAGATATAAGGGAAAAAACTGGCCTGCAAATAGGAAACAAAGGCTTAAATACAATTATGTCAGCCCTAATTAAAACCGGAGTAAAAAAGGAAACCGTAGACATATTCATCGTAAAAAATGTTGAAAAACTAAAAAAATTAGATCCAAAAAACTTTGAACAATTAACAAAAAATTTAAACCAGAATTCTCTGGTAAAGTTTTTATTAACTTCAATCATCGCAGTTAGTGAAGGAAAAACTCTTAAAGCGGTTGATGCCATAAAGATGACCCTACAAATGGAGTCTACACTTTTGAATCAACAGAAAGAAGCTGTAAATAAATTAAAAAAAATACCAGCTCGAATAAAAGAAACGACAAATGAGCTTAGAGAATACCAAAAAAAACATCCGCACGTAACAATAGATAAAAAAATTGCGCTCTTACAAAGGAATATTGCCGTACTGGTGAACAATGCAACATGGTATAGAAAAGAACTTGTACTTATATCCGCGAAAAGATCACTCGCAAATTCATTCTTATCAATGAAAAGAATGAATCCTTCAAGCACAAGTTCAAAAAAAACTATGGCGGAAATATTAAAAGCCAAAGATAGCGAAAAACTTGAGCGACTTGCTGTAGACAACTGTGGTGTTGCCGAAATACCGCAATTGCAACTTTTAAGAGCGCAAGAACTCCAATTTGGAATGGCTCAGGAAGATGTTCAAGTAAAAAATTGGTATGAGCGAAATCCAATGATAGATAATCCATTAAATCTTCATGATGTACTTAATAGATTTTATAAAACAGGAAAATTATCTTTTGGAGCAAGACGCGCAATTAGAGAGCAAACAACACATCAATCAGCGAAATTGGAAGATTTGGTATTTGACAATTTGGACAATGAACAAGACGGATTTGATTCTTTTAAAAAGATAACAAAAAAATACAAGACAATCTCCGACATTCCAAAAGAAGAAGCGAGAGATATTTTAGTAAAACTTTCCGGCTATTTGACACTAGTTAAGAGTATGCACTCGGCAGCATTAAAATTTATAGGAAATGCACAAATGTTAAAAATACTTTCTCCTGACGACGAAAAAATAACAAAAAAAATCGGTGAAATGAAAAAAAGGGTGAGATATTTCGCAAACAACATAAACGCCGTATCAAAATTCATGGGTATGAAACAAGACCCATCTTTAAATAATACCGATGCTCTTATAAATTCCCCTCTGTTTGCACCGTTAATACAAAAAGAAATAAGTCCACACCTTCAGAAAATGGAAAAAGACATGGAGAAAATACAGGATGCGGCAAGACCAATTCCATATATTGGGAAAATTATAGAAAAACAAGCGAAACAAAATCCTCAATTTGTTGTATTGCGCTTTGACGAAGGAATCGAGAAAATAAAATATTTAAAGGAAACAATGGTATCAGCTCGTAATGATGCTATTGATATTAAAAAACAAATAGAGGCTTCGTTGGATGATCCTGCAAAAACAAAAGGATTGCCTCAATCAATGATTCTTCAACGAAAAAGATATTTGAAAAACGTACTAAAAAAGCTTGATATTGCATTAAACAGTCCAAAATCACCGTTAAGCCTTGCTGCAATAAAAAAGGTCGAACAGCAGGTAAATGAAGTTAAGAAGAGCAGGGATAGGTATATTAAAGAAGGTGCTTGGAAGGGCATAGCTACCACGCTTATAATGGCCGCAGCTATAGCTACGGCGGTAGGCGGAGGGTTAGCGGCTGGTGCTTTAAGTGCACAGCTATTTGGCACAACAGCGGCGACAGGATTTAGTTTTGCAAGTGTGGCTTCAACTACAATGTCTATGACAGGTGTTGCAGCCGGAAGCGTAGTTGGATCAAGACTTGTAATGCAAGGATTCGACTCTCTTGGCCTTGTAAATTTCGGAGGGGCAAAACACATATGGGAGCCGAAAAGCATGGGTAAGAATTTTGCGCTTGCCTTTGCATTATCTTTGGCAGCTGTCGGATCAGCGAAATTTATAATGAATACACTTGAGAAAGTCGCCGTCTCAGAAAGTATGACCATAAGATTCCCGGGTCTTGTTAAATTTTCACGCGGAGCACTTGTCAAAATGAAAGGTCTATCAAAATTTACATCTCCCAAAAAATTGTTGTCTGGAGAAGAAAATGTAAATCCATCTACTTTCCT
>JAGGUZ010000005.1 GCA_021158225.1 bacterium | reverse complement strand
TGTAGTCTTGTACTTTTTCAACAAAAGAGTCCGGATAAAAACTTGTTAATTGTTTTTCTATTAAACTCTCAAGTTCACGCGGACAAACGATAAAAAAGTGTATCTCTCCATCTAAAACCGCATATTCGAGCGATAAAAATTCTTGTCCTTCTATCTTATATTTAAAACCACTATCGTAAATACTATGAAGTGAACTAAAGAACTGGCTCATTACTCCAACTACTTCTTTAAAATCTTTCCCGGACGAAAAAGCTTCGCTGTCTCTTTCCCTGTCTTCTTTTGATTCTTTCTGAGGAACAAATATTTTTAAAAACACCATATCGAGTGATCTGTTGTAATTTGAGTATATACGAATTATTACCAATGAAGCGATTACAACAATGGTGAATATGGCTAAACCGAGTAGAATTGTAAGAAGTTGATTCATTAGAGACAAACGTTAGTGTGAGTGAAAACAAGCTCTTTCTGTGCAAAAACAATTATAATCTCACTCTTGTATATTATAGTGCAAAAAAGCCTTCTTGAGAAGTCTCATCCCGGAATAACTTTCTCAAAAATTACGGCAAAATGTTAGTAAATTTGCAGGTTTTTTGGTCAATCTAATTATTTGGTTTCCTAATTGCTATATGCATCTCGGCAATTTGGTCTTCCGGAAGAGTAGAAGGAGCTTCAAGCATTAAATCACGAGCTTTTTGGTCTTTAGGGAAAGCAATAACCTCGCGAATATTCGGCTCGTTTTGGAAAATCATAATGAGCCTGTCCAGTCCAAAGGCTATTCCTCCGTGAGGAGGTGCTCCGAACTCGAAGGCGTGTAATAAATGTCCGAATCTAAGTTCTGCGTTCTCCTTGCTAATGCCAAGTGTGTCGAAAATAGCAGATTGAAGTTTTTTTTCGTGAATTCTTATACTTCCTCCCGCAATTTCGCTTCCGTTAAGGACCAAATCGTATGCTTCCGATCTTACTTTCTCAGGATTTTCTTTCAATAGTTCGATATCTTCGGCAAGGGGACGTGTAAATGGATGATGTACTGCTGTTATGTGTTGTTCCTCTTCATTCCACTCGAAAAGAGGGAAGTGAGTTACCCACACATAAGATAAAACATTTTCATCTATTAAGTTTAATTTTTTCCCGCATGCAAGCCTAACTTGACCAAGAGACTCGCATGCTGTTTCAAATTTATCGGCTGTAAAGAAAACAATATCTCCTTGTGATGCTTCAACTTTCTCCTTTATTTTATTTAGTTCTTCTTCTTTGAAGAATTTTGCAATAGAACCTTGTATTCCTTCTTCGGTGAATTTTATGTAGGCAAGCCCTTTTGCTTTGTATATTTTTGCAATTTCCTCAAGCTCGTCAATTTCTTTTCTTGTGAAACTTGCACCGCCTTGAACTTTTAAAGCTTTAACGGTTCCCCCATTTTGAAGGACGGAGGTAAAAACTTTAAATTCGCACATTTCAACTTCTTCGCTTATAGTTTCAAGCTTCATCTCAAATCTCAAGTCGGGCTTATCTGACCCATAATCGTTCATTGCTTCATGCCAAGTTAACCTCCTAAAAGGAGTAGACTGGATTTTCTTTTCCGGAAGCATTTTCTTGCTAAGAGCCATAACCAGTTTCTCAGTTAGATCCATCACATCTTTCTCGTGAACAAACGACATTTCGATGTCAAGCTGAGTAAACTCGGGTTGCCTGTCTCCGCGTTGGTCCTCGTCTCTAAAACAACGAGCTACTTGAAAATATTTATCGAAAGAAGATGCCATTAGAAGCTGTTTTAACTGTTGTGGCGATTGTGGCAAAACGTAAAAATGTTCCGGATAAAGTCTTGAAGGAACAATGTATTCCCGACTTCCTTCCGGGGTTCCTTTTATCATTATTGGAGTTTCTATCTCTAAAAAATTTTCTTTATCCATAAAGTCACGGATAAATTTAATCATCTTATATCTTCTCTCAATATTGTTGTGCATGCGCGATCTTCTAAGGTCCAAATATCGATACTTCAAGCGAATATCCTCTCCAACTTCTTTATTTTGATCTACTTCAAACGGGGGAGTTAAAGATTTGTTTAAAATCAAAGCTTTCGTTACAAGTACTTCAATTTCTCTGGTTTCTATATCTTTATTGGTTTGCCCCTCAGGTCTTTTTCTTACAACTCCTTCGATTTCTATAACAAACTCGCTTCTGCATTCATTGCCGATATCGTAAGCATCTTTATTGCTTGGATCGAATACTATTTGCGTATAGCCGTATCCGTCTCTTAAATCTACAAAAATAAGCCCTCCATGATCTCTGCGACGATGGATCCATCCGGCTAATTTAACTTCTTTCCCTTCATCGGAAGCTCTAAGCTCCGAACAAGTGTGTGTTCTATACATAATTTACAAATCATTAAAATACCAGTTAAATGTAATTGTACGGTGCGGAATAGTCAATTCAATATAAGGACTTGACAAAATAGCAAAAAGCATTAATAATAAATTTCTACTCTTTAAAAACATTATTATGAGTATTCTTATAATTGATGATGAAGGAAATTCTGTTAATAATTGGGATGAGCCGGATATTTCTCAGGATCAGGATGTTCCTCAAGAAGAACCAAGCTTGGAAGAAGTAGCCCCGGATTCCGATCAAATACAAAGGGAGAGAGAAGAAGAGCAAATAATTATTGCTCAGATTCTTAATCATCCTCTAGCTTAAACTTCACGAGCCGTTAATTGGCTTATAGTGGCTCTTAATTCATCACTTACTTTAACTCCAAACGGAACTCGTATCCTTTGGAGTTTTTGTTCTGTCTTAAGGCGAATTTCGCACGGAGTCTCGCCTTTATTTTTTAAAAGTTCCTGTTTTATATCGTTTAAAACAATTTTGCTACAGTTCATTGGGATATTTACTATAAATGGCTCATTTGAGATTGCCTCCGCAGTTTCTTCAGTGGCGGGTTCCTTCGTGCCAGCTTCGGTTGCGACTTCCTCTACATCAGGCTCTTCATTATCAAAATTCGGTTTGATTAAGACAACTTTTTCGTTCGGATTATATACGCCGTTTTCTTTTGCCTTTTCTATCATTGTAGGCAGGGAAATTCTTTTTGCTTCATCGCAAACAAATTGAATCTGTCCTCGTCTATCAGAGATTTTCCCTGTCATAACTACCATTTCATCTTCGGCGAACAAATGCCCGTATTGTTGATATGCCTTTGGGAAAACAATTATATCAAATTTTCCCGAGGGGTCTTCTATTGTAAACGAAGCCATATATGCTCCGCTTTTTGTAAAAATTTTACGATATTGCGTTATTAATCCTCCTATCGTAAGTTTTTTCCCGATATCTTTTTTTGTAAGTTTTTCTATTAAATGTACTTTCTTTGAAAAATATTTTTTAAGGCCTTGTAAGGGATGGCTTGATACATAAAGTCCAAGGTATTCTTTTTCCCATTTTAATCTTTCTATAGGAGTTGATTCTTCTGTATTTTTAAGTGCAAATGCAGTTGATGATGAATTATCCGGTTTTTCATCCAGCATTCCGAAGATATCTGTTTGTCCATCAATTTTTGTTTTATGACTGTATTTGGCGAAGTTTGATATTTCCTCCGTACTCTCGGCAATTTGTTTCCTATCTCCGAATTCATCAAAAGCACCGCTATATGCTAAAGCTTCAACTGTTTTTTTGTTAAGTACTTTTTGTGGGACTCTTGAGCAGAAATCTTCCAAAGAAGTAAATGGTTTATCTTCGCGAGCGTTTATTATCTCTTGAGCCGGAACATCACCGATTCCTTTTATTGCGGCCAAGCCGAACCTAATTGTGTTATCGTCAACATAGGTAAAGTTTCTAAAAGATTCGTTTACGGATGGAGGGAGTACATGAATCCCCATTCTCTCGCATTCCAATATCTCAAAAACGATCTTATCGGTGTTGCCATAATCGGAGCTCATTAGGGCTGTCATAAATTCAGCCGGATAATTTGCTTTTAAATAAGCTGTTTGATACGAAATCATGGCGTAACAGGTTGCGTGAGCTTTATTAAATCCATATCCGGCGAACGGTTCTATTACTTTTTCAAATACTTCATTGGCGAATTTCTTGTCGTGTCCTACTTTTACCGCTCCTTCAACAAATTTTTGATGCTGTTCTTCTAAAAGAGCTGGGATTTTCTTCCCCACCGCCTTACGCAAAATATCGGCTTCACCAAGGCTAAATCCTGCAAATACCTGTGCTATTTTTAAAATTTGCTCCTGATAAATAGCAACTCCGTAAGTTTCTTTTAAAATATTCTCAAACGATGGATCTAAATATTTAACTTTTTTCGGATTATGAGCTCCTTTTATATAAGAGGGGATCCATTCCATTGGTCCGGGTCTATATAGAGAAATCATTGCGATAATATCTCCAAACACTTTTGGTTTTAACTGTTTTAAATAGTGTTTCATACCGGGTGACTCAAGCTGAAACACACCGGAAGTATCTCCTTTTTGGAACAACTTAAAGGTAGTGTCGTCTTCAAGAGAAATATCGTTGATAACTATATCTTCTTCCTTTGTTCTCTTAATTATTTTAATTGCGGTTTCAAGAACTGTAAGGTTTTTAAGTCCAAGAAAATCCATTTTAAGAAGCCCGATTTCTTCGATAGGTTTCATCGAATATTGAGTTATCATCGAGTCCGGATCTGCTGGGGCTCGTTGCAAAGGAGTGTAATTAACAAGTGGTTTGTCCGAAATTACAACAGCACATGCATGTGTTCCGGCGTGTCTTACCGTTCCATCAAGTTTTGAAGCTATATCAAGAAGTTTTTTTGCATCATCTTCGTGTTCATAAACGGTGTGCAGTTCAGGATCGTTTTGAATGGAATCTTTTAAAAGGGCATGCTTACCCAAAATTGTTGGAGGGACAAGTTTGGCAAGTCTATCAACATCTCCGTAAGGGTATCCCAGTCCGCGTCCCGTGTCTCTTACAACCGCTTTTGCTGTCATCTTTCCAAAAGTAATGATTTGGGCAACATTTTCTCTTCCGTATTTTTGTACAACATACTCAAGGACTTCATCTCTTCGACTATCTGCAAAATCGATATCGATATCGGGCATGGACACGCGAGAAGGATTTAAAAATCTTTCAAAGATAAGCTCGTATTTAAGCGGATCGATAGTGGTAATATCCAGTGCGTATGTAATAATTGATCCTGCTGCGCTACCTCGACCGGGGCCAACCACAATGCCGTTATCTTTTGCGAATTTAACAAAGTCGCGGACTATTAAGAAGTAGGCGTTAAATCCCATCTTATCTACAACTCCAAGCTCGTAATCCAGTTGTTTTAGGGCTTTTTCTTGATCTTCTTCGGGGTATCTTTGTTTAACTCCCTCTATGCACAGTTTTCTTAAATAGTCTTTTGGTTTTTCGTTTTGTGGTGGAGTGTATTTCGGTAATAAATTCTGATTGAATTCAATTTCAACATTGCATTTTTCGGCGATTTTTAGCGTATTTTCTATTGCTTCAGGCGTTTGCGCAAAAGATTGTTTCATTTCTTCCGGACTTCGCATTGAAAAATCGCCGGTATATCTCATTCTATCAGTATCTTGTACGGATTTCCCAGTTTGAATGCAAAGTAGTACATCATGAACCTCCGCATCTTTTTTCTCAACATAATGACAATCATTTGTTGCGACCAAAGGAATATTCAACTTTTTAGCAATTTCGATGATCTTTTTATTTACGATCATCTGTTTTTCAATTTCCGGATGATCCTGTAATTCAAGATAAAAATCTTCTTTTCCAAAGATATCCTGATACCTTTTAATACTTTGAATAACTTTTTCTTCATTGTTTTGAAGAATCAGACGTGGAATTTCTCCCGCAAGACAAGCGGTTAAGCCGATAAGCCCTTCGCTGTGAGATTTTAAAAGACCAAAATCTATGCGCGGTTTATAGTAAAATCCCTCTAAATGAGCCTGAGAGGTGAGTTTTAACAAATTCTGATATCCAATGTTATTCTTTGCCAGCAAAACGAGATGGTACGGCTTATTCTCCGGTCCAGCGATTTTGTCAAAACGAGAACCCGGAGCAACATAAGCTTCGACTCCTATAATAGGCTTAATACCTTCCTTCTTTGCTATTTTGTAAAACTCGATTGCACCGTAAAGGACACCGTGATCCGTTAATGCAACGGCCGGAGCCCCGTCTTGTTTGGCTTTCTTAATTATTTCATGAGGTTTACCAAGACCGTCAAGCAAACTGTAGTGGCTGTGTACATGTAGGTGGACGAAAGACATATGTACTCCTTAAGGAATGGCTTACTCGTGGGCATGAAAAACGAGTACTAAGTACTCATAATGGTGCCGAGGAGAGGACTCGAACCTCCACGGGTTGCCCCACTAGTTCCTAAGACTAGCGTGTCTACCAATTCCACCACCCCGGCAAGCGATACAAAGTTAACAAAAAGCCGTACTACAGTCAACAAAAAAAAGATTTGACAAATGGTAGAATATTGGCTAATATCTTTACCCAAGTTTCTTTTAAAATAATTTTGCTTATTTATCAATTATCTTGCTTGACATATCAATAGATAACGAATATGTTATTAGCACTTATAGCCTATATCATCACTTCCTATGAGCAGTAAAGCCACACATAATTCACGAAGTGTTTCAATAAAAGAATTCAATTTGTCCGAAATCATGGAAGACATATTTATGATTTTGAGTCAGAAAGAGAAAGATGTAATTGTAAAACGTTTTAGTCTTGATAATAAGCCTAAAATGACTTTGGAAAGAATCGGGCAGGAATTTTTCGTCACAAGAGAAAGGATTAGACAGATCGAAAAAATAGCTCTTGGAAAATTGAGAAGAACTGTTACAAGTACAAAGTTAAATGATGTTAGTACAATTGCAAAAGAAATTATGGAAAGTAAAGGGGGGGTAAGCACCGAGGAATCTCTGATTAGTGCAATTCTAAATACAATAGGAAGTACAAATAAAGTAGATGCACATATAATAAGACTTTCGCTAAATATTACTCCGGAACTTGAGAAAACCGATAAAAGTAATCTTTATAATCCTTTCTGGAGGTTGGAGAATATAGATGAATTAACAGTTAAACAAATTATATCCGTCGGAGTTTCATTTCTTAATAAAAAAGGGGATGTTGTGGATAATACTACTATAGCTACACATGTTCAAAAAACTGTTCCGGTAGGAAAAGAAACAGTCATTTCTGCTCTTGAAGTGGATAAGAGACTTAAGAAAATGAGCAATGGTTACGGGCTTATGAGTTGGAGACATATTAATCCGAAAAGTATTAGAGATAAAGCTTATATAGTGCTTAAAGAAGTGCAAAAACCTCTTCATTTTATCGAGATTGCAAATAAAATCGCTGGGGCCGGTTTCGACAAGAAAGTTGTTACGACTCAGGCTGTTCATAACGAACTTATTAGATACGATCAATTCGTACTTGTTGGACGAGGTCTTTATGCTCTTAAAGAGTGGGGATATAAAAAAGGAACCGTGGCTGATGTAATTGAAGAATTGCTTGATAAAAAAAGTCCGTTAAGTAAACAAGATATCATCAAAGGAGTTCTTAAACAAAGACAAGTTAAGAAAGGGACTATTTCCCTTAACCTGCAGAAAAATGCTTATTTTGTAAGAGTTGGTAGAGCTATGTACTCACTTGATAAATCTCTTAAAAAATAAACTTAAGAAGGTTTTATGCGAGATTGCTTGTTTTGTAAAATAATCAATAAAGAGGTTCCTTCCGAAATTATATATGAAGATGATCTTTGTATTGCTTTTAAAGATATAAATCCGAGAGCAAGAGTTCATCTTTTAATAGTTCCGCGAAAACATATTCCAACAATTGCCGATTTAGAAGAAGGGGATGAGGCTTTGATGGGGCATTTGATTGGAGTTGCTAAAAAACTTGCCGAAAAAAACGAGTGTAAAAGTTATCAACTTCTATTTAATGTCGGACGAGAGGCGGGACAAATAATCTTCCACGTTCATTTGCATTTGATGGGGAATTAGAGGTTAAGCTCCGATTTCCAAAGAAAGATCGATTGGGCTTATTTTCTGTGTTAGGGTTCCCATCGATACAACATCGACGCCTGACTTTGCGTAGCTCTTTATGGTGTTTTCGTTAATTCCTCCTGAGGCTTCAAAAATGAAGTGGTCGTATAAGTTTTCTATTTTAAACGCTTTAACAAGTTTTTCGATTTCGGTTGGTTTCATATTGTCGAACATCATCACTGCCGGATTTGGAATCGCATTATTAACTTGCAAATCTCTAATTATCTTTGCTGTTTCTATTGCGACTTTCTTATCATCAATCTCAATTTCAAAAAATGTGTAAGGAGAAGTTGGCGGATGATAGTTTAGAAGAACGTCTTTAATGGAATTTCCATATAAAGCTAGATGATTGTCTTTTATTAAAACCGCATCAGAAAGGTCAATCCGATGAGTTCCTCCGCCACCTAGAGTTACAGCTTTTTTATCAAGTAGACCCCAAGTAGTTTTACGAGTAGGAACAACAAGGATATTCGGATTTGCACTTTTAGCTTTATCGACAATTTCTTTTGTACGAGTGGCAATACCAGACATGTGTTGAAGAAGATTCAAAATAACTCTTTCCACTTTTAAAATATCACGAGCATCTCCTCTAAGTTCAAAGAGAATATCGTCTTTGGCAAAGAAGGTTCTGTCCTTGGAATCTTTTGTTATTGATATTGGCTTTATTCCAGGTTTAAAGATAGGATTGCTAGTTGCAAGAAAATAATTGATTTCACTTGAGCCTGCCAATATTCCCGGTTCATTTGCGTAGATCCGAGCTGTTACTTCCTTTTTTGTATTAAGCAAGCCGTCAGTTGTAATATCGCCGTACTCACCAAGATCTTTTTCCAGTTCAAGAAAGGTATATCTAAAAACCCATTGTTTGTATGTCGGATCGGCGGTGGTTAGCCGAGTTTTTTGGTTGAAGATTTTTTTTACGATTTGAGCGCGTGTTTTGTTCATGGTATAGTTGTTTCCCATAAATGTTATATCATGCTTCCACAAAAGTATAAAGCGCTTTCTGATGAGGTTGCAGTTGAAAAAATTGCGGTAGCGAAGAAAAAGCTTGGTGACAAAATTATGATACTTGGTCATCACTACCAAAGGGACGAGGTTCTTCAGTTTGCGGATAGAGTGGGAGACTCGCTTTATTTGTCTAAGGAGGCGGCGAAATCGAGTGCCGAGTACATTATTTTTTGTGGTGTTTATTTTATGGCGGAAACGGCGGATATGGTCACTTCGAATGCGCAAAAAGTTATTCTGCCTGATATTACAGCCGGTTGTCCTATGGCGGATATGGCTCCAATTGGTGAAGTTAAGAAGGCGTGGAGTGATTTGGAAGTTTTAGGAATGGCTAATGATTTTGTGCCGGTTACATATATTAACAGTTCTGCGGATGTTAAGGCGTTTTGTGGAAGATGTGGTGGATATGTTTGTACATCGGCGAATGCAAAGATGGTTTTGGAAAAGCTAATTAATGATGGCAAGAGAATATTTTTCTTCCCTGATAGATATTTAAGTACAAATACTGGTCGCACAATAGGAATTGATGCGACTTTATGGGAACGTGCAAGAGATAATGGTGGACTGGGTGAAGAAGAGATTGCTTCGGCAAAAATTTTAGCGTGGAACGGTTATTGTCCTGTTCATGCTAAATTTAGCACACAAGATATTGATGATTTACGCGAGCGATATCCGGAAATAAAAATTATTGTTCATCCGGAAGTGCCTGAGCAAGTGGCAAAAAAAGCGGATCTGATGGGTTCAACTAGTTTTATTGTTCAACAAATTGAGGATGCTTCTGCCGGAAGTGTTTGGGGAATCGGGACGGAAGTGCATCTTGTGAACAGGCTTGTGAAAAAGAATCCGGACAAAAAAATATTTATTATTGGAAAGTTGTCTTGTGTGTGCTCCACCATGAATAGAATTTCGCCTCAAAATTTACTTTGGGTATTGGAGTCTTTAACAGATGGGCGCATTGAAAATCAAGTGAGTGTTTCAGAAAATGTTAAAGTGGATGCTTTAAAGGCATTGGATAGGATGTATGAGTTGAGTTAATAGCAAAATTTGCATACCGGGAAAAATAGTATTTGCCAAAAAATAGACCAAATTTTCTTTTGGGATAGATTTATATTTTATGAACTTTAATGAAATTTATTACCAAACCCAACTTATCTTTCACTTTTCACATACTTGTGCCACATGTCGCGAACAATGTCTGCAGTTGCATAGGCAAGAGAGGCGAGTACATCTTTGAGTTTCCTTAATCTAGCCATTAAAGTATTTAACTGCGCCGCGTCTAAATTTCCTTTCTTTTTCATAACCGATTTAACTTTTTTATGGAGATCTTTAATTTCCTTTTTAAGTTCTTTTTCAACTTGCGAGCTCATTTTCTTGACTGAGGGATATGTGGGTTTGGTAATCAATCCTGCTTGTGTTTTAGCTTGGTCAGCTATACCGCCACCATTATTTCCTTCTTTATTCTTTTTTTCATATTCGCTAACTTCGCCGGATGGGACTTCCGCGCTCTGAATAATTTCGCCGGCTTCAAGTCCTACTTCCGTTTTTGCTTCATGAACTTCTTTTGCCTGTTGTTGTTCTTCTTCGTGACGCTTTTCTAAAACATCGGTTTTAATTTCTTTTTCTATTCCCGGTTGTGTTTTTTTGTTGGCCATTAAAATTAATTAGTCCTTATATTATACAAGAAAATTCAAGTATTATCAATTTATCGTTTTATTCTTCTTTGGATGTTTGTTTTATGATATAAAGTCTTATGCAAACCGTGTTTAATTATAACCAATCATAATCGTGAAGGAAATAGAAAAGGCATATGAGGCCGTGAAATATGAAGATGATATTTATAAAAAATGGGAAGATTCTGGTGTGTTTACACCACAAATCGATAAATCAAAAGAGTCTTTTACAGTATCAATGCCACCTCCGAACGCTACGGGGGTTTTGCATCTTGGGCATGCAACCATGCTTGCAATTGAAGATATTATGATTAGGTACAAAAGGATGCAAGGTTTTTCTGCTTTGTGGCTTCCGGGTACCGATCATGCAGGAATTGCTACTCAAAATCGTGTTGAAAAAAATCTTCTTGAAAAGGGGATTACTCGTCATGATCTTGGTCGTAAGAAGTTTTTGGAAGAAGTTGATGAATTTGTTAAAGGATCACGAAATACCATTAGAAATCAAATTAGAAAAATGGGAGCAAGTTGTGACTGGACTCGTGAAAGATATACCCTTGACAAAGGGCTTTCTAAAGCAGTTAGGGAAGTTTTTGTTCGGATGTATGATGATGGGCTTATTTATCGTGGGAATAGAATTGTAAATTGGTGTCCTCGTTGTTTTTCCACTTTGGCTGATGATGAAGTTGATTACAAAGATAAAACGGAAAAACTTTATTGGATAAAATACGGCCCTTTTACGGTTGCGACCACTCGTCCGGAAACAATTTTGGGTGATACCGCGGTTGCTGTTAATCCTGATGATAAAAGATATAAAGATATGGTTGGAAAGAAATTTATGATTCCCGGAGTTTTGGGAGATTTTGAAGTTCAAGTTGTAGCTGATAAAGAAGTGGATATGGAATTTGGAACAGGAGCTGTAAAAGTTACACCGGCCCATAGTTTTGCCGATTTTGAAATTGCGCAAAGACATAATCTTCCATTAAAATCCGTTATCGACGAAGATGGAAAGATGAAAGATAATTGTGGTAAATATGCCGGAATGACAACCTTGGAGTGCAGAGAAGAAATTGTTAAAGATATAGAAAAAATGGGTTTCTTGGAAAAGACGGAAGAATATAATCATAATCTTTCTATTTGTTATAGATGTAAAACCCCAATTGAACCGCTTGTTTCTCGTCAGTGGTTTATTGCCGTTGATAAGCCGGTAATCGAAGAAGATGGCAAGAAAAAAACTATTAAAGAAAAAGCTCTCGAAGTTGTGCGGAACGGAGATATAAAAATTATTCCGGAAAGATTTAACAAGATCTATTTCAACTGGATGGAGAATTTGCATGATTGGTGTATATCTCGTCAAATTTGGTTCGGTCATCAAATTCCGGTTTGGTATTGCAAGGATTGTAATGAAGTGATTGTAAGTAGAGAAGACCCTGAAAAGTGTACCAAGTGTGAAAGTACTAACATAGAGCGTGATCCGGATACGCTTGACACATGGTTTTCTTCTGGGCTTTGGACTTTCTCGACACTTGGTTGGCCGGAAAAAACTGAGGATTTAGGATATTTTCATCCCACAAGTATTCTTGAAACAGGTTATGATATTTTATTTTTCTGGATTGCTCGAATGATTATTATGACGACTTATGCAATGAAGGAAGTTCCGTTTAAGAAGGTTTATTTACATGGACTTATTCGAACGCGTGATGGAAAGAAGATGTCAAAGTCTGATCCTTCAACCACTATTGACCCGCTTGATATGATTAAGGAGTATGGAACAGATGCACTGCGTCTATCTATGGTTATTGGTGGAACTCCTGGTAATGATATGCGACTTTATGAAGAAAAAATTGCAGGATACAGGAATTTTGTAAATAAAATTTGGAATGCGACGAGATTTGCTCTTCTTAATGTAAGTGATGAAGATTTGAAAACGCAGTTTGATTCAAGAAAACACATCAAATCACATGCCGATAAGTGGATTCTTACCAAGTTGCAGTATCTCATTAAAGATGCGACCGATAAAATGGAAAATTTTAGATATTCGGATGCTGGAACGGAAAATTACAATTTTGTATGGGCGGAACTTTGTGATTGGTATCTGGAAATGAGCAAAGGGAAAAATCTAAATCCAATAGTTTTAATTTATGTTCTTAAAAACTCGCTTAAGCTTTTACATCCGTTTATGCCTTTTGTTACAGAAGTTTTATGGAGACATCTAAATGAGAAAAAGATGCTTATTGAAGAGAGCTGGCCTATATTTAACGAAGATCTTGTTTTTGATAAAGATGTTGAGGATATGGAGATTCTTCACCAGATAATTTCCGATATAAGAAGTGTTCGTGCCAAGTATTCTGTTGAACCGGCAAAAAAAATAAGAGCTGTGATTTATGCCGGTAAATATAAAGATTTTTTGAAGAATAAACTTGAAGAGTTAAAAAGAATGGCACGAATAGAAAATATTGATCTCTTGGAAAAAGGAGACAAGATAGAAAAGGCGGTTTGCGTGTTTGTTTCCGACATTGAAGTTTATCTTCCTCTAAATGAGCTTGTTGATACTGAAAAAGAGACTAAACGTTTAACAAAGGAGAAAGAAAATTTAGAGAAATTCAAAAAATCATTGGAAGGGAAGTTAAACAATCCGGGATTTACAGGAAGTGCGCCGGCAGAAGTTGTTGAAAAGGAAAAGAAACGTTTAGCGGAGACAAAAAAATCGTTAGAGAAAATTAATGCTCAGTTTTCTAAGCTTTAAATATTGATTAATCATATTCTTCTGAATAAGAAAGAACTATTTTTACAGTTTTTATAAAGATTTTTTAATGTCTGTGTACTGTATAAAATTAGAGAAGTCAAGATTCGCTTAAAGTCTGTCTTTGTGCTATAATTACATGAAAAACAAACAATAGTAATTATGGCTGACGAAAAAAAACAAGGAATAACTCAAATTGAAGCTCTTATAAATGAGGGGAAGTTTAAGGAAGCTTATAATGTTTGTAATAAGCTACTTTTGAATTTTCCGGAAAGCAGAAAAATAAGAAAACTCCAAAAGAAAATTGAGAAAACGGTTTACGAACGAAATTTGAGAAGTGTTAAGAACGATTTAAAAAATTTAAAACCTCTCTGGAAAGAGAAGAGGTACAGGGAGCTTGTTGAAAAATTGGAAGTTTTAAGCAAATATGTTCCCGGATATACTCCCGTAGAGAAGGATCTTTTTAAGGCGAGACAACAACTGCAAAAAGAACAAGAAGGTGCGGTCGAGGATTATATAAAAAACATTGAAATGCTTATAAAGGAAAATAAATTTGAAGAAGCGATAACGAAATGCAGAAAATTTTTAGGAAAAAACTCAGGGTACCAAAGAGTTGCTCTTCTTGAAAATAAAGCCAGAGATCTTCTTGTTGTCCGAAAATTAAAAGAAAACAAGGGTCTTCTTAAGAGTAAAAATTTTAAAGAAATCGAAGAATTTCTTAACGATCTTCTTAGAATTAAACCTGGTTCAAGTAAAGTGAAGGCTCTTTTAAATAAGGCTTCAAAAAGAGAAACTGTAGCACTATCATATGAGAAAAAGGATTTTGCATATCGCTCTCTTGAATATATAAAGGTCCTAATGCAAAAGAAAAAATGGGAAAAATCAATAAACGCGTTTTTAGAACTTTTAAAAGTTGATCCTCAAAATTTAAAAGCCTTGGAACTTTTAGACAAAGCACGTAAAAAATTCGATGAGCAATTAACAAAAGAAGTTATTATAAAAACAAAAGAACTTCAAAAAAAATTCAGAGATCAAAAAAAACAAAATCCGAAAAATTTCATAAGACTTTAGGCTTTAAATTTATATTGTTCTCTTCCAATACGCTCAAATTGAGGTTTGTTTTTAAGGTTGAGAATAATTGTAATTCTTTTTACCTGTCTTTGTTTAAGAACCTCTTTAATTATGTCTTCTTGAGATTTAGCTTTACCGTTTTTTAAAATATCTTGAATTATATCCGCAACAGTTCCTTCTTTATAACCCCATTTTTTTAAAGCGTAAATTCCACGACCTATAAGTACAAATTGATTATGCCTTATAAGTTCATTATGTACGGCTTGAAGGTTTATTCTCTTGTTGTCAAAATCAAGTTCAGTAATTTTATTTACTATATCTACAAAGTGAAGTGGCTTTTTATTTTTTGAAAGAACATACAAAATTTTATCTCTTAATGTTCGAGGATTTATATGCCTCCAAGAAGAAAGTCCAATGCCGTTTTCTACGGGTTTTAACCTCTTATCTAAAGAGAATATTGATACAACTTGTGCAAGCTGATCTGGCTGAATATCTTTAAGGCTTTTTCTTATCTCATCAAAGATCTTATTGTGAGAGATAACATCGGATTTCTTTGATAGGATACTATGAGTTTTCGTTGTAACTGTTTTGATAAAGTCATGATTGATATCCGCAAATTTTATATAAGGATGATATGTGATGGTATTCGGGATTCTCTTGAGTTCTTTGTCTAACGATAAGGATAAATTAATTGCATTTTTGTTAATATCAACATCATTCTTTTTTAGGATTGAAACAAGTGCTGCAAACAGATTATCTTCTGTCATTACTCCTCCGTTTTCTTTTAGTATTTCTTTAATGAATTCATTAACTAAACGCAGTTCTGTGTTTCCTACATTTCTTTGCAATTTCGTTAAAGCGTTTTTCTCGATTTGTCTAATTCTTTCTCGTGTTACACTAAACTGTTTTCCGATTTCCTCCAATGTCGCCTTATAAGTATTGTCCAGATTAAACCGTCTTTTTATTACATGTTTCTCTTTTTGGGAAAGTAGTATTAATAAATCTTGAACGATGTCCTGTGTGTTTTTGAAGGTTTGAACAGGCGTCTTAGACGAATCCATGGGCGCTAGAATTAAAAAATATAACTGACTTATATCAAGTTTCTAAAAATCCATTTCATTATATTCTCAACATGAATTCAGGAAAAGTAAATGGGGTTTACTTATAATAGTTTTCGGTTCTGATTCTATTTAAAAGGTTTGTTGTGCATAATATATCCATTGCAATATATCGTTTCTATAAGCCGAAAATTATCTTTGTGGTCGAGTTTGCGTCTTAATATATTTATATGAACATCTACAGTGTTGGTAAACATGTCCGCGTTTCTATCCCAGACTTGTTCAAGAATTTTTTGTCTATTTAATATTAACTCAGTATTGTGCATTAAAAATTCGAGCAAATGAAATTCTTTATTACGTAAAGTAAATTTTTTATCGAATCTTGTGGCAATTCTTCTTTGCAGATCAAGCGATAAATCTGCTACTCGAAGTTTCTTCTCTGTGTTTTTTGTAATGGCTCTGTTAATTCTTCTTTTCATATCGTACGCTATTTGTCTCATTGAAATTTTACCGGTATTGACGATTATATTTTTCTTATTTATTTGTAAATCAATATTATCCGATTTAATCAAATAAAGCGGTTTATTAGGTATTGCATCTAAAATTGACAATATCAATTTAATTTCTCTATCTGTTTTTTGATCTATTTTTACAACAGTGCAATCGAATTCATTTATGTTTATCGAACTTAAATTAAAATGATGAAAAGCAAAAGGGACAGATTGAACATTCTCGTACTTAAGACCTCGACTTAGAAACGAAGAAGTGAAAATATTATCAGATAGTACAAGAGCATACATAAGATATGGGTTAATAGGTAAATATACTAATTGATACTTTTTGTTTAATAAACACTGTAGTTAATAATTTCCCTTTAAAAAAACGAAAATAAAGGTAAAATTGTGCTGTATGGTTATCATCAACACAATAATTAACAATGAAATTTTTATCGGATTTAAGATTAAAGCTTACAAAAAACGGATTTCAGGCTTACAGGGCAAATCAAGTCTTTAAAGATTTGTTTAAAAAAGGGATCGATGATTATAACGAAATGACAACTCTTCCAGCCGATGTAAAAGAGTTGCTTGGTAAGAATATGCCGATATTCTCAATTCACCCGGTGCAAGAAAACAAATCGAGTGATGGAGCTACTAATAAAATTCTTTTTAAGCTTTCCGATGATAGCCTTATTGAGGCTGTTTTAATGAAGTTTAATGATGGTAGGAATACGGTTTGTGTTTCAAGTCAGGTGGGTTGTGCAATGAATTGCAAATTTTGCGCTACCGGCACATTATCTTTTACAAGAAATTTAACTTATGAGGAAATTGCAGATCAGGTTCTTTATTTTTCGCTTATTCTAAATAAAACAGGGGAGAGGATTAATCATGTGGTTTATATGGGAATGGGGGAACCTTTTATGAATTACGATGAAATGTCAAAGTCTATTAATATGTTAAGAGATTCTGTGGCACTAAATATTGGTTCTCGAAATATAACAGTTTCCACATGTGGAATTATCCCTGGTATAAAGAAATTCTCTAAAGAATTCGATCAAGTGAATTTGGCTATCAGTTTGCATGCTCCTTCAGATGAGATTCGTAATGAAATTATGCCGATATCAAAAAAATATCCGCTGGATCAATTGATGAAAACCTGTGAAGACTATATCCAAACTACTCATAGAAGAATAACTTTTGAATATGTGATGTTGGCGGGTATTAACGATAGTGAAAAAAATGCTTATGAACTTGCATCTTTGCTTAGAGGAATGCTTTGCCTTGTTAATATTATTCCGTATAACGAAACATCTATTAAAAATATTAAAGGATCTGATAAAAAGAAGATAAACAAATTTAAAAATGTTTTACTTTCTAACCATATTCAAGTGACAGTTAGAGTAAGTTTGGGGCAAGATATAAATGCAGCGTGCGGACAATTGGCGGGAAAGAAATAAATTGCTATAATCAATTTAACTTACTAACTAACTAATTTTAACAATCATTTATTATGGAAGAAGAAAAGAAGAAAATTCAAGTAAAGTTTGACCAAACTCAAGAAACCGGAGTTTACAGTAATGCTGTTTCTGTTCATGTAAATAAAAATGAAATGGTATTCGATTTTGGATACATACTTCCAAATGTAAAACCAACTACCATTAAAGTTACAAGTCGTGTTAATGTAAGCCACGATACGGCTGAAAGTTTTTTAAAAATTCTTTCAAATGCCGTACTAGACTTAAAAAACAAGAAGAATGAAAGCACTAATTCAAAGAGTTAAAAGTTCATCGGTTGCGATTAACGGTGAGACAATCGGTAAAATAAACAATGGTTTATTGGTGTTTCTTGGTATATGTAAAAATGATGAATATAAAGATGCTGATTTCTTGGTAAATAAAATTACCGAATTAAGAATTTTTGCTTCGGAAAGTAAACCGATGGATTTATCTTTAAAAGATATAAATGGGCAAATATTGATTATTTCACAATTTACTTTATGTGGAAGTACAAAAAATGGGAGACGTCCCGATTTTGGTGATAGTGCTTCTCCGGAGAAGGCAAACAAATTTTATGAATATTTTATAGATAAGTGTAAAGAGAAAATAAAAGAAGTTAAGACGGGAAAATTCGGAGCCATGATGGAAGTGAAATTGATTAACGACGGACCGGTTACTTTTATGATTGAATCTTAAAAAACTTTATTTATGAATAATGAGAATAATCCTGATTTAATGGAAAAAGTTGTTTCTCTATGTAAAAGGAGAGGTTTTGTGTTTCAAGGATCGGAAATTTATGGTGGACTTGCCAATACTTGGGATTTAGGTCCTCTTGGTGTTGAGCTTAGAAATAATATTTTGCAAGCTTGGTGGAAGTTTTTTGTTCATAGTAGAAGGGATGTAGTTGGAATTGATGCCGCAATATTTATGAATCCGAAAGTCTGGCAAGCTTCTGGGCATGTTGATAATTTTAACGACACACAAATTGACTGTAAAGCGTGTAAGAAAAGATATAGGGCGGATCATCTTATTGAAGATGCTCTTGAAAATGTAAAAGTTGAGGGGCTAAGTCCGGAGGATTTAACAAAAATAATAAAGGAAAACAATATTAAATGTCCAAATTGCGGAGCAACTGATTTTACAGATGTAAGAACTTTTAATCTTTTGTTCGAGACACATATAGGTCCTACTTCGGAGAATACGGAGCCGGTATATTTAAGAGGGGAGATAGCGCAAGGAATGTTTGTAAATTTTAAAAATGTACTTAATACAACAAGAAAAAAGCTTCCTTTTGGAATTGCATCTGCCGGGAAAGCTTTTAGAAACGAAATAACTCCGGGGAATTTTATTTTTAGAACACTTGAATTTGATTTAATGGAATTTGAATATTTTATTAAGGAAGATATGTGGAAAGAAAAATTCGACTATTGGCTTGAA
This sequence comes from bacterium, assembly GCA_021158225.1. Lineage (GTDB taxonomy): Bacteria > Patescibacteriota > Gracilibacteria > UBA1369 > PNNO01 > PNNO01. Next base: position 81,053 of record JAGGUZ010000005.1, on the reverse strand, counting down.
GAAATGCATAAATGGCTTGGTATTGTTGGGATAGATAAGGAGAACACTCGTGTTAGAGAGCATACCAAAAATGAGCTTTCTCATTACTCAAAAAGAACAGTTGATATTGAATATAACACACCTTTTGGATGGAAAGAGCTTTACGGCCTTGCTTACAGAACAGATTTTGATCTAAAAAATCATCAGGAAAATAGTGGGCAAGATATGACATATTTTGATCAAGAAAGCGGAGAGAAATTTATTCCACATGTCATTGAACCTACATTTGGACTTAGCAGAACGCTTTTGATGGTTCTTTTTAACGCTTATAACGAAGAGGAGATAGAAGATGCGAAAGGCAACAAAGAAACCAGAGTAGTGCTTAAATTGAAACCAAATGTTGCTCCGTTTAAGGTTGCTGTATTGCCACTTATGAAAAAACCGGAATTGCTTAAAAAATCGGAGGAAATATTCGATCTCTTAAAAAACGATTTCGCATTGGATTTTGATATAACTGGAAGTATTGGGAAAAGATATAGACGGCAAGATGAGATAGGGACTCCTTTTGCGCTTACCATAGACTATGACTCTTTAGAGGATAATGCTGTTACAGTGCGTGATAGAGATTCGGCAAAACAAGAAAGAGTGAAGATTGATGAATTGGGGGATTATTTAATGGAAAAAATAATCAGGTAAATTTTTCTATAGAAAAATTAAGTGGGAGGGTGTTTAGCATGTTTCTGCCACAGGGTAGAAATTTAAATAAAAACGGCTTCTTGAAGTGCAAAATGTTTATCTAATATATAAAAATAAGTTAAGGTTGTATCTTAACGAACTTTAGGTTTAGGTTTATCGACAACAAAACTCCAATTTTTGGCAAGCTCTAGTATTGTAAATTTGGCTTATTTGTGCTAAAATATATAGAAAATAAACAAAAATACATATGTGGGGTGAAATTATAAATAATATTTTCTGGTGGACTGTTCTAATTTTGGCGGTTATTTTTGGTTTTAAGTATTTTGTTGTTGTTTTCAGATACCTAATGGCTTTAAGAGAAGCAAAACACCTTGTTTATATGAGAATTACTCTTCCTCGGACAGATACTCAGCAAGATAAAGAAAAAGCTACGGAGAAAGATTTTAAAGAAAAAATTGGGATAATGGAACAGCTTTACAGGAATCTAAGTGAAATTCGTGAGCTAACAATAGGGAATAGAATAAGGAATCTTATTTTAAATCTTGACATGGTTTCTTTTGAACTTGTAGTAATGAATAAAGAGGTTATGTTTTATGTGGTTACATACAAGCGTTTTCAAGATCTTATCGAAAAACAAATTACTTCATATTATCCGGATGCGGATATTCAATATACTCAAGCTTATGACATATTACCTAAAGGTCATAAATTAAGAAGTCACTATGCATATTTGGCAAAAAACAGTGCATATCCGATTAAGACATATAGAAAAATTGAAAACGATCCTCTTAACGATTTAACAAATGTGCTTTCCAAATTGGGAGAAGATGATAAAGCGGTTTTTCAGCTTGTTATAAGTCCACGTTCAGATAAATGGCGTAAAAAAGCCGAACATGTCGGAACAAATTTGTTTCTTGGAAAAGGAGGGAAAAACGGTTTTATTAAAATTCCAATACTCGGATGGATTTTTACCGCTTTTCAAGGATTATTATTCGGATATGACAAAATTAAAAAAGATATGAATACCGGAGCTCCGGAAGGAAGTCAGTATGTTCGTATGCTTCAAACAAAAGAAGAAGTTGCAAAAGGAATAGGTGAAAAATCGAATCAGGTTGGATTTGATACAATTATTCGTATAGTGGCTACCTCAAAAACAGAGACGCAGGCTTTTAAAATTGCTATGAATATGATTCTTGCTCTTAATTTGTTTAAGAACGCGGCTTCAAACTGGTTTCAGACAAGAAGAATGATAATAATAGATTCTATTAACGATAAACTTCTTTTTCATACTTTTAAGAACAGGCTCCAAGCTTTTAGGCTTATTCCGCTTATACATGAGAAATCATCTATTTTGGTTCCACAGGAGCTTTCCGGTATATATCACTTTCCAAATAGCAGATACAACTATACTCCGATTATTAAATGGCTTAAATACAAGATTGTTCCGGCTCCGGTGGATTTGCCGGAAGAAGGTGTTTACCTTGGAGACAATGTGTATCGTGGGGTAAGGCGTAAAGTAAGAATAATGAGAGGAGATAGGACAAGGCATCAATATATAATTGGTAAATCGGGTGCAGGTAAATCAGCATTGATAAGTTTTATGGTAAGACAAGATATGTGGAATGGTGATGGTGTTTGCGTGGTTGATCCGCATGGGGATCTTATTGAGGATCTTTTAACTTATGTTCCAAAAGAACGCGCTAAAGATGTGATTGTGTTTAATCCGGCTGATCAAGAAAGGCCGATGGGACTTAATATTTTGGAAGTAAAAACACCGGAAGAGCAAGATCTTGCTTCAAGTCAAGCTACTGAAATTTTTATTAAATTATTTGGTGATGAAATTTTCGGCCCTCGAATTCAACATTATTTTAGAAATGCCTGCTTAACTTTAATGGAAGATAAAGAGGAGGGAGCAACTTTAATAGATGTTCCAAGAATATTTGTTGATGATGATTTCATGAAATACAAAGTCTCAAAAGTTAGGAATCCTGTTGTAAAAGCATTTTGGGAACAGGAATATGCGCATACGGGTGAGAGGGAAAGACAAGAAATGATTCCATATTTCTCATCTAAATTCGGACCGTTTATTACAAATTCGATTATGCGTAATACTATCGGACAAACCAAATCCGCGTTTAATTTTAGGGAAGTCATGGATAGTCAAAAAATACTTCTTATTAATCTTTCAAAAGGTAAAATCGGGGATTTAAATACACAGCTTCTTGGGCTTATAGTTGTTGCTCGTATACAAATGGCAGCTATGAGTAGGGCGGATATGCCCGAGGATCAGCGTAAAGATTTTTATCTTTATGTGGATGAGTTCCAAAATTTTGCTACTGACAGTTTTTGTTCCATATTGTCAGAAGCTCGTAAGTATCGCCTTGCACTCATTATGGCGCATCAATACATAAAGCAGCTTGAAAAAAAGCAAGATACTTCAGTTCGCGATGCCGTATTTGGTAATGTGGGAACAATGATGTCATTTAAAGTTGGTGCGGATGATGCTGAATATATGTCAAAGGAGTATGCTCCCGTACTAACCCGGGCGGATGTTCTTGGTATAGCAAATTACAAAGCTTATATTAAGCTAAACATTAATAATACAACTTCCAGACCTTTTTCTCTTGAAACAATCTGGGATACTTCAAAATCAAATAAGAAAGTAGCTGAAATTGTTAAAGAATATTCACGAATGAAATACGGGAGAAAAAAGGAGTTTGTAGATCAAGAAATAGCTACTCGTATTGGTATTGATTTAAATTCAGATGAATAATCTATCGGAAAAACATGATGAAAAAATAAGGAATAATAGAATTCTTCTATTTGGGATTATTGTTTCTGTTGTAATCGGGACTATTGGATTTGCACTTGGAATGAAAGGTATTAATCGCGATATTTTAATGAAGGATATGCAAATAAACTCAATGATAGATGAGATCGGACAAATTAAACAAGAAAATCAATATCTATATCAAAATTTACTTTTAAACAGGAATGCTGTAACGGAAAGTTTTAAAATTCTTCATAATTCGTTTGAAGAGTTCTCAAGCAAAGGTGAGAAAGAAATAGCTGTTTTATCAGATCGTTTTGCTAAGGCAAAAGATGATTTAAAAGCTGCTGTCATAAAAAATGACAGATTAGCAAAAGAGATTGGTTTACAAAATTATCCAGAGGACATATTTACAATTTTGATCTTGGGTACAAATCAAAATCTTACGGATACGATTGTTCTTGCAGTTGTGAATCCTTCAAAAAAAACGATTACGCTTGTGAGCATTCCAAGAGATCTTTATGTTAATGGAAGAAAAATAAATGAAATATATAGCGCTTATGGAATAAGAAAATTCAAGCAAGATATTACAAGAATATCCGGAGTTCGAATTGATAAATATATAATTATTAGTTTGGAATCTTTTAAAAAGGTTATTGATATTCTTGGTGGGATAGATCTCTATGTTTATAAAAATATTGTTGATCCGTATTTTCCGACTGCTGAGAACGGATATAAAGAATATTCAATTAAAAAAGGATCTCATCATATGAATGGGAATGATGCGTTAATGTATGTGCGAAGTAGAAAAACCACGAATGATTTTGACAGGAGTAAACGTCAGCATCAAGTTATTCAGGCGGTGCGAGTTAAAGTTAAAATGCTCGATTTGCTTTCTTCCATAGATAAAGCGATTGAAATATATAAAACAATAGCAAGAGATGTTAAGACGAATATAGATGTTTTTGAAGCCCTTTCTTATTTGAAGAACTATCAAAACTACGCTATAGAAAGCGGGAATGTTATTAGTACGAGTAATTTTCTTTATTCTACTAAAAATTCCAGAGGTCAATATATACTGCTTCCGAAAGCAGGTGATTATTTGAATATCAAGCAATCAATATCAACATTGATAAGAGAGTGATTTTAGAGCATAATACAAAATGTTAATATTAACATTCTTAATATGAAAAGATTATTTCCACTATTTGCGGTGATATTTTTTGTATTGGTTGGGTGTTCAGATGCAAATGTCAATGTTTCTCCAGATACAGATGTTACTTACTCGAAGGGTAATGCCAACGCAAAAGTGGTAATAACGGAGTATAGCGATTACCAATGTCCTTTTTCTGCAATGTTTACACTGCAAACTTTACCTTTATTGCAAAATGATTATATAGAAACCGGGAAGGTTCAATTGGTGTTTAAAGATTTTCCTATTTCAAATCATCAATTTGCTCAGAAAGCCAGTGAAGCGACATATTGTGCCGGTGATCAAGATGAGAATGCGTTTTGGAAGATGCATGTGGATTTGTTTTCAAATCAAGATAAAATTTCCAGAGAATATTTTAGTAAATTGGTGGAAGGTTATGGTTTGAATGTTAAAACTTTTGATGCGTGTATGGATAGCGATAAATATAAAAATTTAATTCTTCGCAACAGAAAGAAAGGAAAAGAAAAAGGTGTTACAGCAACTCCAACAATCTTTATTAATGATGTGAAACTACTTGGAGTTCAGCCATATGAAAATTTAAAGAAAATAATTGAAACAGAACTTAAAAAATAATCACCACCAAACTTTTTTAATTTTCAGATTGTAAGCGATAATATTTGCGAGGATAGAAAATAGCGGAGAAATTACTATCAAAACAATAATTACAGAAAGGCTTTGAGGAAAAATTATTGATGAAAACAGTAAAGCTCCTATTACATAATCAATTTGATCAAATACTGGCCATGACCGCCCGCTTTTTTTGCCGATTTTTCTTTTTATAAAGCTTTTTATTAAATCTCCAAGTAAGGCTCCAAGTCCAAGTAAAAAAGCAAGTAAAATCAAATTATCATAAGAGAAGCCAAGTAAGTTTTGTATTGGAGAAATTAGCATTGCTCCTGTAATTCCGGTTATAAAGCCTCTATATGTTTTATTTTTGCCAAAAAGCTTTTTATTAATTGGCTTTGCTAAAGAAGGGAAAATTTTTAGTCCGCTTATGATTACCGGCATTGCGTTTGCAACGTAAGCCGGAAGAAAAAAAACAATTGAATAAAAGACAAGTTCTAAAAATCCCATAATATTTGGCATGAAGATTAAAAGATATGTGGTTTATATGTACCACTTTTGGTGGCAGGGGTGGGGATCGAACCCACGACCTCGGGCTTATGAGTCCCGCGCTCTAACCGACTGAGCTACCCTGCCATACAGGGCAAAAATATATTACTGGGTTGAGCTCTATCCTGCAAGTGGATTTAAGAAAGAGGGCGATGTGGGCTTTGAGAGCCTACATCGCCCCTTATAATTGCGCATGGACAGCTCCGAGGGTATTCGCGCTGTTCATGACATATTTGATGTCGTGGTCTGTTTTACAGGCAATTGTTTTGCAGTCGCCCGTTGTTTTCCAAGTATTTCCTTCAAAATTCTCAGAAAAAACCGTCGTCAAGTATTTTCAAAGCGTATATGCAATTAACGAAGTGAGCCTACACCAACTATTGGAAATTTATCAAGCTCACTTGAATGCTAAAACAATTTTTTACTAATAGACATTATTATCTTGCCGGCTATAACAAGATCTTTGTTGCTTTCTGTCATTTTTCTTAATTGTGGAGTGCTGTGCAAAGGTTCAAAATAATATTTTTTACCGTCTTTATATACTCTTTTTATGCAAAGATCTCCTTTATAAATTATTCCGAATAATTTACCGCTGTCGTCACCTATATTATTATTTAAAACAGGTTCGTAGATTGTGATATCTCCAAGATATATCCCAAACTCAGGGTAATCACGTATAAAGATTCTAAGACCAAGTAAATTGTCGACTGTTTTTGTGTATTTATAATATTTTCTTAAATTTCGTTTAGATAAATAAACAAAATTTTTAAGACTTTTTCTTTGATTAAGTATTTCTTGAACAGTTTTATTTCTAAGATTGGAATGTTCAAGCATTGGAATTGCCAAAATATCATCGGAAAGATCTTTTCTTATATCTGGTTCTATTAAAGTGACAAGTTTATCCCATTTTTTTGCTTTATCAACATAGTGCATTAACCCGGGTTTATCTTCCCCTAAAAAATATCCGATTGGTTTTTTTGAATATTCAGCTATCTTTACGAGTTCGGAAATTTTAGGAACATATCGTCCTTTTGTTATATTGGATACATAAGCTCTGGATTTTTCAATCATTTGGGCAAGCTCTGATTGCGAAATACCGGCTTGTCTTAGGGCATTTTTAATTCTCCCCGAAATTATCTTATTGAAATTGCTATTCATATCATGTAGGTTTACATTATGTGAACTACATATTAACACAGGCTTAAATATTGTAAAGTGAAAAGGAAGAACTTTACATAAGCTGAATCATTTGTTAAATTTACCGTGGTTTTAGAGAATCTCGAAAGAGAAGAGAGAGGCTTCACAAAAAGTACCACTCATTGTAGAGATAGGTGCTTTTTGTATTTTTGTGAAAAATATAATAATATTCAGTTGAGATCATATTTTAGAATAAATGCATAAATACGCTAAAACAAATCAGGAGGATACAATCTATTCGACTTTTGAAATGGGATTTATCAGAAAAGCAAATAAAATTAAAATATTTTTTCTAAATCCGGTTGTGAAATTTCTAGATAAAGTTGGAATTAGTGCAAACATGGTTAGCATCTTTTCAGCTGTAGTAGCTGTCGTTGGTCTTGCTCTTTCTTATCTTACAAAAGATGTAGTGTATTTTGCAGTAGGTATTTGGATACACCTGCTTCTTGATTGCGCAGATGGAACTTTGGCGAGGTATCAACACTCGAATTCGAGTAAAGGAGCTTTTATAGATGTTTTTTGCGATCACGCTGGTGTTATATCGGCGAGTATTTTTGCTTATTTGTTTATGATGGTTGATTTAATAGATATATCGCTTTTTGTCTTTATGTATTCAGTGTTAATGTCGATAATTTTATATTTATTAAAGAATCATAGTAGTTATAAATTCGTAATTAGACCTAGGTTTTATTTCTATGTTGCCATAACAATTGATATTTTCTTCTCTCAACAAATAACATCTGTTACTATTTTAATAGCTAACATTGTTATGTTGATTGAGATTGTTGTTGGGATATTAAAGATTTTATCAATAAAAAAAATGCGCTTTTTAAATTAATGCGACATTTTTGGTTGCGGGGGCAGGATTCGAACCTGCGACCTCCGGGTTATGAGCCCGACGAGCTGCCACTGCTCTACCCCGCGTAAGTATTTGTATAATACTAGACAAAACTTTGATGTCAAGATTTTACTTCAAAGCGTTATCCTCAAAAATAAATATTTTCCACTTATCGATATTAGATAAATTATTTAAATCTCTTTTTGAAGATGTTTCGTTGTCGGTGTTGGTTTTTTCGCCCAAAAGAGGGTCTGAAGATATTACGATCATATCTTCTCCGGGATTAATAAGTCCTTTGTCTTGTTTAAGAATTTTATCGATGTATGCATCCGAAGTTACATAATCAAACTCACCGGCTAACTTTTTATTTTCTTGGCTTATACGCTCATTTTCTTTTTCGAAATCTTCTATATAAATATCGATTTGATGACTTTTGTAAAATGCTAAAGTTAGTGAGTATAACAAATATGTGCTTAAAATAATAAGTCCTATAATAATAAAATTTGTAAGATTTGATGGTTGATCGTTTTTACCCTCCATGGTATTAATCTAGTTAGGAAAGCTAAAAAATATTAGCACAGACTCTTTAAAGCTGCAATCATGAACAAAGGCGAACGGATTCATTTTATAGGTATTGGAGGAATAGGCTTAAGCGGTCTTGCGCAAATTTTTAATGAACAAGGATACACAGTTTCCGGGTCGGACATGTATGCCTCCCATCTCACCGAAAGAATGCAGAAAAAGGGTATTAAAATATATATTGGGCATAACGAGTTGAATATAACGAACTCGATTACAAAAGTGATTTATTCTTCGGCTGTTCCTGCGTCTAATCCTGAACTTGTAAAGGCAAGGGAAATGGGGATTTCAACCGTTAACTTTGCACAGGCGATAGGGGATTTTACAAATAAAATGTTTACTATTGCCGTATGCGGGACTCATGGGAAAACCACGGTTACATCTATGTCTGCACTTTCTTTAATAGCTGGAGATAAAGATCCCATGGTTGTGGTTGGAGCAAGTCTTAAGGAGTTTAACGATAACAATTACAGACTTGGGCGAAGTGATTATTTCTTAGTGGAAGCATGTGAATATAAGCGTAATTTCCTAAATTATAATCCGAATATAATAATTTTAACGAATATTGAAGCTGAGCATCTCGATTATTACAAGGATTTAGATGATTATAAAAGTGCGTTTAAACAATTTATAGCAAAGTTGCCGGAGGATGGTTATTTAATAGCCAACACAGGAGATGAGAATGTAAAAGATGTTTTAAATGATTATAGTGGTAATTTAATAACATTTAGCGCTGACGGTAATAATGCCGATTGGACGCTTCAAGGAAATAAAATAGAAAAAGCAGGTGAATTTGTAGGAGAATTTAATCTGCTTATTCCGGGAACATTTAATATGATAAACGCTCTTGCGGCACTTGCTCTTGGTCAACTTTTATATATTAAAAGAGATTTAATCATTCAAACTCTTAATAAGTTTACAGGTGCTTGGAGAAGATTTGAGTTAATAGGAGACTTTAACGGTATTATGTTAATAAGTGATTATGCTCATCATCCGACTGCTATATTCAGCACAATAAAAGCTACAAAAGAAAAATATCCGAATAAAAAACTTTGCTGTATTTTTCAACCGCATCAATACAACAGAACGAAGAAATTTTTGCCCGAATTTGCAGATTCGTTTAAAAATGCCGATGTAGTAATTATTCCGAATATTTATAAAGTTCGCGATACAAAAGAGGATATACATTCCGTTTCGGAAAACGATTTAATCGACGCTATAAATAAAAATGGCGTAAAGACATATCATTTGGAAACATATGATAAAATAAAAGATTATTTAAAAGAGAATCCGGATAATATTGATATCGCAATTATAATGGGAGCAGGGGATATATGGGAGCTTGGAGATTATTTAATTCATCCGCTTCCAAATAGTTCCGTTTGATGTGTCTTCAACGAATATCCCTTTTTCTTTAAGTTCGTTGCGCAATTGATCCGATTTCTGCCAATCCTTGTTCGCTCTGGCTTTTTCGCGCTTCTTTATTATAGCTTCTAATTCTTTTGGCAGGTCATTTCCCTTGGTGAAAATAACAGCAAATACTTGATCTATCTTTTTAAGAAAGTCTATAATTTCTTTCTTATCTCCGGTTGTTAACGAGACTTCCTCATTAAATTTATTGATTGTCTTTATAAATTCGAATAGAGAGGCTAGTGCACCAGGTGTTTCAAAATCATCATTCATATTTTCTTCAAATTTTTGCTTGGCATATTCTATGCAAGTTTTTACTTCTTTATGAGTTTCTCCGGTATTATCAATTTGTTCTATTTTTCTAACAAAATCATGAATTCTTTCAAGTGTGTTTATCGATTGTGTAATTAAGTCTTCAGAGAAATTAATCGGGGATCTGTAGTGTGTTTGAAGATATAAAAATCTAATCACATTCCCGGAGTATTTCTTAATCAAGTCTTGAAGTGTAATAAAATTCCCCAAAGACTTAGACATTTTTTCTTTATTGATGTTTATAAATCCGTTGTGCATCCAATAGTTTACAAATTGTTTTCCAGTTGCACATTCACTTTGTGCTATCTCGCATTCGTGGTGTGGAAAAATTAAATCGGCACCGCCCGCATGAATATCAAGAGTATCTCCAAGAAGGTTGGTGCTCATTGCGCTACATTCTATATGCCATCCGGGACGACCTTTCCCCCAAGGGCTATCCCACGAAGGCTCCCCGGGTTTTTCATTTTTCCATAATGCGAAATCTTGTGGATTTTTCTTGTTTTCGTTTACTTGTATGCGAGCTCCCATTTTAAGATCTTCAATTTTTTGTCCCGATAGTTTGCCGTATTCGGGAAAAGCAGATACATCGAAATAAATACCATCTTCCAACTTGTAAGTTGCTCCCTTTTTTTCCAATTTTTTGATTAAATCAATTATTTGTTTTATGTAAGCGGTTGCACGTGGATGTGCTGTCGCAGGTAAAATGTTTAAATCTCCGTAATCTCTTTTGTACATAGGTATAACTTTCTCGGATAGTTCTTTAACCGTCATTTTTTTCTCATTGGCACGATTAATCATCTTATCGTCGATATCGGTGTAGTTTGATACAAAATTAACATCAAAGCCTTTGTACATTAAATATCTCCTAACGACATCAAATGCAGTGGCACTTCTACCATGTCCCAGATGAGCACTGTCGTAAACGGTTGGTCCGCATAGATACATGGTAACTTTCTTTGGAGTTATCGGTTTAAACTCGTTTTTTCGTCTTGTGAGAGTGTTGTAGATAGAAATCATGTTTTTTATTTACATAAGCAGACTAAGAAGAAAAGATCTTACGATTTCAATTGCAAATAGAGCAATAATCGGGGATAGATCAAACATTCCCATTCTGGGTATGATTTTTCTGAAAAACGAGAGCAAAGGTTCCGTAATTTCAAAAACGAAACTTCCAAGACCTCCTTTGTTTCCCATAGGTCTTATCCACGACATAATAACTCTGATTAAAATAGCCAGAATAATTATCTCTCCGAATATATCGATAAAAAGTGCTAAATATTCTTTCATCTTGTCGGTTGTTTTAAAATATCGTCAAATACCAACAGGGATTTTAGCACATTTTTTTCTTAAACTTAAAGTAAAGCTGAGTTAGCCCGAGCGAAAGTAATATAAACCACAATTCTTCTGGTCCGGTTGATTGCATTTTCGGAGCGACAGGATTAACAATAGGTTCAACTTTAGGCTCCGGTTTAACAAACACAGGAGCTGGACTAAATGGAATAGAACTTACTATGCTACTTGGGTTCTTGCTTTCAATTCCTTCGTCATCGATGGCAACCAAAGAGAAAAAATATTCGTTTCCGTTTGTTAAGTTGGGAAGATACCAAGTCGTTTTGTTATCAAAAGTTTCTACGGTTTGATTAAGGTTTGTTGGGGTTAAACCGTAAGAAATTTTATAATTAACAACTTTTGAGTCATCGGTTGAAGCTTGCCAAGAAAGCGTTACCTTGGAGTCGGAAGATATTGTGGTTACTCCAAATACATCCGACGGAGCTTGATTCTCTTGTACAGGGGGCTCATTTCCCTTGGTAGCTAGTGGATTTATGCTGTCTCCATTTTTCAATAAATTCGTTTTTCCATTTGTACCTATTTCCAAAGTTGCAACATCTTCATAAGACCCCTCATTGCCAAGTTCATCGACCAAGACAACATCAATCGGATAGCTTCCGGGTTTGTCCGGTGCTTGTATTGAGGCTGTATATTTTGTAGGATCATTATCATCTTTTTTAAGTTCTGCAATATCTACATTAAAGACTACCGCCCCTTGAAAAACATTTTCTTCTGAAGTTACGGTAACCGTTATAACATCTCCGGTTTTAATATCTGCAGAAGGGGAAAATTTAACATCTTCAACAGTTGGAGCACTTGTATCAACTGTAATATTTACTTCATCCGAAGTAGCCAAAGTTGTTCCATCGCTATCTTCCATTACAACATAAAATTTATGAGGACCATCCACTATGGAAGAAGGTGTATATGAAAATGTATTATCCGATTGTACTTCTGTAGAGCCGATATTACTACCATTATCGAAAATTTGAATTGTAGCGCTAACAAGAGGAGCTATTCCGTTAATTACAAGTTCGTTACTGCTGTATGTTCCAGACAATGGGTTTGTAATTTGCAAATCGTTACTTGAAGTGTTTGGTTGTGTTGTGTTATCGGCCGAATGTTGCGTAGAGGACGCGCCGACCGTAATTTCAGTATCTCCTCTTATTGTAAAATTATCCAAATCTGTTGCTACTATCGAATATATTCCTTCTTGAGCAAAATTAAACGTTTGGAGTCCACTAAAATCATGACTTCCAGTATCAAGATCGACATCAAAGCTATAATCTTTAGGTAAGGATGCATAGACTCCGTTTGCTCCTTCGGAAGAAAAATGAACTGTTCCGGAATAGTTTGGAACTGTGTTCCCATCGGAATCAACTGCGGTTAAAGTAAAAGGTGTATCTGCATTTGCGGTAATGGATGCTGGTAAATTCTCGAAAACAAATTTATCGACTTCTCCTGCGGCTGCATAAGCGGTTTTAATATCTCCTCCGGCATTTTGCATTGTACTGTAAGCAATTTCCACTCTTTTATCTAAGACTTTATTTGATGTTGCATCTAAAAACGAGTAGATGGAAACTCCTTCTTCCGGAGAAGCTACGGAGAAAAGAGTTTCTCCCTTTGCATCCGTGAATTGAGTTTCCGAGATAAGTTGAATCTTATCTTTTGTTCTACTTGAAATTACGCTAATTTCATGTCCCTTAATCGGATTGCCAAGTTTATCTTTCAGTGTGATTGTGAAATAGATTTTATCTATACCGTCGGCTGTTCCAAGGAGTTTTGAAGCCTCTATTTCTGAAGATACTTTTGATACTTCATCAGGGAATACATAGAATGTATTTATTTTCCCTTCAGATCCGTTTTCTAATTTTGCAGAGATCGAATATGTCCCCGCTTTTTTAGTATGGTAATCATATAACTCGAATTCTGCTATTCCATTGTCATCTGATTTTATTGGAATATTTAAACTGTTTCCATTTGGTTTTTTTACAGTGAATTCAACAATTTTGTTTGGAAGTGTTTTTGATGAGTAAATTCTTGTTGTATATCCTGCGATCGTATCGGCTCCGAAAGCTTCAACCTTAAATAAACTGCTGTTAGTTGCGAATGCCATGCTACTTTGAGATAGCACTAAAGCGAAAGTGGCGATAGTTGCAAAAATACTTTTTATTCTTTTTTTCATTTTTATAGTTTAATAAATTCTAAAATGAATCTATACTTCGTAATATTATAGCAAAAACAAGGCGAAATTGCAATTGAACAAAGGTGATTATTGAGTTTTTTAGGCACTTTTGATAGAATCCTTCTTGTACATCAATATAAATGGCTTAAATTATGCATCAAACTATCAAAAAATTAGTCGCCATATCAGCATTATTCTTTTACCTTGCTCCATTTAGCGTTTTTGCTCAAGATCAACCTGCTGTGGAAAGTATAAAACCGGAAGAGGTAACATTTACGCCGGCTATAACAGCGAGTAGTTCTGTCCAAATAAACAAGAATATAATTTTTGATGCTTCGGGAACGAAGCATCCGGATGAAAATGCAAATATAACTTATACATGGGATTTTGGTGATGGTAATAAAAAGGAAGGACGAGAAGTCGTGTATAGCTATACTACGCTTGGTCAAAAAACACTTACTCTCACGGCTAATGATGGGAAAGAAACAAAAACGGTAACAAAAGATATATTTGTTTATAAAAAAATCATAATTTTCATTACCGATAAAGCTGAAATTAAAGATAGAGTTGAAGGTTTTAAAAATTATGCTCGGGATAGAGATACGGATATTGTTGTTTACGAGAGCTACGACAGTGCTACTGAATTTATTACAGAGGAAATTCTAGAAAGAAAGCTTCGTGAAGCTACGGATAATCTTAAAAAAATAGATGAAATAATTGTATGGACGGAAGGAAATTCCGGACTTAACGCCTTATCTCGGGTTAAGCAAAATCAGGCAAATCAAGATGACACTTTAACTTTTGAAAACAAAACAATTCTTGTAATTAACAACGATGACACTCCTACACAATTGGCGCGTCAATATGAACTCTTAAAACCGAAAAATATAGTTTCTGCAAAAGAGCCCGCAATATATGCCTTTATAGAGAGCGCGACAACAAATGAATTTATTAACAGAATGGAAAAAAACGGATATGATTACGAGCTTACAAATGCGCAAACCGGGCAACTTCAATTGTGGAATTTTATGTCCTATTTCGTTAATTACTTAATAGACAGTGGAATACCGGCAAATACGGTTATTTTAATTTTAATGTTACCTGTTATTGCGACTGTTGTTTCTATTATGAAACAGGTTGTTGGAGTAACTACTTTTGGAGTTTATACTCCAACCATTATCACACTTACTTTTTGGATTCTTGGTCTAAAATTCGGACTTTTGACTCTTCTTGTGATATTTTTGGTAGGAACGGGAACCAGAATTGCTTTAAAGAGGTATAGGCTACTTTATGTTCCAAGAATGGCGATTGTTCTTACATCCGTCGCTGTTGCCATTTTGTTTATGTTGATTTTATCGATCAGATTTAATTTGTTTGATTCGCAATTTTATTCGCTCTCAGTTTTCCCTATGCTTATTTTAAGTACATTAACCGAAAAATTTGTTAGCGCTCAAGGAGGGAAAAGCTTTAAGCAAACTATGATTGCAACATTGCAAACTGTTCTGGTTGCTATAATCGCTTATATTGTAATTGGAGGTGATGTATTTGGATTTAAAATCAATCAACTTCAAGGATTTATGCTCGCATATCCGGAAGTGATTATTTTAATTATTTTCTTTAATGTGTTTCTTGGTAGATGGCCGGGATTAAAATTGCTTGAATATGCAAGATTTAGAGAAGTTCTTCGTCATGTCGAAGAGGAATAATATTTTTATCTTAATTATATGATTTTCAACGATAAAGGAATTTTAGGGCTAAATGCGCGAAATTTACAATATATTCGTCCCTATAACAAAAAGAAGACTATTAAGCTTGCGGATGATAAGCTTAAAACAAAAAAATTCCTTTCTGCGAGAGGGATTCCTGTCCCCAAATTATATACTGCTATTAGATCAAAAGAAGAATTGGATAAATTCGATTCCGGGTCGCTTCCAAATTCTTTTATATTAAAGCCAAATCATGGGTTTGGAGGAGAGGGGATCATACCTATAACAAATAAGCGTGAAGATGTATGGATAACCGCTTCCGGCAAGAAATTAGATAAAAAAATTATTATAGATCATATATCGGATATTCTTGATGGAAGATATTCAATTTCAAATGTTGGAGACAGTGCGTTTTTTGAACAGCTTATTATTTCTCATGATACACTCGGAAATTATTCTTACAGAGGTTTGCCGGATATTAGAGTGGTCGTGCATAATCTTATCCCTGTAATGGCAATGCTTAGGCTCCCTACGAAAGAATCCGCAGGTAAGGCTAATTTACATCTTGGTGCTGTTGGTGTTGGAATTGATATAGCAAAAGGGGAAACAACTTATATCTCGTATAAAAATAAAATTATTGATGAAATCCCGGAGGTCGGACCGATTAAAGGACTTAAAATCCCTTATTGGGATGATATTTTAATGATTGCATCTAAATGTCAGCTTATTACGAATCTTGGTTATATGGCAACGGATATATCTATAGATAAGTCTTCTGGTCCGGTGCTTTTAGAGATTAACGCCAGGGCTGGATTAGGAGTGCAAATAGCCAATTTGGCTCCATTAAAAAAACGTCTTCAGAGGATTGAAGGAGTGAAGGTCAATAATCCGGTAAAAGGGGTTAGAATCGCAAAAGATATGTTCGGGAATATTGTAGAAAAGAATATTCATCAAGTTTCCGGTAAAAATGTTGTTGGAATCGAGGAAATGGTTGATATTTACCTTAAAGATGGGACAAGAAGAGTTTTGGCAGAGATTGACCCGGGTAATCAAAGAACAATTATTGATGAACAATTCGCTATTGAGGCCAGTTTGCTTAAAGATGAATATGAATATGACGATGAAAAATCTACCGTAAAATTAAAATTATCGATTGCCGGGAAAAGAATTCAAACGGTTGCAGATATAGAGAAAATAACAAAGAACAATTATAGTCTTATAGTTGGATGTAGAGATTTAAAGAATTTTTTTATTGATCCGTCTAAGAAAATTCAGAAGAAACTGCTTCCGGATGTAAATGTAACTAAAGAAGAAAAGCAAGATAAAAAGTTACTTAAAAAAACTTTGGATGAAAAGAGAAAGATAAATTACAACGAAATTGATCAGCAACTTATCAAAATAGATGAAAAATTAAAGCTTCTTTATCACTTAAGACCTGTTAATCTTGGAGAAGAACGTATAAAGTTCTTTCAAAATTTTAAGAAAAATCCTCAATTTGTTTATCCTGAACTTAAATTCAATCTTTATGATTTAAGGAAAGATCTTAATCAAATTCAAACCGACACAACAAATCTCGGTAAGCTTTTTGAAAAGAAAAAACTTGAAATTGCCAAAAAAATTGCGTTGCTTGAATTTAGAGGTTTCGCTGAAGAATTTACTAATGCATCCATAGATCTTTATGGGAAGCCGAGTGAAGAACTTGTTGAAAATTCAAAAAATTGGTTAAAAGAAACTTCTGTTACTTATTCTAGTAAAAAAGGAAATATTACTGCAGAAGAAGCGAAAGTTATTATGGATAAAGTATTCGAAAAATACGGTTTGTTAAAATGGAAGGTAAAAATTAAGGAAGAAATGGTTTCCGATGCGATTGCCGGAAAAAACAACAGGCTTTTTTTAAGAAAAGGAGCTTTGTTTACTGAAAAAAGAATTGATAACCTTATAATACATGAAATTGAAACTCATATTCTAACAGCAGAAAATGGAAAATCTCAGGAGTATGAAATATTTAATCGAGGATTACCGAATTATTTGGAAACGCAAGAGGGGCTTGCGATGTACAATATAATTACTCAAAAAGGAGATGAAGAAAAAAATCTTTATTTATCAATCTCCTTAGTACTTGCAGTTCATTTGGCATTGAAATATTCATTTGTGGAAGTATTTGAAAAGATGTTGGATTATAAAATTCCACCGGAAAGAGCATGGAGAAACACAATTAAAGTAAAAAGAGGTCTTGAAGATACATCCGAGGCAGGTGGATTTACAAAAGATTTGCTTTACTACAAAGGTTACAATCAAATTAAACATTTTGTTGCTGGGGGAGGGGAAATAAAGGATTTATATCGAGGTAAGTTTAACAGCGATGATATAGATTTAATACTTTCAATACCAGGAATTAAAGAGGCTAAATATGTTCCCGATTGGCTTTAAAGAATCATCATTGAATCTCCAAAACTATAAAACCTGTATTTGTTTTTAATTGCTTCGTCGTAAGCTTTAAATATGAATTTTTTTTCAGCAAACGCACTTATAAGCATAATAAGCGTGCTTTCCGGCAGATGAAAATTAGTAATTATTCCATCAATTGCTTTATAATTATATCCTGGATATATGAATATGTTTGTATTGGTTGTTTCAGGATGGAACAGTCCGTTTTTAAAATTGGACTCAAGTGTTCTAACCGATGTTGTGCCAACTGCAATTATTTCTTTGTTTTGGCGTTTTGCCATATTTAATTTCTCCGCATTTTCTTTGCTTAGCATATACCATTCACTATGCATTTTGTGATCTTCTATGTTATCAACTTTTACTGGAAGAAAAGTTCCGCGCCCAACATGAAGCGTTAAGGTTAGAATTTCTATGTTTTTCTTTTTAAGCTCATTGAAAACTCTATCTGTAAAATGAAGCCCGGCCGTGGGCGCGGCAATACTTCCAATATCTTTTGCGTATGTTGTTTGATAATCTTGGAATGAAGCTTGTGTATGTTTAATATAGGGTGGAAATGGGGGATAGCCGTTATTTTCAATCCAATCAAGTAATTCCGTATTCAAATTAAACTTAATTTCACGCGTACCATCTTCGTTTATATTTTGAACACTTGCATTTAACTCTTCTTCTTTTCCTTCAATAATAAAATCTTTCCCGACCGAGAATCTTTTACCAGGCTTAACCATACACTTCCAGACATCATTTGATCTTTTTTTTAAAACAAGGAGCTCACCCTTTTTATTGTCAATTGTAACGTAAAGCCTTCCCGCATAAACTTTTGTATCGTTTAGTACTAAAATCGAATTACGTGGAAGAAGTTTTGGAAGTTCATAAAAAAAATGATGCTCTATACTTTTGTTAGACCTGTTTAGAACCATCAATTTAGAGCTATCTCTGGGAGATACCGGATTTTGTGCAATTAAATCTTTAGGCAAATCAAAATAGAAGTCTTTTGTTTTCATCGAAATTATTTCCAGTTAGTACTTTTATCCGTTTGAACTTCTTTTTTCTCGGTATATTTTAGTACCATAAGGGTTATATCGTCTTCTTGTTCGGCGTTTCCAACATATTGAGAGAAATCAAGTGCTACATGATGGGTAACTCCCTCGGGACCATATTGAGTTGCGTAGTTTTTAATGGCTTCTTTAAATCTATCAATTCCGTACATTTCGCCTTTATCGTTTCTTGCTTCGGTAATTCCGTCTGTATATAAAATAATCATATCTCCATCTTCGAGCTTAATTTCTTGTTCTTTTACAAGTTTACTGTTATCCGGAACCATTCCAAGAGCAACTCCACCTGCCGGTTTTGCCTCAATTTCTCCGGTTTTATTTCTGTAAATTAAAATATATTCATGGCCTGCTCCGACATATGTCATTTTTTTATTTAGATGATCCCATTTAAGTATAACCATAGTCATAAACATAGCAGCCTTAATACGGGGTTTTAAAATTCTGTTTGTATTCACAACTATATCGTAAACACTTGAATACATTTCCGAATATGTATGCAGAAGAGTGTTGACCATCATCATAACAAGAGCTGCGGGACTTCCATGCCCGGTAACATCACCGATATAAAAATATGTGGCATCTTTTCTCTGGATAAAATCAAAACTGTCTCCGCCAACTTCAACCGCCGAACGTGATTTGGCGACAACCTCTAAATTTGGTATATCCGGACTTTTATTTGGCAATATTGCCTTTTGAATAGAGCTTGCTATTTCAAGTTCCGATGACATCCTTTGCTCTTCTTTTAATTTTTTCGAGATATTCTCCAGATTTTCGGTTATTTCATTAAAGAATTGTGCGATTATTCCTATTTCATCAATTCTGTTTGTTGTAATTCTTTTATAAGATCTGCCCGTTAAAAGCAGTTTCATTTGTTTAGTTAATTTTTTCAGAGGTTTGTTTATCAAGCTGTAAACAATAATAAATACAACAAGAACAAATCCGCCGATTATGGCAAACGAATAGTAAATTGGGGATGAAAGGGGACTGTTCCAAAAATAATAAGTCATATATCCGAATCCGGCACTTATCAAAACAAGTAATAATCCTATTCTCCTCGTTACGCTTTTTCTAATCCATGTAATCATATGTTTGTTTTAGTTTAGTTGATTAAGATTTTATGTCCGAATTCATTTCTTCTTCAGTTGCATAGCATGAAACAATCTGATTAAGTCCGACAAGCTGAAAAATATCCATTATGCGAGCTGACGCTTTTAGAATAACAACATTTTTTCCGAGAGTATTTAATCTGTTATGAATATCGGTTAAATATCCAATTCCTTCGCTATTGATGAATTTGAGATTCTCAAGATCTATAATTAACGTTTTCGTTTCTAGTGTCGGCAAAATCGTCTCCATAGCCTCTCTTAATTTAGCTATTGTATCTCTATCAATTTCTCCTTTAAGAAAAACCGTTTGAGAATTCTTTTTTGTATCGGGTGCATTTTTTATTACTTCTATTGTTGCCATATTAAATTGGATTAAGTTGTAATTCCTGATTGTATTGTTTGGTAGAAGCTCTTAATACTTTATCTACATTTTCCACTTCTTCGTGTTCATTTACAAGTTCATATGCACTTCGAAGCTTCATTAATGTGTTTGTGTCAAGTTCTTCTAATACTTTTTTATTACTTTCCGACAATATATGATTGATATAAAGAGAAACTGTTTGATTAAGCACTCTAAGCATATAGTTTTTCATACGTTTTCCAAGAGTAAGTTGAAGAAGATATAATAAATTCTTACGAGAAGATTCGTCGTATACGATCCTTTCTATAATTATAGGAACTCCTTCACGGATATTCATTTTAACAAGTGCTATGGCTACGGCGAGTTTTTCGTCTTCATCTTCGGATTTCAACAAATCAAGTAGACGATTTTTTTCTTGTAAAGCATTTATTTCTCCAAGGATATAATAGGCTGCTAGTCTATCAGCTTTATTTTTACTAAATAACATATTCTTAATTTCTTGAAGTAGTTTCATTCGATGTTTTTTAAATTGCCATAGAGCTACAATCGTCCTTGATTTTATAATCGGATCATCAGATTCTAAAAATGGCATAAGATAATGAACAAGTGAAATATCATGGAAATTACCGCATACGCGAATAGCGTCCGCTTTTTGATATCCTTTTGCACTCTTAAGAAGAGACAATAAATATGGAACTATTTTATTGCTACTATGTTTTGCCAAAACTCCCATTACCAACGATTTAATTGCATAATCGTTTTCTTCAAGAAACATCTTTTTAAGAATATTATTTGTCCTGTGTGTCGAAAACGGATGTTTTGTTTCTTTTTTCGTAAATGTATTAAATTTTTCCAAAGCTATAAGAGAAGCCTTTCTTATTTCGGGATTTTTATGTTCCAAAGCATCGATAATTTCGCTAAGAGATTCTGGATCTTTCATATGTCCCAAAGTGTTTAAGATCCTAATTTTAACTTTGTCGGCAATTTCCGTTTCGTTAAGCATTCTTGTTAGTATTTCGGTAGCATTTTTATGACCTTTTTGTCCTAATATCTCCACAGCATTTAATTGTACCGCCGTATCTTTTGAATAAAGTAAATTTTTAATTGAGATCTGAGTATACTTCCTGTCATTTTTAACGATTACAAACAGCATTATCCCCATAATTGCAATCATTAATACGGTTACGCTTTGATTAAATGTTGTTCCATGAAAAAATTGCTCAAGAAGTAGTAACGTTCCCATTCCAACTAGAGTTCCAAGGGGATGGGCGAATCCTTCCAGAAGTTCGCGTACCTGTTCTCGAATTTTAGATTCTATTGCATAATACGAGGAATGATATGCATTCTTATAAATCGTAAATGTCATCTCGTAATTCAGTTTTGTTAAAATTGCGGATGGCATACCAAATCGTATTAGCATAGTCCCAAGGCTTAATAGCGTTACAAGAGGATGTAACAATAAAGATGAAACAATTCCCAAAGATGAAATAATCCTGCTTGCAACTAAAAGTTGCATTAATAAAGCAACCGAGTGGAAGAGTATTTGTAACGATCCAAGTCCGTATGTTAGTTCTTTTTCCATGTGTGCACCTTCGGGTAGATGACCAAATAGTGCTTCTATGAATTGAAATTCAAGAAGATTGGAAAAAACCCATTGGCAAATAACAACTACAAGAAGTAATTTTAAAAACGGTATTCGCTTGATATGCCCTAAATTTTCTTTTATCTTCGCAAAATTAATTCCTGTTTTTTTATGTCTTTTTTTAAAGTGGATAAACGGCAACTTTTTAAGTAATTGCCTGTGAAAAATCATAATCGGAACGAACATAATCAAAATCACAACCAAAAAATTCAAGAGATATCCCGCTGACAAAACTCCGACATAACCTGTTATCAATAAGCCTCCAACAATGCCTCCTATAGTCTCGGCAGATTCTATTAAAGGAAATGTTCTTTCACTTTCCAATGGAGAGAATAAATCTTCAATAAAGCCGGAATTAAGTATGTACAATTGTGTAAATACAACTGACAAACCTGCAATAGCTATAAATATAAAAAGCGTTTCACTATAGAAAGACAGCAATCCCACTAAAAGAAACAATAACGCTCCTCCGAGTGCAGTTATAATAATCATCATATCCTTGGAAAATCTTTCCAAAATAAACGAATATCCGATCGCTCCAAGAATATCGAGTAATGCGTATAGAATAAAGAAATATGGAAGTGCCATTATACCAAAACGAGTGGCGAAAATTGATAACAAAACAGTCCATCCTATAATAAAACCGGCTCTGTACAAAAACTGTAAACTCCAAGAAATAGCTATACGTGGCCATTCATCACTCGTGATGTTCATGAGCTTATTCAGGATTGTACGAGATAACCATGAATTTTTCTCTTGTCGTTGAGGCATTTTTTGTTTTTATATTTATCATAGTCTTTATTATTATACAATAAAAATAGACAAGCGTCTATATTCTGGTAGAGCAATCTTGTATAGTACACAGATATTTAGAACACGAATCCTTTTCGAACTTTTATCTCGAATTTGTTAACCACGTTAAATTTTTCACTTCCATTTTCCGTTTCGACAAATATTAGAGTCTGATAAATTCCGGTATTGGAGAAGGGGATTACAAAATTGAATTTTCGATCTTTTACTTTTATTAGTTTTTCATAAAGAGGATCTTTGTCGTTAATATGATTTTTTACCTGATAAATAATATTTTTAGGATTTTTTAAAAAATATCCTTTTATATTTAAACCTGTTTTGAGTCTTACAACTTTTTTTATTTTTTTTGTAAATACAAGTTCGCGTTCGGCAAAATTTTGCGTGAAATAAAACGATTGATCCTGACTTTTAACAATTCCTATTCCAACACAATTATAATCCGATTTTAGTATATTAGCTCTATGCCCAGGGCTGTTCATTAAGCCTATTTCAGCTCTTCTTACTGGAATTTGATATCCTTTTATCTTAGCTAAATTCTCGCCGGCAACAATATCAGTAATACGAGCTTTATCCAATCTGTCAAAAGGTGTCTCTCCCAATAAGTTTTTATGCTCAAAATAATCTTTTTGCGCCATATCCTTACTATGTTTTCGCGCAACAACTCTTAAATCTTCTTGCATTCTCAACTTTTTCAGCCCATTTTGCTTTCTATCTTTGTTCACCAAACGTAGCATCTTCCATTCCATTGTTCGAAGAGACCTTGGTAAAAATATTAAACGTAGACAATATTTAACAAGTTCAAAAAAAGTCATAAATAATTATATGTTTTTAAGTATATGTCCAAGTTTGTTTTTTTTCGTACGCAGATAGGTCTTATTTTTATCATTAAGTCCGATTTCGATTGGCACACGCTTAACTATATCCATTCCATAACCTTTAAGTCCTATAACTTTTTTCGGATTATTAGTAAGTAATCTTATCTTTTTTACTCCAAGATCCGCAAGTATCTGTGCTCCAATTCCATATTCGCGTAAATCATCGTCAAAACCGAGTTTTTCATTCGCTTCAACAGTATCATATCCATTATCTTGGAGGTTATAAGCTTTTATTTTATTTGTAAGCCCAATACCTCTTCCCTCGTCTCTTAAATATAAAAGTATTCCACGTTTTTCTTTTTGAATAGCATTCATAGCAAAATCCAGCTGTTTTTGGCAATCGCATTTTATTGAATGAAAAACATCACCGGTTATACATTCCGAATGGACCCTAACTAGTATCGGATCATCTAGATTTAAGTCTCCCATGCTCAAAACCACATGCTCCTTTTTGTTTATTCGATCTTCATAAATTGTTATATCAAATTCTCCATATTCAGTTGGAAGTTTGGCCGAAGCTTTCTTTTCAACAAGCTGCTCATTTTGTCTTCTATATCTAATCAAATCAGCTATGGAAATTATTTTTAAATTATGTTTCTTTGCAAATTTAATCAGATCGTCAAATTTGGCCATATCCCCATTTTCTTTCGCTATTTCACATATAACACCAACTTGTTTTAATCCAGCTAATTTAAGGAGATCTATACAAGCTTCTGTATGGCCAGCTCTTACAAGAACCCCCCCATCTTTTGCTCTAATTGGAAATATGTGTCCGGGTTTTACAAAATCAGTTGCTTTCGTCGAAGAATCACTAAGCATTTTTAATGTTCTAGCTCTATCTTTTGTAGAAATACCTGTAGTAATATTTTCTTTTGCATCAATAGTTAGAGTAAAATTGCATTTGGTAAATTCTTCATTATTTGTAACCATTAAGGGTAAATCTAATTTATCCGCAATCTTTTGACTTATTGGTGCGCAAATAAGCCCGCGAGCTTCTTTAGCCATAAAATTAACTTTCTCAGGAGTAATAAACTCGGCCGCGCAAACCAAATCACCCTCGTTTTCACGATCTTCACTGTCAATGACGATAATAAATTCGCCATTTGATACGGCATTAACCGCTTCCTCAATAGTATGAAGGGATGTCATGTTAAATAGAATATCTCACAAATTTTTCTAATTTTATATTCTCACCAATTTTATTAATAGCTTCTTTCAATAGATCTTCAACGGTCAAATCTGGGTTTTTAACAAACGGTTGAGTAAGTAGAGCCAATTCTTCTCTGAATTTTCTCTCTTTTCCCTCCATGATTTTATCCCATATATTTTCTGGTTTGCCCTCATTCTTAAGTTGTTCTTTCCATATTTCTTTTTCCTTCTCGATTAAGTCAGCAGAGACTTCGTCAGGAGATAAATATAGGGGAGCAGATGCGGCGATATGCATTGCTATATCTTTGGCGAGAGCTTGAAAATCGTCGTTTTTTGCCACAAAATCGGTTTCACAACCTAAATGCACAAGTACTCCAAGCTTATTGTTCGAATGTATATAAGAGGAAATCACACCTTGCCCGGTAGCCCTTTCAGCTCTCTTGGCAGCCTTTGCTTCGCCGTTTTTTCTTAGGATGTCAATTGCCTTGTCGGTATCACTATCAGCTTCTTCAAGAGCTTTTTTGCAAGCCATCATAGATGCGCCAGTGCTAGTACGTAATTGTTTGATTTGTTCAACAGTAACAGTCATGGTTTTTAATTATTAACTTTTACTAAATATAAATGATTAAACTTGAGGTGGAGTTAAAGGAGGATCTTGTTTTTCAGCTGGTTTATCTGATTGTACAGGTTTCGGTTGTACAATTTCCGGTTGTTCTGTAGGAGTTGATTCAACTTCCGATTGTTTCGGAGTTTGAGATATCTGCTCAGTGGTTGGAACAACTTGTTCTACATTTTCTTGTGTGTTCTCGGTTTTAGTTGGTTGAGTTTCTGCTTCAATTGGTTTCGCTTCGCTTGGTTTTGTAACTTCAGGGGTTTTCCCTGTAACAGAACCAATAATAGCAGATACGGGCACCTTGTCAGCTAAAGAAGATAAAACTGGAAGATCCAATTTATAACTTTGAATAGATTTAATAATTCCAAATATAGATAGCCCTGTTAAACCAAGTAGTAATAATCCACCAACTACACCTATGAAGGATGGCATTGCAAGAAGGATTAGGCTAACAAACCAGAACGCAAAGATCACAAGTCCACGGGTTGCATGGTGCTTACAAAAAGCACTCTTTGGCTTAATAGCCAAGGAAACAACGCCTAAAAAAGCAATGTATCCAATAGCTGCCCACATTCTTTCCTCTTGAGTTGTTTTCTCAGGAGAAACTACAGGCGTAGCAGGTTTTTGTGGAGTTACAGGTACTTGTTTCTCAGGAGCTTGAGGTGGTTCTGGAGTAGTTGGTGTTTGAGTGACTTCCGGTTCCTGAGATTGAGGTGTTACAGGTTGTTGTGGTTGATTATCTTGAAACATATTATCTTGTTAAGAGGCAAATAAAAATTGCTATTTAAGATGTTTTTTTACTTTTAACATTTAAAATCGCATCTTCAATTTTTGACATAAAATATCTAAGTGACTTTACGGCATCATCATTACCAGGAATAGGATAATCGATTTCGTCCGGATTAGCATTGGAATCCGTAATAGCTACAACGGGAATTTTAAGCTTTCTAGCTTCTTTTACAGCTATGTTATCTCTAACGCAATCTACGACAAATAATACGTGAGGTTTCTTTTTCATTTCTTTAAGCCCTCCAAATGCGATTTGCAGTTTCTCTAAATCTTTCTTAAGTTTACTCGCTTCTTTCTTTGTGTATTTTTCAAATTCACCATTATTTTCTTTTTCGATTAAATTAAGAAAATGTTTAATTCTTTTTTTTACTGTAGAAAAATTGGTAAGAAGCCCGCCAATCCATTTATGTGTTACATAAGGCATATTACATTTTTTCGCTACATCTTCTACAAGAGAAGCAGCCTGTTGTTTTGTACTTACAAACAATATTGTTTTCCCTTCTTCCACTGTTTTTTGAAGAAAAGTCAATGCATTTTGTTGCATGCTAAACGTTTTTTGTAAATCAAAAATATGGATTCCATCACGAACGCCATATAAATAACGTTTCATCTTGGGATTCCATTTGTAGGTTTGATGCCCAAAATGCACTGCTGCTGCAAGCATTTCTTTTAGTTCTGCCTGTGACATATCCTTAGGGTTATCGTCCAGCTTTTTTAAACTCGTTACTTGGCCCAAACAAGGGAGGATATAACAATTAAAAGTTGGACTGGAATTAAATGCACCGCTACTGTAATATAACGCCAAAGCAATTGCAAGCGAAAAACCCTTTAGTCTATGCTAACATCACTGCGTAATCAGATAGATCAAATTGATAAAGATTTGGTTAAACTTCTACTAGAAAGATACGAAGTCATCGTGGAAATTGCTGTTATAAAACGAAAAAACAAAATTCGTATCGAAGATAAGGAGAGAGAAAATGAAATTATAGAGGGAATAACTGCAAATTTATCTTTAAATGATACCCAAGAAAAATATATACGAAATATCATGTTCGCAGTTCACGATAGTTCGAAAAGTATACAGAAATCCATATCTTAATGTTTTAGTACCGTTAATATGGTTTACATTTCGGCGATAAACTGGTAAAATTATACGATAAAAGTGTTTTTACATGCTAACAATGTTATGAACGACATCGCAACAGCACTAAAAGATAACAAAAAAGAGCCGATAAAAATTACTATCACTCTTCCAACTCACGCATATTTTATGTCCGGTATTCGTGATTTTACACTTTCTCTAATAAGAAACAGTTCTAATTTTTCGGAACAATGGGCATACAGATTCCAATCGGTTGTAGATGAACTTTGTAATAATGCAATTGAACACGGATCAAAACCTGGAGAAGAAATAAAAATTACATTTATTAATCATCCGCAAGATAGTATAGAAATAATTGTTGAAGATTCTGGGACAGGGGAGAAACAAATGAAAGCTACGGAAATTCAAAAATTAGTAGATGAAAGATCTAAAGAAGGTGCGGTTATACATGAAATAAGAGGAAGAGGTTTGCCTAAAATCGTAAAAGAGTGGACTGACGAATTAACCTTTACAGATAAACCAGGAGGAGGAATAATGGTTAGAGTGAAAAAATATCTGGACGATGTTAAGACGCAAGAGCTTAAACAGGGGCTATCTCTTGCCGGCGATCAAACACACATAGTAATCTAATTTATATAAATAACAAATCAAATATCATGGCAACACCAGCTACTGTAACTATAGAAGACATTGAGTCATCATCACCCGATATGACTGTAAAAATCGTTAAGTTTACTGGTCAGCTAGATGAAAGTAATGTTGACGAAAAAGCTCAGGCAATTTATGACCTTATTGAGAAAGTGCCAAGAAATCTGAATTTGATTTTTGATTTTTCGGAACTCGAATATATGAACAGTAAATCAATTGGATATCTTACAGATTGGTACGGAAAAGTTTATGAAAACGGTGGAAAAATTGTTATTGCGCAAACAAGACCGAATATTTTGGATATACTTCAGGTGGTAGGTCTTACTCAATTGATTAAGACATTTCCCACAATTGATGAGGCTAAATTTGCTATTTCTCATCCAGCCTCTTAAAATAATATGAATATTATAATGTTGTGGGTAATTAGCGGGGTTCTTGCAGTTATACCAGCCGTTATATGGCTGTATATTATTTTTAGCGGTAAAAAAAGTGATAAAAAAATGCTTGCGCTTATATTCTCCGGGGGCATTTTGGCTGTAATAACAGTATTTATAATTCAATATATATGGTTGATTGTTCCGGGAATAGACCCATTTTTGTGGATAAAAAATAATATTTCAGATCCAACATATTATTATGCAGGGCTGTTTATAATGGTTGGAATAATGGAAGAGCTTGTTAAACAAATGATGCTTCGCTATATAGATTCCAAAACAGTTCTTATTCAAACAATAAATGATTCTATTAAATTTAGTTTGGTAGCAGCTTTGGGTTTTGCTTTTGCGGAAAATATAATTTATTTCAAAACTGTAATTATCGTAGCTCCGATTCAAGAAGTTGTTGTAACATTTTTATTCAGATCGATTTTCACTGCTTGTGCGCATATGTTGTTTTCCGGAATTTTCGGATATTTCTTTGGTATAGCAAAGTTTTCACTCGATATAAGCAAAGACAGGCACTGGGAAGGGAAAGTATACTTATGGGTTCATTTGATAAGGAACACATTTAAGATACCTTATGCACAAGCATTTAAAGAGTACAAAATACTTGAAGGACTTTTAATCGCGATTATTCTTCACGCAACATTTGATTACATGCTCCAAATGAATCAAATTCTTCCGGTTATTTTACTTGTAATTCTAGGTTATGCTTATCTTAAATACTTGCTTAACAGGAAAGCGGGGAATTTAATATTGTTAACGGATATATCGAAAAAGAAATCTTCCAGTATGGCTAAAAAAGATACCGATGTGGTTTTGCAACTTGTAGGTATGTGGTTTGAGCAAAAAAAATATGTTGACGTAATGCATATTTGTGAAAGACTTCTGGAAAGAGATCCGGATAACAATGTTGTTAAACTTTTCAAAGCAAAAGCAATGGATAAACTTGATCCGAACAATCCTTACAGAAAGATTCTAACTACAATCTTCTCTAAAAAGAGAGGAGAACAAGAAAAAAATACAATTGATTATTATAGAAGGAAAAAAGAAGTTGAACAAAAAAAACTAACGAAAGAAAAGAAAGAAAAATTGTTTAGATTTATTGAAGATAAAAAGAAGGAAGACGAAGAAACATTTAAAATAAATGTTTAACTTTTAGTATTTACTTTACTCTAATACAATTTCTTCTTATTATAAGAAGGCGTTTTTAAGTATTCGATATGGATGTGAAAAAATTAAAAGTGGCAATAGTATGCGATTGGTTAACTAATTTTGCAGGTGCGGAGCGAGTTATTTATAAAATGCATAAGATGTTTCCTGATGCGCCGATTTATACTTCAATTTTCAATTCGGAGAAAATGAAGGCGTTTGAAAATGCTGTTGTACATACTTCGTTTATTCAGCATTTTCCAAGAGCAAAAAACAAACATCAATGGTATTTGAGTTTTTATCCAATTGCATTTGAACAATTCGATTTAAGCGGTTACGACATAGTGCTTTCAAGTGCACATTCTGCGGCCAAAGGAGTTATTACCAAACCGGAGACATTGCATATATCTTATTGCCATTCTCCAATGAGATATGCATGGGATAATTCACATGAATATATAAGAAATTATAAAATGCCATGGATAGCGAGAAGTTTTATTCCAAAACTTATTCATAAAATAAGGATGTGGGATAGATTGGCGGCGGATAGAGTGGATTATTTTTTGACGAATTCAAATTATGTTAAAAAACGCATAAAAAAATACTATAAACGAGAAGCCGATGTTATTTATCCAATGGTAAATGTGCAAGATTTTTACATTTCTAAAGGTAAAAAAGATTATTATCTTGCGGTTGGAAGATTTACTCCTTATAAAAAATTCGATTTAATCGTTGATACATTTAACGAACTTCCATACAAAATAAAAATTGTTGGAACAGGTGTGCAGGAAAAAGAGCTAAAAGCTAAAGCAAAATCAAATATAGAATTTCTCGGTTTTGTGTCCGAAGAAAAGTTAAAAGATCTATATGCGAATGCTAAAGGATTTATTTTTCCGCAAATCGAAGATTTTGGTATTACTCCTTTGGAATCCATGTCAAGTGGAAGACCTGTTGTTGCTTTTAATAAAGGAGGTGCACTTGAAACAGTTGTGGAGAAGAAAACTGGAATCTTTTTTGAAGAGCAAAATATCCCACACTTAAAAGCAGCCATTGAGAAATGCGAAAAGACGGATTGGGATAGTAAGAAAATAAGGAATCATGCTAAAAAATTCAGTAGCGAGATTTTTGAAGAAAAATTATATAAGTATATAGAAGATAAATATTTGGAGTGGAATAAGAAACTAAGCTAGTTTTAAGAAGAAAACTTTAAAAATAGAAACAAAATGAAGAAAAAACTTCTAATTGGTGAAGGAGTAACAGCTTTTTTGAGCTCAGTGGTCGGCGTACGATATAGGTTTTTATGAATTCCAAAAGGAAACAGACTCTGGAGTAAATGTAATCAACTTAGATAGAAATAGTGATACTATTTTTTAAATCGTTACTATATATTGAATCAAATTTACAACTGTCCAGGCAATAAGTGTAAGGACAAGCCCCGTTAATGCATTTTTAATTGTGTTTTTAGCGGAATCTTTTAGACTGTCATTGGCTCCGGAAATTACAAGTTGATATCCTCCAATCACAATAAATAGAATTGCAATTAATCCTGCTATACCTGTTAGAAATTCTATTATATAAACAATAAAATAGGGAATCATCCAAAAATGAATTCTGCCTGTTTTTATGGAGCAAGCCAGTATTGTATCGCGCTCTGAAGGTTCTTCCTTTTTAAACGCTTTTACCGGATCTTCCTGTTTATCTAAATCAAGAAGTTTTTTTGTGCATTCTTCCTTTGATATCTTGTCTCCCTCGGGAAGTATAGTCGTACCAATACTTCTTTTACTGGGAGGATCCTGTGCATTTACAGTTTCCATAACAGACAAGCTAAAGATACTGCCAATAACAATAAAAACTGTAAAAATGGCTAATAATTTTTTCATTTAAACGCAATTAATTTCATGACATAAATAATTATATCATGAATTATAGACCATCACATAAAAAATATTTGTTTCAATTATCAAGCTTTTACTTTAGAATACTTTAAGCTTAAGCAAATCACATGACGCCACTTATAGCCATAATAGGAAGACCGAATGTCGGTAAATCAACATTGTTCAATCGTTTGATAAAAAAACGTCTTGCTGTTATAGCAACAAAGGCCGGAACAACTCGCGATAGGATTTATCAAGATGTATTAATGGAAGACTACAATGTTACACTGGTTGATACAGGAGGACTTGAATATGGGAAAAAGGAAAGTATAGAAGCCGATATCCAAGCTCAAGCCGAGCTTGCAATCCAAGAAGCTGACATTATTTATTTTGTACTGGATGCAAGCCAACCTTTAACCGTTGACGATTACAATGCTGCTGATATTTTAAGAAAATCAAAAAAAACACTTATTCTAATTGCAAATAAATGCGACAGTAAAGAATCTGAAGAAGGAATTGTTGAGCTGTACAAACTTGGATTTGGAAAACCTTTGGAAGTTTCCGCAATTCATAATTCCGGTATAGATAACTTGTTTCAATCAACAGCTAAATCTTTAAAATCTCTTGGATTCAAAGAAGGGGAAAAAGAGGAAGAAGAAGCTGAAAAATCCGATGAGATTAAAATTTGTTTCCTCGGGAAACCTAATGTTGGGAAATCTTCTTTGGTAAATGCACTTCTTGGGCAAAATAGAGTAATTGTATCGGACATTCCGGGAACAACAAGAGATGCAACTCACACTCATATTGTTTATGAAGATACAAAGTTTTCTTTAATCGATACTGCCGGATTGCGAAAAAGAGGCAAAATTGAGAGAGGAATAGAAAAATTCAGCAGTTTAAGATGCTTTCACGCACTGGATCAAAGTGATATTGCTCTTTTAATAATAGACTTCGGTGAAAAACTGTCTAAACAAGATATGCATATTGCTGAATTCATTTTAGAAGCTAAAAAAGGTGTTATTCTTGTAATCAATAAAATTGATCTTGCCGAAGACGAAAGTCAAAGAGACAGATATATTTCAATGATTCAGAGAAAATTCGTATTTCTTCCTTGGGCACCTCTTGTTGTTGTTTCTGCACTCAAGCGAAAAAATATTCGTAAAATATTTGATCTTTCAAAGAAAATAATAGATGAAAGAAGAAAAAGAATTTCAACAGGCAGACTTAACTCGTTTATAAAAAAAATCATCTACAAGCATGTTCCGTCAGGAACAAAACAAATAAAACCGAAGATACTGTATGTTACGCAGTCCGGCATTAATCCGCCGGAGTTTGTTCTTTTTGTAAATTCGGCGAGATCGTTTCATTTTTCTTATCGTCGTTATGTGGAGAACGAACTCCGAAAAGAGTTCGGCTTTGATGGTACGGCGGTAAAAATTGTTTATCGTAATCGAAAGGAAGAGGGGAAACGATAAATTGTTCAAATTGCTTAAGTCTATGTTCCCATAATAGCTGATACCTATCACGCATATCATCATTATGAAATTTTAAAACCGTATCCGTAATAATAATCCCATCTTGGTTTTTAAGTTTTGTAGCTTTCTTTTTGCTTCTTTTTATTTGCCATTTTTTCAATATGTATTCAATTATATCTCCAAAATAACCTTTAAAAATAAATTCAAGTCCGGCTTGTACTTTTTTTAAAGATTTTGATTCAGGTAAAAGATGTTTTTTTTGATCAATTTCGTAATCAAAATACTTATTAATCCATTTGTTTTTTGATATGAACTTTCTATATATTTTTTGCCCTATAAGCGGTCTCATAAGTCGTAGCCAAAAGACAAAATAGATATCTTTTTCATGCTTAATATTTTCCAAATTCATAGAATCTTCAGACACAAAAAACGTCAAGCAGAATCTTCCTTTTGTTTTTCTTCCATGTCTTCTAACGCCAAGTAGCTGAGTATACAACCAAACCATACTTCTTGCGAAGAATAATCTTTTTTTCTCAGTTATAATAAACAGATCTATGTCGCTTTCTCGCTCCGCACTGTAGAAGGACAGATTGTTGCATATAGATACCATCCTTACGAACGGAAGCATTTGCATAAATTTCACATATTTTTTTGCTTTTTTAATTAATTGACGAGCCTGATGTTCCTTGTGTTTTCTGGCTTTAACAATTAGAGAACGCCCCCTAAGATACACATATCTATGAAGATTGACTATAAATTGTTCATGGTTCGTAAACTCTCTTAATTCCGTCAAAGTCCATTTTTTATAGAGGATGTAATCGCATAATTCCTCACTAGTAAGAGCAAAATCGAAAATATCAAAAAATGTTATTGTTTCAAGCAATGCGATTTTCCTTCTGGCTAGCTCCAAATCTTCCATAAAAAGCTTTTATAAGGACTTATATTATATACTGTTTTGTAAATTTTACCATATAATCTGTAATATATTATTCACCGCGTCGTTATTAAGTATGATTGAGTATATCTTGATTATTTATATATAGTGACAAATTAGTTTAATTTATATATACTCGAGATTGTGTTCAGTCAACATTCTTAACCCAACTCTCCATGAACATTGTAAGGAGAACAGTCACAATGATTGTAGGGATTGCCATGTTTGTAACAATGGCTTTGCCTGCAGGGGCATACTTCCCCATTTCCCCAATTACCCCTATATATGTAATAGGAACACCGTTATATGTTTCAACAGCGGGGTCTAATACAGGTACTGGGGAAAAGAGCAATCCGGTAAAGACAATTAGTAAAGCTGTTGAGATAGCTAAAGCCGGAGCCGATCTTTCATATGTAATTTATGTTGAAGAAGGTGATTACAATTCCGAGACATTCCCACTCGATCTTTCAGGAAAAACCATCTCTATATATGGTGGATACTACAATCACTTTGCCGATAGAGATATTTCGAATCATCAAACTTCTATTAAAGGTGGATCTTCAAATACGATAGAAATTACGGATATTAGTTCAACAATTTCCGGATTAAAAATTCATGATCAATTCTCAGGAAGCGGAGTTATAGTGGTAAATACCACAGATGGAAATTTCACAACTAAGAGATTCGTATCTGTATCTGAAGTTGAAATTGAAAATTGTGTAACCATGGCTGGAGGAGTTCTTGTAAACGCTGAAAATGGAGATAGTATTAAGGTTTATGATAATTTCATTCATGACGTAGACACTTACGGAGCTGGAATCTACATTATAGGAGCAATTTCAACAGGTGAAATTCACAACAACTTCTTATATAACAATGCTGGTAACAATGCTGGTTTTTGTAATATATCTGGTGAAAATTCCGTTATCTACAATAATATAATAACCAAAGGGGGTAAAGCCGGAATTTACCTTAGGAATAATTCAAAGGTTTATAATAATACTATTGTAAATAATAAAGATGGAATAGTTGTCCCTACCGGGATTAGTGGTGCTGAATTTAAAAATAATGTTATAGCAAACAATTCTAATCATGCCGTCGACCTACAAGGAGGTGCCGGTCATGATTACAATGTTTATTATGCAAACGGTTCATTAGGATTAACTATGGCAAGCCATGAATCCGACTGTGACCCAGTTCTTGCAAATATTAATTCACCGAACGAAAACGATTATGCTCTTGGAACAGGTTCTATGTGTATAGATAAAGGAGCCGAAATAGCTCAAGTTACAAATGATTACTTTGGAACAGAAAGGCCAAGAGATGGAAATGCGGATGCAACTTACGCTACGGATCCTGGAGCAATCGAAGCTGATGGTGATCTTGCCGCTATGCCTCAAGTACAGAGCGCAACTGCCAGTCCAAATATATTCTCTCCGGACGCTGATGGAGTAAACGACACGACAACAATATCTTACGACTTAAATTTAACTTCTAATGTTAAAGTTGAAATTTATGATGGTTCAACTTTAATTAGAACTGTTTCATCTGAGGTGGAGGGTTCAGGAACTCACACAACAGTCTGGGATGGAAGAGATGATTCAAGTAATGTTGTTGCTGAAAAAACTTACCAATTTAAAGTTTATGCGGAAAATTCAGAAGGTTATGCCGCTCAAACAGGTGATGTAAAAGTTGACTTATCAGCTAACCAAACAGGTTGCGCAGGATTCCCGGATGTACCTATTAGCGATCCTATTTGTCCTGCAATTCAATATGTAAAAGATCAAGGAATTTTCGCAGGTTATCCTGACGGAACTTTTAGACCAAACGATGTAATTAATCGTGCTGAAACTACAAAAGTAGTTCTACTTGGATTTAACACCTCTCTATTGCCGGATGATGGGACAGATCTTGGTTTTAGTGATGTAACAGTTAATTCTTGGTATATGACATACTTAAGAACAGGCCAACACGAAGGAATTATTGCAGGTTACCCAGATGGAACTTTTAAACCTGGCCAACAAGTTAACAAGGTTGAAATGCTTAAGATTTTCCTTGAGACTTCAACTATAGACCTTTCTACGATAGTACCTCCGTATACTTTATATCCGGATACTCCAAATGATGCTTGGTATGCTAAATATGTACAAGTCTCAAAAGATCATGCTTTAGTAGATACCGCTCAAGATGGAAACTTTTATCCTGGAGAAGGAATGAAACGTGGAAATGTAGCTGAACTTTTCTATAGATTTCATCAAGCCGGGCTTTAACAATTTAAATTAAATCCGACATAAAATCCTCACATCGTGATATACTAAAATTGCGATGTGAGGATTTTTTTTATGAAACCGTCAACTAAAATTAAAAAATTAATAGACAGTATCTCCAAAAGTCCGGGAGTTTATCGGTTTATCGATAAAACC
Source organism: bacterium (assembly GCA_021158225.1). Taxonomy (GTDB): domain Bacteria; phylum Patescibacteriota; class Gracilibacteria; order UBA1369; family PNNO01; genus PNNO01. Next base: position 44,839 of record JAGGUZ010000005.1, on the reverse strand, counting down.
GGAACTGTTTTATATATAGGGAAAGCTATTAATTTACAAAAAAGAGTTAAAAGCTATTATCAACAAATTCACAAACATTCTATTCGAATACGTAAGCTGGTAGAGCAAATTGATGATATAAAAACTACTGTTGTCGACAACGAACTTGAAGCGATTTTGCTTGAAACAAATCTAATAAAAGAATTTAGACCGAAATATAACATCTTAATGAAAGATGATAAAAATTTTGTTTATATAAAAGTAACACGGAATGAGGATTTCCCTCGAATAAATATTGTTAGAAAAGTATTAAACGACGGAGCCCTTTACTTTGGACCAAAAACATCTGCGACAAAAGTGAGAAAAACGCTTGATGTACTCAAAAAAATTTTTCCGTACAGACATTGCAATCTTTCCCTTAAAGAAGTTCGTGGAAAAGTGGAGGTCACCAATAAGACGATAAAATATCCATGTTTGGATTATCATATTAAACGCTGTCTGGGTCCATGTATCGGGAATTGCACAAAAGATGAATATGCGGAAATAATCAACCAAATAATACGTTTTTTAAAGGGCAATACTGAAGAAATAATTTTTTATTTAACAAAGCAAATGCAAGAATCAGCTTTAGAAAAAAAATTTGAAAAAGCTGCTAAGCTTAGAGATAAACTTAATGCAATTCAAGAAATTAGCGAAAAGCAGGTAATTACATCTCCGCGTAAAGAAGATACAGATGCCATAGCTTTTATTAGCCAAATGGGAAAGGTTTTTTTTACTCTGTTTATGATAAGGGATGGGAAACTGATTAATCAGGAAAATTTTGTTTTGAATGCAATTGACATAGAAGAAAAAGATTCCGACAATCAAGAAATTTTGGAGGCATTTCTTACGCAATATTACGAAAAAACAACCGATTTCCCGAGAGAAATTCTTATAACTCAGCTAGATTTAAGTAAATACATGGAAGAATGGATTTCTGAAATCGCCGAAAAAAAGATTAAAATTATTTCTCCGAGACAAGGTGAAAAAAAGAAAATTTTGGATCTCACGCTAAATAACGTTAAAAATTTTGTAAAACAAAATCAAGCAAGGTGGCAATCGGATAGCGCTCGCAAGAAAAAAGCTCTTATAGAAATTATGAAAGCTTTAAATTTAAAGAAAAAACCAAAGAGAATAGAGTGCTTTGATATTTCACATCTTGGAGGAACTAGTCAAGTGGCTTCCATGATTGTATTTGAAGATGGAGCTCCGTTTAAAAAAGATTATAAAAAATTTAAAATTAAAACGGTTGAAGATGGAAAGCCGGATGATTTTGCGGCAATTCTTGAAGTTATAAAAAGACGAAGTCTTTATCTAACAAAATCTCAAACAAATATCGTTGTAAAAGTGCGTAAAAACATCGCAAAAGGAGTATTAGACGATAAACAAATTGGAACTGCGGAAATAATTAACAAAGAAGATTTATCGGTTATTAAATCGATAAAATTCATTTCAAAAAAAGAGATTGTATGTAAAGAATTTGTTAAAGCACTTACAATCAAAACAAAAAGAAATCGCGTTTATATTGAAAGTAGAAAAAATATGACTCGTATATGTGAACAGCTTGGATTTCAACATTTAAAAAAACTTCCAGAAAGCCTTAAAAAGAAAAGGGGATTTGACTATTTACTCTTGAATAAATCCAAATACAAAGACGATAAAGGCTTTTCACTTAAGCCCGATTTGATTCTTATAGATGGGGGAAAAGGTCAACTGACACAAGGGGTGAAAGTTTTAAAAGAACTGAATTTGGATATACCTGTTATTGCGATTGCAAAAAAGTTTGAACATATATTTGTTCCCGGCAAAAAACTGCCTGTCATTATGAATAAAAACTCCGAAGGTCTTTACTTATTACAACAAATCCGAGACGAAGCTCATAGATTCGCTATACAGTACAATAGAAAACTAAGATTAAAAAACATGTTTAAATAGGAAGCTGGTGCCGAAGGAGGGAATCGAACCCTCACTCCTTGCGGAACACGATTTTGAGTCGTGCGCGTCTACCAATTCCGCCACTTCGGCATTTATCTATATTAACTATAGCCAGATCCTGATAGAATGCAAGGTGCATGGATTAATTTTTTTATATGTTTTGTGACCAAGCAAAAGTTGTATTTATAGCTGGGAAAGGTGGGAATGGGTGCGTAAGCTTTAGGCGCGAGAAGTTTATAGCAAAAGGCGGTCCCGACGGAGGAGACGGAGGGAACGGCGGAGACATTGTCCTTTTAGCTGATGAAAATATCAATACTTTATCCGATTTTAGAACTCAAAAGAGATATAAAGCCAAGGATGGTCAACCCGGTAAAGGAAAAAATATGCACGGTAAAAATGCGGAAGATTTAATATTAAAAGTTCCTGTGGGAACAATGATACTTGACACAAAAAATGAAAGACTTTTCGGTGATTTAAAGAAAACCGGTGAAACCTTTGTAATTGTACATGGAGGAAGGGGAGGCAAGGGAAATGCAAGATTCGCGACAAGCACTCTTCAAGCTCCCAAATTTGCAGAAATAGGAGAAAGTGGAGAAAAAACCGAAGTTAATTTGGAACTGAAACTCATAGCCGACATCGGGTTAATAGGCTTACCTTCTGCGGGGAAATCAACGCTTATCTCCGTTATCTCGAATGCCAGACCTAAAATAGCCGAATATGCTTTTACAACACTAATCCCGAATCTTGGTTTGGTCGATGTAAAAAAAATAATCGGGAAAAAAATAAACGATTCCTTTGTAGTAGCAGATATTCCAGGATTAATAGAAGGAGCTCATCAAGGCAAAGGACTTGGAGATGAATTTCTCAAACACATTACAAGGACAAAAGTTCTTATCCATGTTATTGATGTGAATGATAAAGATATTGTAAGAAGTTACGAGACTATTAATGAGGAGCTTAAGCGATATAGCAAAACATTAGCGAAAAAACCTCAAATAATAGTTCTAAATAAAATTGATACTATCGATAACGATATAACTACAATGTTAATTAAAGAAATCAAGAAAAAAGCAAAAAAGACACGAATCTTTCCTGTATCCGCAGTAACTGGGAAAGGTATAAAAGAGTTGATTTTAGAAAGCTATAAAATTCTTAAATTAATCATAAAAACAAAGGATGAAAAATCCGAGAAAAAAATAGAAACTTATAAAGTCCATAGACCCCATTTAAAAATGAGCAGTAAAAGATTTGAAATTACAGCTGTTAACGAAGGATCAAATGCAAAAAACAAAAGGACATTTAGTGTAAAAGGTAAATCTATTGAAAAAATGGTTCAAATGAGTGATTTTAATAACGAACAGGCAATACAAAGAATTTACTCGTATATGGAAAAATCTGGTATATCAAGTGAACTAAAAGTAAAAGGTGCAAAAGACGGAGACGAACTTTGTATTGCAAATAAAATCTTAAATTTTAGAGAATGAAACTTATTATAGGGCTCGGAAATCCGGGCAAGGAATATGAAAATACCAGGCATAATATTGGTTTTAGAACTATAGATTTTCTAATAAAAAAAATAGGATTTGATGATTTTAAAGAGAAAAAGAAATTTAAAGCGAGCATAACTCAAGGAGAAATTGATGGTGAAAAGATAATACTTGCAAAACCTTTCACATACATGAACTTATCCGGAGAATCGGCCATTTTAATGATGAACTTTTATAAATTAAAACCGGAAGATGTTTGGGTTGTTTGCGATGATCTGGACTTCCCATCCGGAATATTCAAAATAAGGTTAAAAGGTGGACCGGGATCACACAATGGGCTTAAATCCATATCGGAATTGATAGGTTCTAATGATTACCCAAGATTTAGGATTGGGATAGAAGCCAGAAATCTAAAAAACACACCAAGAGAAGCGAAAGATTTCGTACTTGGACGTTTTTCACCGGAAGAAAAAACTGTGATTGAGAAGATAATCCCAAAAGTTGTTGACTCGATAATTTTTGCAATTAAGCGTTCTCTTGGTGACGCAATGAATAAATATAATTAAAAACTTGATTTTTTAGAGGCTTTTCATTAAAGTTACTGAGCAATTTAACGAAAACATCATGTACGCAATAGTAGAAATAGCTGGAAAACAATATAAAGTAGCTAAAAACGACAAAATCGAAGTCGACAAGCTTGATACGGAAAAAGGTAAAGTTATATTTGATACAGTTTTACTCTATGCAGAGAATGAAAAAAGTATTAAGGTCGGTAATCCTTATGTTGCAGGTGCTAAAGTTGAAGCTGAAGTTATTGAACATAAAAGAGGGGATAAAATTAGAGTTTTTAAAATGAAACCGAAAAAAAGATATCAAAAAACAATTGGCCATAGAAGAGATTTAAGTGTTCTTGAAATCAAAGATATTAAAATCGGTATCACTACCAAGAAAGAAACAACCGCTAAACCCAAAGAAGAATCGGTAAAGAAGGAAACTACAACTGAAAAACCGGCTACAAAGAAAACGGAAGACAAAAAATAAAGTTATTCTTTTTCCAAAGATTTAATAACTGCTTTCAAATCTGAAGGCAGTTTGTTTTTTATATTTATTTTTTCTCCATTCGGCATTTTAAAAGAAAGTTTGGTGGCATGGAGAAATTGTCTTTTTAATCCCAACTTTCTAAGATCTTTATTTACTTTCTTATCTCCATAAAGTTCATCCCCAACAACAGGATGTCCTATTGAAGCAAAATGTACTCGAATTTGGTGTGTTCTTCCAGTTAAAATCGTTGCTTCAACTAAAGTATAAGGTCCGTAAAAACCGATTGTTTTATATTCTGTAATAGCTTCACGTCCTTCTTTTGGCATAGCTAGACCTATTTTTTTTCTATCACGCTTTGCTCGAGTTAAAGGAGCTTCTATGCGTCCCGTTTCATGTTTAAGATGTCCTCGAACAAGCGTTAAATATTTTTTTGTAATATCTCTTTTTTTCATTAATCCAACCAGATATTTATGAATTTCGTTATTTTTGGCAATAATGAGCAATCCCGAAGTATCTTTATCAAGCCTGTGAATAATGCCCGGACGCAACATACCACCTATAGAACTTAAGTGTTTTGCACCAAAATGCTTTAAAAGCGCATTAACAAGTGTTCCTGAAAGATGCTTACCCTCTTGAGTGGGATGAACAACCATACCGAAAGGTTTTTCCACTATGGCAAGGTCGGGATTTTCAAAAACAATAGTAAGCTTGATATCTTCCGGCTTTGGAAAATAGACTTGATTATCACTTAAAAAAACATTAACAATATCGTTTTTTTTAAGATCATAATGTGGTTTCACTTTAACCTCATTAACGGTTATCATCCCGTTTTTAATAGATTTTTGAATAGAAGCTCTCGAATAATCCGGAAAATATTCAGATAGAAACTTATCGATTCTCTTATTATTATTTGAATCATCAATCTTAATTTGATCTTTCTTCATATATTTAGCTTTTTTTAGCAGAGTTCCATGACATTTGGAAAATGGCTTTGTGAAGTTGTGCAATCTCGTGGCTCTCTATAATAATTCCGAGTAATTCGTTTCTTGCAAGAGACACAATAGATACTTTATCATCATAAATATTTGTTTCGTTATTAAACGCCGGAATTCCCTTCGGGACCCATCTTATTTCCATTAGAGGGTCCTTATCGTCTTCCAATGTAGGATATTGCTTAAGAAGGTATTTTCTGACTTCCGGAGTATCACGTACAATAACTTTTACCGGGATTTTATATTTTTCAGCACGCAATTTTGCATATTCTTTGATATATTTTTGTAAGCTTTGAGGAGCCTTAAACCAGGAATCAAAAGCACTCCAAGCATAAAGACTCTCACTTGCGTTTAATGTATCATTCATCGCTCTTTTAACACCTTCCTCCCCTTCGTAAAATCTTATTCTCGGTTTAATACTAAGAGGATTCGTTAAAGCATAAAATTCAGGTAAGAGTTCTATAAATTCTTCTCTATTTGCATCAATTTTATGCTCCTGTTGTTCAAGATTTTGAACAATTATTTGAGGATCTGCAGCCGCAAAATATTTTACATCTGCACGCACATGTTCATTTACATAGCCCCTTTTAATAAGAGACTCCAAAACAAGATATGTCGTAGATCTGTTTATATTGGCTTTCCTACCTATAATGCTGGCAGGCTGGGCACCAAGTTCAAGAAGTGAAAGATATACCTGTGACTCTTTTTCATTAAGTCCTATTTTTTTTAAAATTCCGGTAAGCATATAAAATGAGATCATGTTGTTTGCAATCGCCAACACTTGTATTATTGCAGTAATACACCAATAAATCAAGTGATTGTTGGAGAGTGTCATAAAACCTTGATAATATTGTAACAATACTCTACTATAGTAAGTGCAGCTAGTTAGTTGGAGTCATAGAGCACTAACAAACTAGCTACACCAAAAGAGTAGAAGCCAAAAAAGTGGAAGAGGAGCGCGCTTCTGCTTTTTTGTTTGCGTAAAAATATAATTTACAAAAGCCTGAAAAAGCCATATTATTTACAAGTAAGGTTATAATTTAAACTAATTATATTATGGTTGATATTTCAGCTGAAAAAATTGATGAAGTTCTTTCTCGAGGAACTGTTGATGTTATTCAAAAGGAAGAATTAAAAAAGAAATTGATGTCCGGCAAGCAACTAAAGATTAAATTCGGAATAGATCCATCAGGAGCAGATCTTCATATAGGTCACATGGTTGTTATTAAAAAATTGAAAGAATTTCAGGATATGGGTCACCAAATTATATTTCTATTCGGAAATTTTACGGGACAAATAGGAGACCCCACAGGAAAAATGGAGGCAAGAAAAGCAAAAACTAAAGAACAACTTGATAAAAATGCACGAAAGTATATAGATCAAGTTAGTATTTTACTTGATATAAGCAAAGTTGAAGTACGTTGGAATGCGGATTGGCTCGAAAAACTTTCTTTGACTGATGTTGTTCAGCTTGCATCTTGTTTTACCGTTGCTCAAATGATGGAACGTGACATGTTTCAGGACAGAGCAAGTAAAAATCTTCCTATCTCTATGCACGAATTCCTATATCCTTTAATGCAAGGGTACGATTCTGTAGCACTAAAAGCGGATCTCGAGCTTGGAGGGACAGATCAAACATTTAATTTGTTAGCAGGAAGAACAATACAAAAAGCTTACAACCAAGTCCCTCAAGATATTTTAACCGTACCTATTCTGGAAGGAACAGATGGCGTAAAAAAAATGGGGAAATCTGAAGATAATTATATTGCAGTTGATGACAATCCAAAAGATATGTTCGGGAAAGTTATGCGCATACCAGATGAACTGATTACAAAGTATTTTGAACTTGCAACCGATGTGCCATTATCAGAAATAGATAAAATTAAAAAAGCAATAAGCCAAGGAGAAAATCCAATGACATTTAAGAAAAGACTTGGGAAGGAAATTGTAGCGATTTATCACTCAAAAGATGACGGAGAAAAGGTGGAACAGGAATTTATGAATGTCTTTAGCCAACATCAATTGCCAAACGATATTAAGCTGATAAAACTTGGTACTAACGAAATAAAACTGATAAATGTAATTGTGAATAATGGATTAGCCTCTTCAAATAGCGAGGCTCGAAGATTACTTTCCCAAGGTGCTGTTAAGATAAACGGAGACAAAATAACTGATGAAACAATAACAATCTCATCAGATAAAGAAACTGTTATTCAGGTCGGAAAAAGAAGATTTCTTAAGGTAATCGGTTCATAAATTTCATCTCGGGATTACTTGTATGATAATATAAACTCTCAATAATAGAGTTACTTAATGCTAGACACACAACTTGAGGATGTTCTTAGGACTACATCGAGACATCTAAATAAATTAAAAAATATGGGGATTGTTACGGCAGGGGATTTACTCATTAATTTCCCGCGTACTTATAACGATCGTAGCGAGGTGACATCTATCGGGAATATTAAGCTTAATGAAGTTAATACCATTAGGGGAATTATTACACACATTTTTAATCGAAAAACGAAAACCGGAAAACTCATGACTATGGCAAAATTAACAGATGACACCGGGACTATTGGAGTAGTTTGGTTTCATCAACCTCATATAAAAAGGATGCTTTTTAACGGAAGCGAAGTTGTTATGACGGGAAAAGCGAAATTCGCATTCGGGCAAACAACTTTACAAAGTCCAACATTTGAATTGCGAAAAGAAGAACAAATTCACAGTGAAAGAATTGTTCCTGTTTATCATGAGACAGAAGGAATTAGTTCAAAATGGTTGCGGGAAAAAATAAAGCCTTTAATAGATGACTGGACAAAGTACTTTAAGGATTATATGCCGGAGGAAATTATTGATAAACAAGGTTTCTTACACCTAAACGAGGCAATTAAGAATATACACTTCCCTGAAAACAAAGCGATGTTGAACAAAGCTCGCGAAAGACTTGGCTTTGATGAGCTCTTTGTCCTGCAACTTCGCGCACTTCAAAAGAAATGGCAATGGCAACAAGTTGCAAGTCAAGATAAAGTCTCAATTCCGCAGAATATAGAATTAATAAAAGATTTTATTAAAAATCTTCCTTTTGAGCTAACGAGAGCGCAGAAAAAAACTTTATATGAAATCTTGCAAGATATGGAAAAGCCATATCCAATGAGTAGACTTGTACAAGGAGATGTTGGATCCGGGAAAACAATCGTTGCTATTGCAGCTATTCTAAATGCCGTAAAAGCCGGTTTCCAATGCGCCATAATGGCTCCGACAGAAATACTTGCAAAACAACATTATCAAAGTATATATAAATTTCTTCTCCCATACGGATTAAATATTCAGTTTATTTCCGGAAGCAGTACTGGAAAGCAAAAGCTGGAATTAATTTCTCAAATGAAAAGAGGGACGGTAGATATTGTTATCGGCACACATGCGTTAATCCAAGATAAAATCGGGTTTAAAAAATTGGGACTTGCCGTTGTGGACGAACAGCATAGATTTGGAGTTAAACAAAGAAGCGTACTTAAAAGTTTTGGAAGCCCCCATTTGTTAAGTTTATCGGCCACTCCAATTCCAAGAACGCTTGCCATAACTTTATACGGAGATCAGGATCTCTCGATTATCGATGAAATGCCAAAAGGAAGGCAAGAAATAATAACCCGCTTAATCCCGGAGAACAAACGAATCGACGCATACAGATGGATTGAAGACCAAGTAAACAAGGGAAGACAAGTGTTTGTAATTTGCCCTTTAATTGACGAGTCGGACATTCTTGGAGTTAAATCTGTTACTCAAGAATATGCACATCTTAAAGAACACATTTTCCCTCAACATGAAATAGGACTACTTCATGGAAAACTTAAATCTGCGGAGAAAAACGAAATAATGGAAGATTTCGCGAAAAATAAAATTAACATTCTGGTTTCAACATCGGTTGTGGAAGTGGGGATAGATGTCCCGAACGCCACAATTATGCTTATTGAAGGAGCAGAGAGGTTTGGGCTTTCTCAACTTCATCAGTTTAGAGGACGAGTTGGAAGGGGAGAGCACCAATCGTATTGTTTCTTGTTTACAGAAAACAAATCACAAGAATCCGGTCAAAGACTTTCTTCTATGGTTAAATATTCATCCGGATTTAAATTAGCGGAAATTGATTTAGCTTTAAGAGGTCCAGGAGAAATTTACGGAGTCAAACAAAGCGGAATACCGGATTTAAAACTTGCTTCCTTAACGGATTCCGTAAATATTGAAAAAGCTCGACTAGAAGCACAAGCAATAATCGAAAAAGATCCGGAGCTCAAAAACTATCCACGATTAAAAGAGAAAATAAACAGGCTTGAAGATGTTTATGTTAAGGATTAAGAATTTTTATTATACTTTTAGCCTTAATTAAAGTTTCTTCATACTCTTTTTTTGGAATTGAATCGTAAACAACCGCGCCTCCAACATTAAAATATAAATTGTTTTTGTGAGCTACTACCGTTCTAATAACTATATTTGAATCAAAACGAGTATTGTTTGCAACAAAAATAGATCCTGTGTACAAATGTCTGGTATATTTTTCAAGTTCATCAATAATCTTCATACTCCTTATTTTTGGGCATCCGGTAATTGACCCTCCGGGAAAAGTTGCTCTTAACAAATCACCATATTTTATATCTTTTTTAAGCCGACTTTTTATAATCGAGATTAAATGCCAAACATTTTTAAAAGATTCGAGTCTCTTGTGATCTTTCACAATAATACTTCCAATTTCACTTACCTTTCCAAGATCATTTCGAAGCAAGTCAACTATCATTGCAAGTTCGGCCGAATCTTTTTCAGAAGTCAAAAGATTAGTTTTATTTTTAGAATCCTCTTCTTCGTTTGTACCGCGAGAGATAGTCCCTTTAATAGGTCGAGTTTCTATGTCCCTTCCGTTGGCATACAGAAATCGTTCGGGAGAATTTGAAATAATAGCATAATCTCCAAATGATAAATATGCTGAAAACGGAGCAGGGTTTAAAGCATATAACTTCTGGAAAATGGCATAAGGATCACCTTTAAAAGTTGTTGAACATTGGTGGGAAAGATTAACTTCATAAACATCTCCTCCTTTAATATAGTCGATTATTCTTTCCACTCTTTCGCAATAATCTTCTTTGCTACTACAGCTTATTTTATTGGTTGTAAAAAATTGATATGGTTTACTTTTAATATCAAAAATATTCGACAGATCTGTATAATCATTGTTAATCAAAGCCTGAATTAGAAACTGTTTGTTCTTATGATGATCAAAAACAATAAAATCTTTATAAAAAACAATCATCGCTTTTGGAATACAATACGAATCTTTAGTTGTTTTTGGAAGATTTTCTATTATATGTGAGCTATCATAAGACACAAATCCAATACAACTCCATAAATTCAAAGGATACTCGTAATTTTTTACGGAATATTTTTCTAAAAGCTCATTAAGATCATTAAATGGATCTTCTTGGCTTATATGAATATAAAAAGGATTTAGACCGACAAATGAGTATCTACTGTTGTCTTTCATGCCATTTCCAGTTAAAAGTGCACTATACGGCTCTTTTGCAAATGGTGCATAGAATTGCTCGGGTGTTTTACTTAATTTAACTTCGGTTAATTTTAATTTCATAAAATTTCTATAAAATTCCTAATAATCGTATCACCGTTTTGAGTCATAAAAGATTCCGGATGAAATTGAACTCCAAAAACAGGATACTCCTTATGCTCAATTGCCATCGGAAGCCCTTCTTCTGTCTGAGCGACCACATTTAGAGAGTCAGGGATTTGATCTATAATAAGCGAATGATAGCGTGCAACTTCAATATTTTGAGGTACATTTTCAAAGAGTCCTTTTCCAATATGTAGAATAGGAGACTTTTTCCCATGAATGGGAAGGGGAGCGGTAATTGTAACTCCCCCAAAGACTTCGTTAATACACTGCATCCCCAAGCAAACACCAAAAATCGGCATTTTAGTATAATATTTTTCTATAATAAAATTGGTAATACCAGTATCATCCGGACATCCGGGTCCCGGCGAAATTACAATACCATCATAATTTCGTGCAATGTCAAGTTTTGTAAAATTTTCAATATCATGACGTATAACATCTACAAAAAAATTTTTCTGTTTTTTAATTTGTTGATACAAGTTATATGTAAATGAATCATAATTATCAATAAGTAAAATTTTTTTCATTAAAATTTAGAATTAGACAGGAAACATACTATAACAAAGAAAAACGAATAGAAGAAGCAAATAATCGTTCTGATTTTAATAAAAAAGGTACTACGATATCATCTTTTTTATTAAAGCGCCTTAAATCGAAAGTTCTGAATTATGAGTTTGTACAAGCCATAAACGGATTATTGAAAATAGAGAAACATATCTAACTGATGTATATTTCTATATTAGAACAACTATACAATCCAAAATTTAGCTATTTGTTTGCACAAGATATATTGTGCAAAATTATATGGGTTGACTTGTCACCTATTCACGCAGTATCTCGAAACACTACTCGGATTATATACAAACGAAGGTAAGAACCCGGAAAGAACCCAAGTAGATGTGTCCGCAGATGTTCAAGAAATTATGTCTTAAACTTGCTTACTCATATAGGTCCCTTTTAATCTAAAACCTCGTTTCCTATAATATTCTCGGACTCCTATTCCGCTTATTACAGCCAAATTTTTGATTTTATATTTTTTGGTAATCTCCTCAGCCTTTTCAAGAAGTCTCTTCCCATACCCTTTATGCTGAGACGCTCCCCTTTTCTTTTCCGATATGGCAAGGTGCGTTCCGTATGTATGTAATTCTCTTATTATAGCGCTATCTTGCAACTCTTTTATGAAATGTTTTTCACCGGCAAACAATTGTGACGGAAATCTTAATCGTAAAAAAGAAATTAACTTATTTTCTTTTATATCTTCAAAACTCAGAAAAAATTCTTTTCCTCCCGACGAATCATATTCACGAACAACCAGCTTTATATTTTCTTTTTTTGGTATATTATCTTTAATTTCCCTACATCTGATACATTGACAACTCTCCCCTCTTTTTTTCATTTCCTCCTGAACAATTTGCCTTAAATTGGATAATTTTGATCCGCCTAAAATACTTTCAGCGGGAATATCTCTATATAAACGAGCAATACGAGTATAGTAAGGGACCATTTTTTTAAGATCAATAATAAGATCAATCAATTCGCTGTCCGTATAAGGCTTATGCTTCCCTTCTTTAAATAATTTTTCAAGTTGCGAATACGGAGTTACAACACATGGATAAATCTTTAACCAATCCGGCTTAAAATCCTCATCCTCAAACAGCTCTTGAAAAACTTCTTTGTCTTTTTCTATAGTACTTTTATACAAGTTCGGCATCATATGAGCATTTATTTTAAATCCAGCATCTTTTAGCATTTTCATAGCCTTGCGTACCGCATCCACTTTATGTCCACGTCTGTTTGCGATTAATATTTCGTCATCAAGCGTTTGAATACCTATCTCGACTTTTGTCGCCCCAAGAATCCTCATACGCTTTATTTCCTCAATATTTATCCAGTCAGGGCGAGTTTCCAATGATAACCCCACACATCTATGCTTGGCCGTCTCATTATACTTCTGGGCATCTTTTAAAGACCTAAATTTCTTTTCATTAAGAGCATTAAAAACACTTCTAATAAATGAAGTCTGATATGCTTTTGGATAATAAGAAAAAGTTCCCCCGGCAACAATAATTTCGATTTTTTCCGTTGGATGACCCGTTCGTTCAAGTCCTTTTAATCTATTTTTAACTTGTCGAAAACCACTAAAATCGTTAAGTATGGCGCGCATCATTGCGGGTTCATTTGAGAGATAACTCTTGGGCATATCTGGTTCCGATGGACAAAAAATACAATTTCCAGGACACGCATACGCCTTTGTTAGCACTGTAACATTGGCAATACCAGACCTTGATCTTATTTTCCTTTTTTTAAGAAGTTCGAAAAAAAACTGATTTTCTTTTATTTCTCCATTTTTAACCAAGTCTCTATATGTTTTTATCAGAGAAACATTGGTGGGAGAACTCACCTTATATTTAAGGCTATAAGTGTTTTTTAACGACTGTAATTCTTTTTGAGAAGACACTTTAAAGTTAATACCATCTTTGATTAAACTTTCCAGAATATCTGCCTGCTTGCGATTCATAAATCTTTTTAGTAAGGTAAATTTGTGCGGAATAATGAGTCTCACTAATGTTCGCCTCTGATTGTAAAGCATGAAACAAGACACTGCAAAAAAATTATTAAAAAAAGTTCACGACGATTATTTAGAAATTGCCGACAGTTTCTCCAAGACAAGAAATCATCCTTGGCATGAGTTCAGTTCGTTTAAAAAATATATAAAAGAAGGAGATAGAATTTTAGACCTTGGATGCGGGAACGGAAGACTTTATACATTCTTGAAAGATATAAAAAATATTTCATATACCGGCATCGATAATAATGAAACACTGATTACCTATGCACAAAAAAATTATCCAAGTACTAATTTTGTAGTCGGAAATTTACTGCAAATTCCATTTCATGATGAAGCAGATATATTGTTTTCTATAGCTAGCTTACATCATATCCCCTCCTCCGACTTGCGTAATAAAAGTATTCAGGAAACGAATAGAGTTCTTAAAAAAAACGGATATGCAATATTCACCGTGTGGAATCTCTTTCAAAAACGCTATAGAAGACACATAATCAAATCATTGTTCAACTTTATTGTTCATTTTGGAGAATACGATTGGAACGACACATTTATTCCATGGGGAAAGACGAATATTAAGAGGTACTATCATGCTTTTACACCAAATGAACTTAGAAAATTATTCAAGAAGAATGGTTTTAATATAGTCAAAATGTTCTATACTAAGAACAATCATAATATTTGCTTGATATGCCAAAAGAAATAACGGTACTGGGAATCCCGTTTAAAAATACAACTCTTGAAAAAGCTTCGTCATTTGTTGTAGATAGCGTTAAAAACGGAAAAAAGGGATATATATGTACACCTAATCCGGAAATGCTACTTGAATCACAGAGAAACTCAACATTTAAAAATGTATTAAAACACTCGCTACTAAATGTACCCGATGGAATTGGAATACTTTGGGCGGCTACACACATTTATAATAAAAGCGGTAAAATTAAAGCTTTTTTAACATTGCCACTGGTAATACTTTACCCAGCTTATTTTAAGAAAGTACTACAAGAAAGAGTTACAGGCGCCGATTTAATGCAGACAATATGCAAGAAAATAGCAAAAGAAAGTATAAACTGTTTTTTCCTTGGAGCGGCACCCGGAGTTGCTAAAAAAGCAGCTGATATTTTGGAAAAAAAATATCCCGGGCTTGCCATTAACGGAACCCATTCGGGATCACCCGATGATAAAGAAATGGATGAAATTATTAATATGATAGATAAATCTGAAGCGGACATTCTTTTTGTGGCATATGGAGCTCCAGCTCAAGAATTATGGATTTCGAAAGTGATTAACAGACTAAAAACAGTAAAGATTGCAATTGGAATAGGCGGGACGCTCGATTTTATATCAGGAACAAAAGTTCGTTCTCCAAAATGGATGCAAAAAATCGGACTCGAGTGGCTTTATAGATTAATTCAAGAACCATCAAGATGGAGACGTATTTATAATGCGACAATCAAATTTCCAATAAGAATTATTTCTTCTTTGGACGCTCCCTCTTCTTAACTTTATTTTTGGTAACATTTTCAACAGCATCTCCACCCTTTTCTCTCATCGATTCCAAAATCGGACTGATCTTATCCATTATAGATTGTGCAACTAAAAGTGGCTTATACACAAAATCATTTAACTTCTGAGCTGTATCTTTTACGAAATATGTAGCTTTACTAGCATCTCTTAATATAAAAATTAAATATATAATCGCAATTGCAAGTAAAATCCCGACAAGCAAAATAACCGCCGCAAGGACTATGTAGAGAATATCAAGAGACGTATTAATCATAATTTTGATGGTAAGAATGCTTAATATATTTTAAATCAATATCCCTAACTCGGCAATGTTAAATAATTCTTTTTAATATTTCATTCACAATCTTTGGATTTGCCTGCCCCTTGCTCTCTTTCATCACTTGCCCGACAAGAAACCCGAATGCCTTGCCTTTACCAGATCTAAAATCTTCAACCGGTCCGGGATTACCTTCTATAACTTTTTTGCAAATATCCTCTATTACATCTTTATTACTCACAACCTGCAGTCCTCTATCTCTCACAATATCATCAGCATTCTTCCTTTCTTCGTACATCACATCAAAAACTTCACCTTTAGCTTGATTATTCGATATATCTCCGCTTTCAACAAGCTGAATTAATCTGCCAAGATCTTCGGCGCTAATCGGGCTTTCTTTTAAACTAATTTGCTCTTCTTTCAGTCGTTTAAGTAAGATGGTATTCATAAAAGAAACAGCTTTTTTCGGATCTTCTATCATGGAAACGATTTTTTCAAAATATTGAGCTGTATATAAATCGGAAGTTAAAATTCTTATATCATCCGGAAGTAATTGAAAATCTTTTTTGTATCTTTTTCTTTTTTGCGCAGGCATTTCCGGGACAGATGCCGCAATTACCTCGAGATCTTCTTTGTTAACAAGTAATGGTGGAATATCCGGCTCAGGAAAAAACCTGTAATCATCAAACCCTTCTTTATCACGTAAGAAATATGTTTTCTGAGTATCATCAGCCCATCCGACGGTAATATCTTTAGTAAGAGGATTCCCATCCTGCCAAAGATTCATTTGCCTTTCAGATTCATATTCAATAGCGGCCCCCAAACTTCTAAACGAATTCAAATTTTTAATTTCAGCTCTATTGTAGAGCTTACTCTCCCCTTTCGTCCTTATAGAGACACTGGCATCAAAGCGCATCATTCCTTTTTCCATATCGGCATCAGAAGATCCGCAAAAACGCAGAATATTTTGAATTTCTTTTGCGTAAGCCATTGCTTCCTGAGAACTTCGCATATCAGGCTCAGAAACTATTTCCATTAAAGGTGTCCCAGCTCTATTGTAATCAATTAATGTACCGCCTGGAACATGTGTTAATTTCCCAGCATCATCTTCCAAATGAAGACGAGTTATATTTATTCTTTTAATTTTCCCATCCACATCAATTTCAATCCATCCTTTCTCCGCCAAGGGTTTATCGAATTGCGAAATTTGAAATCCTTTTGGTAAATCCGGATAAAAATAATTTTTCCTATCAAATTTGCTATATTCAGGAATATTGCAGTTAAGCGCAAGGGAAGCTTTTATACCTTTTTGTACAGCTTCATCGTTAACTACCGGGAGTTGCCCTGGAAAGCCCATGCAAATCTCACAAACATTACTGTTTGGCTCTTTATCAAAAGAATCATTGTCACATCTACAAAACATCTTTGTTTTTGTAGCTATTTGGGCATGGATTTCTATACCGATAACGGTTTCAAATTCTGTCATAAGTTTATTTTACTAGGCTAAGTTTATTTTACTAGGCTTTGTATAACTTCATCAACTTTTTTTGAAAATTCGTCTAAACCTTTATTATTTTTTATTACAAAATCTATTTTAACAGGTTTTTCTTGCAACTGCCTTATTGTATTATATTCTTCTATGGAAATATTCATATTTTTTACCATACGTTCGTAAGCCATCTTGCGAGGAGCATCTATCCAGATAATCTTATCAAGATTTGTTCCCATTCTTTTTTCATCAAATTTAATTGATTCAATAGCTATTTTATTGGAATCAGCACGATGAATCCTTTTGCGCATTTCGTTAAACACAAGCGGATGAATTATTTTTTCAAGAATTTTTAGTTTTGGAACATTATTAAATACTACTTTTCTAAGCTTTGACCTGTTAACTTTCTCGTCTTTACCCACAAGAAACTCCTCCCCGAAAAAATCTTTAATCTTACGCCATCCATCTTCACCCGGTTCATACAAATCATGAACAATTTCATCAGCATCGATACAAGAAAAACCTCGTTTTTCAAGAAAAGAAAGAGCTGTGGTTTTTCCGGAACCGAGATATCCGGAAACCCCCATTATGTAACGATCTGATTTAATCATGATTTATAATTTTATGCCAAGTTCACCAAGTGCTTTCTTGAAAATAGCAATTACTTTTTTGCCTTCTTGACTTGTTATTTTTACATTCATCTCATGTGCAATCCTATTCCTTGTTTTATGAGCGAACCAAACATCATTAACAGAACTAAAAAGATTTCCACTCTTTTTTAGTTGTTCGCCGACAGAGCCAATATACCCACGTAATTTAAGGGTATATCCAAGTAATTTATCGGCATTCAAAATTGCCGTATGAACATTATCGGGAACTTCTTTTACAATATTTCTCCATTGTTTCTTTATGAACTGCTTGTCTCCCCTGCTTAATTTTCCTGATCCTGCTTTAATAAAGACATAAAACGCCAGGATAAAAGCCAACAATATAATCGTCGCTATAACAAAAAAAACAATTGTCTCCATACGTAATGATTATTTTGATATATTCTTAACTTGACTATCCTCTTCCTCGCTGTTCGGCAAACCGTGTTTTTTTACATGTTCAATAACAAGATCGGATAAAAGTTGCTTTAAAACTTCCTGATCCGTAAAGTTTTTTTCCTTCATAAATTTTTCTTGGAAAGATACAAGTTTGCGCTCGATTTTTTTTGGATTATATGCATCTTTTAATGTAACGAATGTAGATCCACCAAGTTTAGCAAGTTTTACATTTCCATAATTAAACATAGTTGCAAGCACACCTTTAATCGTATATCCCATTCCCTCAATAGATTGATATTCCACGCGAGAAGAAGTTCTTTCAAAATAGCCGGTCCATTCAACACCAATAACACCCATATTTGTTATAAGCCAACAATCATAATACCAATCTTGTATAACAAAAAGAGTTCTAAAAATACCAATAACAAACCAAATTATATAAATCCATAAAAGTTGTGGGAATAAAAACCAAAATCCAAACGGAATAAGTAAGTGAAAAACAAGTATACGTAAGATATCCGGCACAAACACAAAAAAATGACGATGAGCAACAAAGACAACTTCTTCTTCGTCATCAAGATAATCCGAAAACAAATATTGATGTAAAGCTGACATAATTCTTATTTATTATACGATCGTAATAATACCATAGTTTGTTTGCTAAGAAAAAGCCAATAACGTACAATCGAGCCGTACATTAAATCAATATCATGAAAGTTATATTCTTTGGAACCCCTCAATTTGCTGTTCCATTCTTGGATCATTTGGAGGAAAATGATGAAATTGAAATAGAAGCCATTGTGACTCAACCCGATAAACCTGTGGGAAGAAAAATGGAAATCGCTGAGCCACCTGTTAAAAAGTTTGCTAAAGAAGCCGGGATAACAGTATTGCAACCTGAAAAAATCAAAGACAATCCGGAATTTATTAATCTCTTAAAAGGCTTAAATCCGGATTTTATAGTTGTTATCGCCTATGGAGCAATTCTCCCGCGCGAAATTTTGGATATTCCAAAATACGATTGCATAAATATTCATGCTTCTTTACTGCCGAAATACAGAGGAGCATCTCCTATCCAATCCGCACTACTTAATGGAGATAACAAAACTGGCCTTAGTTTTATGAGCCTTGATGAAAATCTTGATACCGGCGACATATATTTGCTTAAGAAATTTAATATTGGGAAGACAGATACTTCGAAATCTCTTTCTGAAAAATTATCTAATTTCGGAGCCGTTATGTTACCGTATATTCTGCATGACATTAAAGACGGAATTTTTACCCCTATTCCTCAAGATGAATCATTGGCAACTTATTGTCATAAAATCTCAAAAACAGACGCTTTGGTTAATCCAAAAGAAGAAAAAACAAATGACATATATAATAAGCTAAGAGCATTTACACCATGGCCCGGGATTTATATGATCTTCAAAAATAAACGATTAAAGCTACTTGAAATGAATATTCATAACGGAAGGGAAAAAATTAACGCCGGTATGTTAAAAAATAGCGATGGGAAGATATTGCTTGGAACGAAAGACGGAACTTTAGAAATTACAAAACTTCAACCGGAAGGGAAAAGACCTCTATCGGCAAAAGAATTCATTAATGGCTTTTTGTCATAAAGTATTTTCCTGAAAGTCCAAATATAAAAAACAATAGAATTTGTCCTTGATAAAGAGAGAATAAATAATGATCAAACAAACCTATAACAGCAAGCGCAACCAAGCTGGCCATCAAAAAAATTCCGGCAATCGATTTTTTCTGACCTATAAAGAGGTAAACAAAAAAAGACGCCAGAAGCAATACAAATACTACGAATCCTGCAAATCCGATTTCATTTGCAATTAACATGTAAATGTTATGAACCGGCTGAAAATCCCACGGAGCCAACTTTAACGACGTGAAATTGGGCATTAAAAGAGTAAAATTCCCAAGCCCGACACCAAAAGGATGTGCATATATCATTTTCTTTGCTATTGAGAAGTAAAAAACACGTTCTGTAAAACTTGCACTATCGGTAAATAAGAATTTACTAAAAATCGTTTGTTCCAGATTAAAAATAACTACGAACAATATAAATAAACTTATTACTAGTAATATATATTTAAATGACATTTTTATATCTCTTATTGAGATAAGCACGAGACCTGCAACAACTAAGGCCAAGATAGCACTACGACTAAATGTTAAAACAAGTGCTACTATTAGTAGTGCCATAATTGCGTAGGCTATATGTTCTTTTTGTATAATTCTTCGAAGCGTTAGAAATAATCCCGTTACTAAATATCCAGCCAAAATGTTCGGATGAGAGAATGTCCCGTAAGCTCTAATTATTTTTGATCCATCTATGTCCATTTTTGCAATTCCAGGTGTATTTGGAGTAATTAACGGTTCACCCAAAGCATGGAAACCAATCGGCCCCTGATTAATATATTGTATAATTGCAATAACAGCCTGAAAACTTACGGAGGCTATAAAAACATTAATAATAACATCAAATTTAACAACATCATTCACCATA
Source organism: bacterium (assembly GCA_021158225.1). Lineage (GTDB taxonomy): Bacteria > Patescibacteriota > Gracilibacteria > UBA1369 > PNNO01 > PNNO01. Next base: position 24,284 of record JAGGUZ010000005.1, on the reverse strand, counting down.
TAAAGATACAAAAGAATCATCTCAACTAATCTTATAACCAGCATCAAAGAAAGGAACCTGTCATCAGCAAACAATACAGAAACCTCTCCAGCTACAACAAAAAGAATAAGTAATATAAATATCATCCACTTACCATATGTAAAATTCTTTTTATATTCACCCTTAACAAGGGCAATTCCCCAGAAAATCAACGACAACAAAAAAACAATATCCGTAAGATAGTAAAAAACGGATGTATACGGATTAAAACCCCCACTCTCAAAAACAGGTGAAGCATAAACCAGAGCATCAATTTGAAACGGAATTAAAAAAACAAACGCATAAAAAGTAAATGCGCTTGCCTTTAAGAAGGTTATATTCTTTAAACTTTTAAGTGCTTTTTTTAGAATTTGCTTTTTCTTCATCTGTAGCCGTTACTTGAGGAATTAATCCTCCGCTGGGTAGCATAGCATTTATTTCGTCCTGTGCAATCTTCATTGCGTCCGCCGGACTTTTTGTGGCAAGTACAGACTCTATAGCTTTTAGAAAAATCTTCTCGTATGCTTTATCGTTATATATTGGAAAACTTTCCGCAATACCTATTTGATCGGCAAATACCCCGTAAATAGGATCTGCTTTTTGTTCTTCTATCAGATCCCTCCTACTTGTCGGCTTGTGAGTTTTCTCATTATAATGTTGAAGAGATTCCTTTGAAGTTTCAAACATTAGGAAATCCCAAGCCCATCTTGGGTTTTCGGAAGTTCTGGCAACCGTTTCGGCAAAATAATGGGCATATGCAATACGTTTTTCTGTTGACTGAGCAGGATCTTTCTTCTGTGGAATCATAGCGATTCTTATAACATCCGGATTTATTGTTGAAAGTCCTTTTGCCTGTAATTGTTTAATTTCGTTTAGAATCTGATTATACATATAAGAATATCCGATAATCATAGATACTTTTCCGCGTGCGAAAGTTGCAATTTCTTTTTCCGCCGAAGATGCATCCGAAAGATAAGCGTTCCAAGAGTAGTTCTTATTTACCGGATCCGCGAAACTTGTATAAAGCTTAAGCGCATTAGGTCCAGGTTTTATAATGGATCCATCGCTATCAACCCCCTGTTGTTGAGCAAAGATAGCTTCTGCATAATTCTGGTCATATATACGCCCACCATCTTGAAGCATTAACAAATAAAGTATATCAACAGCCCTCGAAATATTATTCGCAAATCCCATAGCCATTCCGGAAACCTCAAATCGTTCAAAACTATTATCTTTTTTGGTTAATTTAAACACATCCTCTTTAATCCCATCCCATGTTACAGAAGGCTTTCCTTGAGCGGGAAGCGCATCATCAAATTGATCTTTATTGTAATAAAGAGCCAAAGTATCAACTGTCATTGGAATTCCGTAAACAAGAATTTCTCCTGTATCCGGATTTTGCTTAACAAGATCATCGGTGGTTACAGATACAAAAGTATCTTCAAATATTTTTGGAGGGAGCATATTTGCAGGAGCCGGATAAACCTTTTTATAATTTTTAACAAACCAAGTATTCGGAACAGAAAAAATATCAGGTCCCTCCCCTTCCGCAAGTTCGTTTAAAATTAAGTCGTAATACTCATCCGAATCTGTAAACTGACGGTAATTTATTTTTACATTTGGATGAATAGCTCTATATTCTTGAATTATCGGCTCAATCACATCGGAATCATCAAATAATTTATAGTAAGTCAATTCTACTATTTTATTACTCGTAGCAACTTTGTATTCCTTTTTTCTAAAACATCCTCCGGCAAACGCAATAAGCCCTACAAATAGAACCGCAAGCGTTCCTCCACCGACAATAATTAACATTCTTTTGTTCATATTCTAATTATACCATTCTTTCTACATCTAAACAACTACTCGAGCCTTAAATAAGCCGTTTGTTGACATATCTGTAATTTGATTTATTTTTAATTATATAGTATAATTATAAGATAATATTAAATTAACGACAATTAACAATGGATACCGAAACAATAGAAGGTGAAACATTTGAATATTACGATGAGAACGAAGTACAAAATCTTCTAAATCAAGGTTGGCAATTAGATGCCGACGGGCTTAACGAGGATGAAGCTTCTCAGATGATAAAAATGATAGATAACGAATATCGAGTATTTCAAAGGGAAGACGGATCATGCACAATTTTAATAAAACAAATGAGTGCCATTGATGAAATGTCTCATGAAATACCCGAGCAAAACCCGGACGATATCAGAACCGAGATGAATAACAGATATCAAAATACGCTTCCGGACATTGTTGAAGATGGCGCTAACGGCAATAATTAAGCTTTTGCTCCATTTCTTATACCTTCCAGGTAATATTTCTTTGAAAGAGCGTAATAATAAAGCGTGTTTTTACCGAATTTTTTTAAAATACCAAGCACTATCTTGCTTGAAATAACGGAAAAAATAATTTGCTTCCATTTTTGCGGAACTTTTTTAAGTTCCGGATATTTTTTATGGAATAAGTGTGCAGATTTACCTATTGCATACATTCTTTTTTCAAACCCGGATTCATCCATTTCATGAAAATGATATCCTATCGCCATAGGATTGTAGTAAAGAATTAAATTCTCTTTTTTGGTAAGACGGTAACCCAGCTCTATATCTTCCCATCCGTAAGAACTGAATTTGGAATCAAACGGATGTCTTTTTAATAACGACTTTTTAAGCGAAATATTTGATGTATAGAAGAAATTAAAATCAGCCTTCTTCTTGCCTTGAAGTTTCTCAAAAGCAAATTGATGTCCACCAAATCTGCCAAATACGGACGATCCATTTGTAAGCCATTCCATAAACGGCGTAACTTCAAGCCGAGGATCCCAACCTATAAAACCAAGAACAGCCTCATTTTCACGACGATACCTACGATGATAATTTAAATGTTGCTTTACAAAATCAGGCAAAACCAAAATATCATCACCAATAAATACAATTATTCTCCCTTTTGCATATCGAAGCGCATAATTACGAGCTACTCCCTGCCCTTGATTCTTTTGATAAAGATAATTTATTTCAACGGAAGACTTTTTTTGTGCATTCTTAACGACTTCCTTGGTATTATCGGTACTTCCATCATCAACAACAATAACTTCAAATTCATTCTTTATAAAATCTTGATTATTTAATCTTCTAAGACAATCTTTTAAAATTTCCGCCCTGTTGTATGTTGGGATAATTATCGATAGTTGCATGAGCATGCGCTCTTTAAATCTGCAGAACGCATACTCAGTTTAACAAAAATTCAAACAAATAGCATTTATTCTTCAACGTTTTTGTCTTCCTCGAGCGAAACAACTTCTGCATCCACCGCACCTTCTTTACCTTTTTTCCAAGTAAGTATATTTATATCTTTAGCAACTATTTCGGTAATGAAACGTTTTTCTCCTTTATCGGTATCGTAAGTTCTATTTTGAAGTTGCCCTTCCAAATAAACACTTGAACCTTTTTTAAGATACTCTCCGCAAAGTTGTCCGAGTTTTCTCCATGCGACAACTCTATGGAAATCAGTTTTACCTTTTAACTCACCATCGGTATTTTTCCATCTCCGATTTGTTGCAATTGCAAAATTGGCCACACTATTGCCATTTTGCGTTTCTCTAACTTCCGGATCCGCAACAAGATTTCCGAGAAGTGATACCCGATTGAGACTTTTCATCATCGTAAGGGTTAAATAATAGATATTTAAAACTTACAAGACATGTATTAAAAAATATTAAAAATATTATTAAAACTTTTTTACTTGTTCTATTCCACAAGATAAATAATAATAATGCACGAATAACATCTTTTTATGTTCACTGGAATAATTAAATCAATCGGTACAATTACGAGTATAAAAAAGAATGACGATCTGTTTGAAGTTTTAATTGCAACAGATCTTGACTCTGAGCATTTAAACAAAGGAGATTCCATAAACGTAGACGGCATTTGTTCAACCATTGTTGAGAAGGAAGGAAACAAACTTAAATTTCAATACATGTCGGAGACAATCAAAAGGACTTCCGTTTCTTCATGGGGAATAAATACAAAAGTGAATATTGAGCCGTCTTTAACAATGCACGATGCCTTAAACGGACATTTTGTTATGGGTCACATCGATTCAACTGGAAAGATAAAATCCGTTAAAATCGCTGGAGATACAAAAGATATAGAAATCGCTTATCCGAAAAACTTAAGAAAATTCATGGCATTAAAAGGATCCATTAGCATAGACGGTATAAGTCTTACAATTTCCATGTTGGAATCGGGCAGTTTTATAGTTTCTGTTATCCCATATACATTAAAACACACCACCCTTGGAGAAAAAACCGTGGATTCGCTTGTTAATATCGAAATAGATACACTTTCTCGCTATTTAAAGCAACTCTTTGACGAACGAGACAACCAAACCAATTATGAATTTCTTAAAGATCGCGGATTTATTTAATTATGGCTATTCACAATATTAGAGATAGGCAAGATTTAAATGGTGAAAAATGTAAAATCGTTATAATATTCTCCGAGTTCAATAGTCAAATTGGAGAAGAACTGCTAAAAACCACGGTTAGAGAGCTTAAAAAACACGGAGTAGAAAACTTAAAAACAATTCGAGTACCCGGAGCTCTGGAAATCCCTTTAACCGCGCAAAAAATCATCGAGAAAAAATCTCCGGATGCGGTTGTCGCACTTGGAGTTGTTATAAAAGGAGAAACCAGCCATTACGAGCATGTATCACGAGAGAGTATTAATGGATTAATGAAAGTTTCACTAAAAACAGGTGTTCCGATTATACAAGGAATTCTAACGACATTAACAAAGACACAAGCTGAAAAAAGAATAATTCTCGGTAAGGAATACGCTCAAAGTGCACTTTCGATTATACAAACTTTATCATCATTCTAATTCAACAACAATGAAACTTAAGAAGATTACACAAGCCAATTTGCAAGGGAAAACAGCAATTGTGCGTATGGATTACAATGTCCCTCTGGACAATGGAATTATAAAAGATGACACAAGAATAAAAGAATCTCTCCCAACAATAAAATATTTAATAGAGCAAGGAGCCAAAATAATTTTAATGTCACATCTAGGTAGACCAAAGGGTGAAATTGATGAGAAATTAAGGCTTGATCCTATTGCAAAAAGACTTGCCGAACTTATCGGCAAACCTGTTATAAAAGTTGATAAATGTGTAGGAAAAGATGTTGATAAAGCTATATCTTCACTTGGTTTCGGGAATATCTTAATGCTTGAAAATACTCGCTTTCATAAAGAAGAAAAAGAGAACAATAAAGAATTTGCAAAAAAATTAGCAAGTTATGCAGATTTATACATAAGTGATGCTTTCGGAACAGTTCACAGAGCTCACGCATCTACGGAAGGAATTGCTCATTATCTACCCGCATATGCAGGATTTCTAATGGATAAAGAAGTCACTGCACTCTCCCCTCTTTTAGGTGAAGTTGAAAAACCATTTATACTTCTTCTTGGAGGAGCAAAAATCGATACGAAAATCGGTGTAATTAAAACATATATAAAAAAGGCCGACAAAATCTTGCTTGGAGGCGGACTTGCAAACACATTTGTTTATGCAAAAGGTTTTAATGTTGGAGCTTCTCTATGCGAAAAAGATAAGATGGAACTTGCTCAGGAACTTATGATGGAAGCCGAGGAATCAGGATGCGAAATAGTTACCCCTGGTGGGGCAGTTGTAGCCGACGAAATTGGAGATAATGTAATAACTGCGGATATAGAAATCACCGGAGTTGAAGGAAACATGCAAATGCTAGATATTGGAGTAAAATCAACAAATAAATATATCGAGATTTTACAAAATGCCGGAACTATTATCTGGAACGGACCAATGGGGCTTTATGAAAAAACTCCTTTTGAAAATGGGACAAAACAAATTGCACAAGCACTCACGCAAGTTAAAGGAAAAACATATATAGGAGGCGGAGATACTCTGGATGCACTTAAGAAATTTAATATAGACAAAAGCTTGTTTACTCATGTTTCAACAGGTGGAGGTGCAATGTTGGAATTTCTAGAAGGTAAAGAACTTCCCGGATTAAAGGTTTTAGAAGCGTGAGAAGTTATAAGGCACAAGCTTATCTCCTTAGTAAGAATTACTTACCCTTATTATTACTTTTATTCTTTCCGTCAGGCAACTGTTTCTTTTTCTCGTCGTTACTACTCCAACGTTTAATCTTATCCTCAACCAATTCTCTATTTTGAGTATATCTTTCGCGCACAACTTTTAAAATCTTTTCCTTTCGACCATCTTCATCCTCAATATGAGGAGGTGGGAGTGTATCAAGAGAGAAAGTTTTTGTTGGCATTCCATCAACAAGAAGTTTTGTATAAGCCGTGTATTTTGGAAGACTAACCAAATCTGCAGGAAGCGCTTCTTCCCCAAACTGAGAACTTAAATATTCCGCATCATCAAACCCAACCTGGAAGGCAAGCGTAGAACCAACGTTACCAAACACCGCATCTCGAACCTCATCCGGCATCTGGGCAATATACTGATTAGCCATAGTTAAATTAAGCTTATACTTCCTGGCCTCAGAAAGAATTGTCGCAAAAGAATCGGTAGCAAAATTTTGGAACTCATCCACATATAAATAGAAATCTTTACGTTCATTCTCAGGAATATTTGCACGACTCATCGCATCGATTTGGAACTTTGTAATAAGCATAGATCCAAGTAACTGCGAGTTATCCTCCCCAAGCTTTCCTTTAGATAAATTAACAATAATAATTTTTCCACGATCCATGGCAAACCGAAGATCAACCGTACTTTTTGGCTGACCAACAATGTTTCTAATAATAGGACTAGCCAAGAACTGCCCAACTTTATTTAATATTGGTGAAATCGCCTCAACCCTCATTCTGTCCTGCATAACTTCAAATTCCTTTTCCCAAAACGCCTTAACGATAGGATCCTCAATCTTCCTAACTACCTTTCTTCGAAAATCTCTATCCTGAAGAATTCGCGTAATTCCAAGCATTGTCGTGTTTGGATAATAAAGTAGTGAAAGAATAGTATTTCTTAAAATATGTTCAAGACGTGGCCCCCAACTATTCGCATAAATCTTTTTAAAGATACCAACAAGTCCGGAAGCAATAATACTATTTAAAGCAGGATCTTTGCTCTCCAGCATGTTAAACGCAATCGGGAAATCTCTATCTGATGGATCAAAAATAATCACATCATTTGTACGATTTGCCGGAATAAAACTAAGAACATTCTCAGCTAAATCTCCATGCGGATCAATTACACCCACGCCTTTACCGGCCATAATATCCGAATAAATCATGTTTTCCAAAAGAGTCGTTTTACCCATCCCGGTTTTCCCGATAACATAAATATGTCTTCTCCTATCAATTGTTTTAATTCCGAAAGTTTTTTTAATTCCTCTAAAATTGGTTTTCCCAAGCATAGTTAGATCATTCTCCTTATCCAAGCGAGGGACAGGAAGATCTGTTGGCGGTTCAAGTTTTCGTGAGTTAACCCAATAAATGTTTGGTGTTGCAACAGTCTTATTAGGTAGATGATAGATAGTCGCAAGCTCCTCAACATTAAGAACAAATGAATCCTCCATAAACCTATTCTTGTACCTGGTTAGAACATCTTGCCCATTAACATATAAACTAATTTGAAATCCATTAATTTGAGGAACATTAAACTGTTTAAACGAACCTGCGATTTCTTGCAATTTAACTCGTGCAGTCTCTTTATTTCTCTGCTTTTGCATATATACAATTCTTACATTTGTTTCGTACAAAAGCTTTACGACCTTATCTATAGCTGCTGCATTACCGGTTTCACGTTCATGAGTTCTTGACGTAGCGTCATCGATATCGTCACCACCATTATTATCTCCGGCAGAAAAAGACATTTTGGTGCCGGCCTTAAGCCCGTGAATCCAAAAAATAAAATATACGGGAAAGAAAATAATCCTCTTTAGCTTGCTACGAGTAGTAAATGCTCTAATATAAGCCTTTTGAAGGGTCTCGATATTTGCCCAAATTCCTTTACTTACAATCTTCACACATTTGGTGAATATAATCCTCCATTTATCACTCATAGGCCTAACAACTATTTGCACCCATGCTTGCTCGTCAGGATCATTTAGCTTTGCAAGAGTAGCGGTTACGCCGGCAATAGGATCAACAGCCGTTCGCGCCATTTTATCTTCAAATTGAGCATATCTCTTAATAGGATAGATAGTTGGATCAGTTAAGCTTAGCTCCGCACCAAAAACATTTTTGGTTATATCAAAATTCGTAAACTGCTTTTTAGCCTGAATAGCAGGGAGATCTTTAACAGGAATAATTCCATTTCCCTCAGACTCGTCTGTTGTCTCGCCAAGCGCAATTTCCATTTTTTCCGTAATTGTATAATCTTCAACCTCCTCAATTTCCACATCCGGATATTGAGCGTACATTTGCCCTTCTATAAAGTTTTTGTACTTAGCCGGAAAAGCTATAAAAAATTTAATGTGACTTCCTATATTTGCGATTTCTAAACTAATTTTGTCTTGAGTAGCACCAAATAACTTTCGCCAAAAACCAAGTTTGGTATAAATTCCATGAATAGATGAGAAGATTTGCTCTGCAACAAGTGGTCCGGTTTCGTTTTCACGAGCAACACGCACCTGCAAAACAGAATACTTTCTAGTGAATTGACGCTTCTTAGCCAGGCTTCTTCTAAAAAGCTCCAACGCAATAAACGTGGCATATACGCCGACAAAAATCATTAATATTCCTATAAGTGTTGAGACATCCATTGTTTCTTACATAAGGAGTTCGCTAGACTTTATGGTTATCCCCTTTTTCCCTTTCCCTAACTTTTTGCTAATAAGTCTAAATAATTTTGCAAAATTAGTGAAGCGGCAATTGAATCTATTTTCTCTTTCCTATCTTTACCGCGTATACCAATAGAGGTTAATATAACATCACTTCGCTTTGTTGTCAACCTCTCGTCATGATAAACTATTTTTTGATTAATGGCTTTTTTAAGCTCATTTACAAATCCGATCACTTTGAGAGTCTGCTCTGTATTCTCCCCTTCCATATTTAAAGGTAAACCAACTACTACTAAAATAATTTTCTCTTGCTCACAAAGTTCTTTTATCTTCTTAATAACCTTGCGTTTACTTGTATTTTTAATATTGTCTCTTACAAAAGCCATCTGTTGCTCGTTATCGGAAACAGCAATACCGATCCTCTTGTCTCCATAATCAATACCAAGTGCTTTACCTTTAATAAGCATTAAATAATTTTACTATTCTTTAACACCTTTAACCTCAACTTTCAAATCCACAGTTATATCGTCGGTAAGTTTAACTTTAATATTATGCATACCAACTGTTTTAATCGCCTCTTTAAGCTTAAGCTGTTTCTTATCAAATTTAATCTTTGCTTGCTTCTCAAGTTGCGCTACAAGCTCTTTCTCGCCGATAGATCCATATAAAGTATCTTTATCCGTTGTTTTGGCTTCAAAAACGAGCGTCATCTTTTCAAGTTTTTTCTTATACTCTTCAGCTTTCTTAGCAACCTCTTCTCTAGCCTTAACAGACTGAGCCTGTAAACCTTCTGCCCATTTTAATCGAGCCGGAGTCGCAATAAAAGCAAGCCCCTTTGGAGAAAGAAAGTTCCTATAATAACCGTTTTCAACTGTTTTTACATCTCCTCGTTTTCCGAATTTATCAACATCTTTTGTAAGTATAATCTCCATTTTATATAAATTTAATTGTAAAAAGCTGTAATAAGATAGATGAAAAGGCGCTCGAAGTAAAGTTAATTTAAGAACCAATTGCCAATTCCGCAAAACCTGTCGGACGGAAACGCCATATTTTGCAAATTAAGACCTTTAACCTTTCCGTCACCCGCATAATAATATACGGGTCTATACAAGAATATAGCTGGCGTATCAGCTTGAATAGTCTTCGCCAACTCTTTTAATTTTGCGTTTTTCTCTTCATCATCAAAAGTTGTTCTAATTTGTTCGATTAATGTATCAACCGCAAAACTCTTGTAATTTGATAAATTTAATCCCGCTTCCCCAACTTGAGTAGAATACCAATAACCGTAAAGATCTTGATTATATCCGAGACCTTGCCCAAACAACAATAAATCGTAATCTCTGGTACGGATTTTTTCCTGCAAAGTGGAAGAATCATATAACTCGATACTTATTGTTACACCAGCTTTCGCCCATTGCTGTTCAAGATAATCTAAAACAATATCCATTTCGTTACGTTTGTAACTCCCTTCTGGATAAAGTCTTGCTATAAGCCTAAATTTAAGAATTTCACCAGACGGATTTTTTCTGATTGTTTTTTCTTCCGCTTGTGATGCTTCGGGAGCAGTATCTGAGACCTGATCAGGGGTTTCAGCAGAAGTTTCCTCAGGGGTTTCCGCAGAAGTTTCCTCAGGGGTTTCCGCAGAAGTTCCTTCAGTGGTTTCCGCAGACGCCTCCACAGTAGGAGAAAGAGTTTTTATAGGCTCTTCCAAAGTTTCTTTATACCCCGCATCAGTTAAAAGTTTTTTTGCTTCATCCATGCTTGCCACATATTTCCATTCATCTTGATTAAGCCTTAATACAGGAGTTTCAACACTAATGGTATCAGGTAACTTGCTTAAAAGAATATCTTTATGAATAGCCTTTTGTAATGCTTGTCTAACTTTTAAATTTTTTAAATCCGCATTATCAATATTCATAAAAACAGCCGTGTATTGAGGAAGAGAATATCCATACATCGAAAACCTTGAATCCTCGGAAACAGCTTTAACAACTTCCCCTGTTACTTTTGAAATAGCATTCAAACTACTTATATTTTTAATAAGATCAGCTTGTCCCGGATATCCGAAAAATCTGAGCTGCTGTAATTGAGGAATTTTGCCATAGAATCCATCATATCTCTCCAGTAAAACCTGAGTAACTCCGGTAATTGTTGTAGAAAGAGGGACTTCAATTCTATACGGACCGTTTCCAATCGGATTTTTATTAAAATCATCGTTTATCAAATCACTCACAGGAACATCTTTTAAGATATGTTCGGGAAGTAAACCAACAGTCGTATTTGTAATAAAAAACGAATTTGGTGCCGTCAAAGTAAACATAACAGTTTTCTCATCAACCTTTTCAACCTGTACACCATCAAAATTAGCCTTTAACACCGGATTTTGGAAGCTTGGATCTTGAATAACGGTTTTAAATGTATAAACCGCATCATCAGCAGTAACCGCCTCTCCATCTTGCCAAGTTATCCCATCTTTAATAACAAAAGTATATTTCAGTTTATCTTCGCTAATAGTTACATCGGCAATATCACCAATAATTTTTTGAGTCGATGCATCATATTTTGTAAGACCTCGAAAAACAAGACTGCTTATATCTCTATCAGGCTCGTTTAAATCAGCATATACAGGGTTAATTCTAAATATTCCGGCTTGAAATCCCTCAGTATAAATCCCTTCCTTAACTTGTGATTTTTTATTTTTATTTAAAAAATATTGACCTCCAACATAAAGTAAAATCAGAATTAAAAAAACACTCAAAACTTTTTCAAGCATCGAATAAGATTTAACAACCCGCATGAATGTCGATTGATGTTTCATGCTACCATTTTATACAAACAAATACATAACCGAACTCCCGACAAATAGAATCGCAAAAATAATCGTCATTCTGAAAAGAATTTTCTCGGCTCCTCTTTTGCTAACATGAAATCCACCTCCGCCACCACCAAAAGTCGCAGAAAGCCCAGCGCTTCGTTGTTGAGAAAGAATAGAAAGAATTAACAAAACCGACACCACCAACTGAAAAATTTGAATAGCTTCTTTCATAATTTTTTAGATTAATTATTTAAGTAATAAATTCTGAGCCCAATTAATAATTCCAAGGACAATAGCCGCAATAAGGTAGCTCCCTACCCCACTAAAAACAAGAGTAACATCCCTGAATTCCATAGTATTAATAACCCATTGGGTAAGAAAGAGAATAATCGCATTAATAACAATAAGAAAAAGTCCGGCCGTAATAATAACAAACGGCAAAGACAATATTTTCATTATAGGTTTAACAAAGAGATTAAGAAGTCCAATAATAACACCTCCAATTATAAATAGTTTGATTCCCCCTTTACCCGTTACCTCATCCAAAAATTCAACAAGAACATAAAGCGAGAAAGCATTCACAACTATTCCAATAATGATACGTTTTATCATAATGGTTTGTTTTTAATGACGGAAAAAGTATACGCAAAGAGAAGTCGAAAAGCAACTATTCTTCACGCTTTACCGCAATAACTACTTTGTTACCATCTATTTCAACTTCCCCTTCTTTATCGTAGAGAAATTCACCGCTTTGTTGAAGCTCTACTGTTAGCGTTTCCTTCTTTATATAATCGGCAAATTTCGTAACCACATCATCCATTTCTCCTTCGGCTTTAACCTGCAAATAAATATGCTCATAAACCTCATAACTGGCTTGTTTTCGCATTTCTTGAACATATCTTATAATTTCACGAGCATATCCTTCGTATCTCAATTCATCGGTTATCGTTGTATCAAGAACTACTACAAATCCATCCTCGCCTTGCACATCAAACCCTTCTTTCCCTTCAAATCCAATTTCAACTTCATCGGACTCAAGTATTTTATTTCCAACCTTGATCTTCCCATCCTCAACTTCTTCATAATTCCCATTTTTAATCTCGTTTATTATTGATTGAACTTCTTTCCCATATTTCGGTCCAAGTTTTCTTGCATCCGGCTTAACGATTTTTTGTACTACATCACCAACTTCCGTAAGAATCTCAAGATCTTTAACATTAAGCTCTTCACAAATAACATCTTTTTGTTGCTCTAAAATTTTCATATCAACTTTTTCTGGCAAACCAATTTGAACTTTTGCAAGCGGTTGCCTAACTTTAATCCCACTCTTCGCACGCACTCCGTGTCCAAGATTAACAACTTTTCTAACTATAGCCGTTTCGTTATTTAACGAAGGCTTAATTAAATCTTTATTTGCAACAGGCCAATCGCAAAGATGTACCGAGTCTTCTTCGTTAGGATCATACGCCGTAAGATTTCGATATATCTCATCCGCAACAAACGGCATAAATGGAGCAACCAACTTGGAAAATTCCTTAAGAACTATGTACAAAGTCGCATATGCCTCGTTTTTATCTGTATCATTCTCGGATTTCCAAAAACGCCTTCTACTCCTTCTAATATACCAATTTGATAAATTATCAACAAAATCCATCATTGGACGAGTTCCTTTTGTAAGATTGTAGTCATCCAATTGTTTTGTTACCTCAACTATAAGCTGATTAACCTCGGAAAGAATCCATTGATCAAGCTTGTGCTTCGGCCGAAAATTCTTTTCGTTAAGATTTTCCGGCGACCAATCATCAATATTTGCGTAAGTTACAAAAAAACTGTATGTATTCCACAAAGTAAGAAGAAATTTCTTAACCACCTCATCCACATGCTTCTCCGAGAACCTTACATCTTCAGCCAAAGGAGCCGTTGACGAATATAAAAAGAAACGAACGGCATCTACTCCTCTTGTATCAAAGAGCATATTTGGATCCGGATAGTTTTTCTTTCTTTTTGATAACTTCTCTCCGTCGGAGGCAAGTAAAATCCCATTCACGATAACATTTTCAAATGCGGGTTTATCAAACAAAATAGTTGATAAAACATGAAGCGTATAAAACCATCCACGCGTTTGATCAAGCCCTTCTGCAATAAACTGTGCAGGGAAATTATTCTCAAATTCTTCTTTGTTTTCAAAAGGATAATGAAGCTGAGCATACGGCATCGATCCACTTTCGAACCAACAATCAAACACTTCGGGAATACGTTTCATAGTACCGCCACATTTATCGCATTTAAGTTCTATTTCATCTATATAAGGTCTGTGAAGATCCAACTCACCGTGATGTTCCGGCAATTTTCCTCCTATCGACTTCTTTTTTAATTCTTCAACAGAACCGACGCACTCATAAGCTCCACATTTTTCGCACTTCCAAACGGGAATAGCAGCTCCCCAAAAACGACTACGAGAAATAGCCCAATCTCTAGCTCCTTCAAGCCATTTCCCAAAACGCCCATTTTTAATATGTTCCGGTTGCCAATGAATTTTTTTGTTATTTTCTATAAGTTTATCTTTTACATCGGTTACTTTTATGAACCAAGAACCCGTAGTATAATTTAAAAGTGGCGTATCACATCTCCAACAATGAGGATAGGAATGCCGATAGTTTTCTTTTCCAAAAAGGAGCCCTTTATCTTCCAACCAATCCGTAATATTTTGATCCTGACCTTTAACGAACTTGCCGGCAAAGCCAACTACTTCTTTCTTAAAAGTTCCATCGTAAGAAACATGCTGAAGCACTTCAAGTCCGTATTTTTTACCGACTTCAAGATCATCTTCACCAAATGCCGGAGCAATATGAACAACCCCTGTACCATCTTCAATGGAAACGAAATCCGCCATAACGACAAAATAAGCCTTGTTTTCAAGTTTTCCTTTGTAATAAGGAAATAACGGTTCATACTTTTTCCCCTCAAGATCTTTTGGATTAACATCTTCAAGTATTTTGTATTCACGCGCACCCATAACTTTTTCAACCAAAGCTTTTGCAAGAATATAAGTCTCACCTTCCGATTTAACTTTTACATATTTTATATCAGGACCAAGCGCAAGAGCCACATTACCCGGGAGAGTCCAAGGAGTGGTTGTCCAAGCCAAGATATAAGTATCTTCATCCTCCAATTTAAACTTTGCAGTAATAGAAAGATCCGTTACATCTTTATACCCCTGGCTAACCTCAAAATTAGATAAAGGGGTTTCACACCTAGGACAAATATGCATACTTTTGTAACCTTCATATACCATATTTTTATCCCAAATCTGCTTAAACACCCACCAAATCGACTCCATATAATCATTTTCAAGCGTCGCATAAGTTTGATCGAAATCAAGCCAACGACCAATTCTCTTTAAAAGTTTTTCCCACTCATTTGTATAAGTAAAAACACTCGCCCGACATTTATCATTAAAATTTTCAATTCCGTAGTCTTCAATTTCTTTTTTCCCGGAAATCTCAAGAGCTTTTTCTATTTCGTATTCAACCGGAAGTCCATGACAATCCCATCCATTTGTTCTAGGCACATAAAAACCTTTCATCGTCCAGTAACGCGTAACTGCATCCTTAAGAGCATTCGCTAGAATATGCCCATAATGAGGAAGCCCGTTCGCAAAAGGAGGCCCATCAAAGAAAACATACTTTTTAGATTTCTTTCTTTTTGCGAGCGATTGCTCAAAGATATGATTATCATCCCAGTAATTTAAAATAGTCTGTTCCATCTCGGGAAAAGACTGCCTTTGGTTTACTTCGTTGAATATTTTTTTATTGTTATTATTCATGATAATTTTTTTAAAGTTTTAAATAGGAGTTCGTATTCATTCGCTTAATCTCGCGAGGTATCTCGCAAAGCTCAACACTAAAATATAAAAAACGCCTCTTTAGCTTCAAGGACGAACATTATATTAGTCCGCGGTACCACCTTGATTCCTAAATAAGGCACTTAATTCTAGATTTTTAACGATGTTCCTTTCATCGTGAGGGTCTACTTCCACATGTTAATGCTTACCGCTTCACTCATACATGTATGTAGTATGTGTGTGCACATGTTTATGCGGTTTCTTCCTCCTGCGCGACCGATTGGCTCTTGAAGAGTGATACCTCTTCTTCCAGAAGATTTGCTTTCGCTCACAGAAAATCTCGCTAAAACTCATCTCTGATGTGCGCATTTGCCGTACGATGTACATAGACAATGTAACAAATTACTAAGGAATGTCAATCCAATAGCACAGAGTATTTTATTGTCATAATCGACCGGAAATTTCGTAAATACAAAATGGTCACAACCTATTTTCCGTAAACTACTCAACTATCTTAAATTCATCCACCAACTTAGAAGCAATCCCTATATATTTTTCCGGAGTTAGCTTTTTTAGCCGAGCAATCTCATGTTTTGGAAGTCCTGACTTATTTAAGAACTTAGTAATTCCCGATTTATCTATTCCCTTTCCTCTTGTAAGTTCCTTTAATTTTTCGTAAGGATTTTCAAGTTTATACCTTCGCATAACGGTTTGTATAGCCTCGGCAAGCACGGCCCACTCACCATCAAGATCTTTTTTTATAGCAACTTTATTGATCTTCAATTTTGTTAAACCTTTAATAGTACTTCTGTAAGCAAGCATTCCATATCCAAACGCAGATCCAATATTTCTTAAAACAGTCGAATCTGTTAAATCCCTTTGCATCCGCGCAATAGGAAGTTTTGCAGAAAAATGTTCGAACATTGCATTTGCCATTCCAAGATTCCCCTCACTGTTTTCAAAATCAATCGGATTAACTTTATGAGGCATCGCAGACGAACCTATTTCCCCTTTTTTTACCTTTTGTTTAAAATACCCAAAGCTTATATACATCCAAATATCTCTATCAAAATCGATTAAAATATTATTTATCCTTTTCATTGCATCAAATATTTCAGCCATATAATCATGGCACTCGATTTGCGTTGAGTAATCAACAAAATCTAGCCCCAAAGATTGTATAAATTTTTTATTCTCTTTTACCCAATCAACCTTTGGATAAGCAATATAATGAGCGTTATAATTCCCTACAGCCCCATTAAATTTTGCTTTAATCGGAACAGAAACAAGAGCAATTAATTGATTTTTCAATCTATCAACCGTATTTATAAATTCTTTTCCAACTGTAGTCGGACTCGCCGGCTGACCGTGAGTGCGTGAAAGCATTGGAACATCCTTATACTCAACCGCTTGCTTAAAAATGGCATCCATAACACCTGTAATCATTGGGACAATCTCGTTATCAAGAGCCCCTTGAAGCATCAATGCGTAAGATGTGTTATTAATATCTTCGGATGTACAAGCGAAATGTATAAATTCAAAATATTTTTCCAGACCGGACCCTTTCATTGTCTCTTTTATATAGTATTCAACAGCCTTCACATCATGATTAGTCGTTTTTTCAATTTCTTTAATTCTCTTGGCAGCAATCAAGTCAAAATTGGTATAGGTATCCCTTAAATTGCTAACCTGAACAGAACTTAATTTTTTTGTACCGACCAGCTGAACCACATTACATAGATGCACAAACCACTCAACTTCTACAACTATTCTATACCTCATTAACCCAGCTTCAGAAAAATATGTCCGAAGCTCGTCTACTTTACTTGTATACCTCCCATCAAGAGGAGAGAGTGAAAACAACGGATCTAAGTGAGTCATTGATTTTAATTGTTAATATTAATTAAATTTTGCTTTTAAATCTTTTATGTAACTTGCAACTTTATTTTGCAAATCTTTATTGGTATTAGCCAGAATACGAATAACCGCCATAACAGCATTTTGAGGGTCAACAACAGTTAAAACCGGCGTATCCGAAGGCATTTGAAGAGTTGAATTTATATTAACCATCATATCATCTTTACTTTTGAATGGTGGACAAGCGACAACTGGATAAATACTGCTAGCAGCTACAACTCCGGAAAGTCCATTAGATCTTCCGGCAATTGTTATATAGCAAGTTGGCTCGTCGGATGCATTATAACCATTAACAATTTCAAGAACTTTCTCAGGCACTTTATGCGCAGAAGCAACATGTAATTTATAAGGAACTCCCCAAATATCAAGAAGCACCGTTAGCTTTTCGGCAAATTCTTTATCCGACTGCGACCCCATTATTATTGGAACAATCATATTTTTTAAAATTAATAATTATTGTATATATTTTTGGAGATTTTTCTCTATTCTTGGCAGAGGATCCCCTACTTCTGCCATAAATTTTTGACCGGTAATCAACTCATACGCTTCTATATACCTTCTTGAAGCTTCAATTCTTATTTCATCGGGCACCTCGGGAACTTCTCCTTCACCTATGAATCCTTGGTCTGCAAGCCATTCCCTTACATATTCTTTGTCTATCTTCTTTTGAGTCTCTCCAGCCTCAAATCGTTTCTGATATTCGTCGGCAAACCAAAAACGGGAGGAATCAGGCGTATGAATTTCATCTATCAAAATAATCTCCCCATCTTTTGTCTTCCCAAATTCATATTTGGTATCAACAAGTATAATCCCCTGCTTTATAGCAATTTCCACCCCTCTATTATAAAGTTTCATCGCTACATCGGCCATATAATCAAAATCTTCTTCATTAAGCTTTCCTTCCGCCAAAATTTCTTCTTTTGATACAGACACATCATGCCCACCATGAGCAGCCTTTGTTGAAGGAGTTAAGATAGGCTTATCAAACTTTTGATTTTTCTTTAAGCCCTCCGGTAACATATTTCCACAGAAATTTCTAACTCCTTTTTCGTAATTATACCAAGCGGAAGTTGATGTAACCCCGGTTATATAACCACGAACAACCATCTCCACGGGAAGCGCACTACATTCTTTTACAACAATCGCATTCGGATCCGGAGTTTCGATCATATGATTCCCTACTATATCTTTTGTTTTTTCAAACCAGAAAGTCGCCATTTGATTTAAAACCTGACCTTTAAAAGGTAATTTTGTAATAATTCTGTCAAATGCGGAAAGCCTATCTGAAATTACTATTATTCTTCTGTCCCCTACAGTGTAATTTTCTCTTACTTTTCCCTCATAAACTTCTCCCAGATTCGTAAATTTAGTACCTTCAAGACAGTATGGAAGTTGCTTTGAGATCATCTCTTTTGTAACCATATATAAAAATTTTTAATTATATATTCTTGTTTTCACATTACTGTAAAAATTCGTTGTTCGCAATATTTGAAGTAGTATATTTTTTGTACTATAGTGGCAACGAAAAATTCTACTCTTTGATTCATAACATATGAACAATTACATTGAGAAACTTAGCCCTGTTTCCGCCGTTATCGGTACACAATGGGGAGACGAAGGAAAGGGTAAGTTAGTTGATATTTTGTCGGCTCAATATGACATTATAGTACGAGCCGCAGGTGGAGCAAACGCAGGACATACAATTTATGTTCCTGATCCTAAAGATTCCGAGAAAACAACTAAATTTGTTTTTCACTTAGTGCCTTCAGGAGTCATGCATGCAGGGAAAGTTGTAGTCCTCGGAAATGGCATGGTTATAAGCCTTTCTTCTCTTATGGAAGAACTTGATACTCTTAAAAAAAGCAATATTGACCTAACCGGCAAAATCCTTATTTCGGACCGTGCACATATAGTTTTTGATTATCATAAAAAGATAGATGGAATTGAAGAAAATAGAAAAGGCGATAAAAAAGTTGGGACCACTCTAAGAGGAATGGGGCCGGCCTATCAAGATAAAATCGCCAGAAGAGGCGTTAGAGTTGGAGAACTGCTTGAATTTGATAAATTTGCAGAACACACAAGAACAACTTTTATAAGTTTACAAAGACTTTATAATGAACTAAAACACGACATCGACAAAGAACTTGACGACATAAGAAAGATGCTAGGAGTTATTAGACCATTTATCGCAGACACATCTTTATACCTTTATAATAAGATAGAGCAAGGTAAAACAATTCTTATAGAAGGAGCAAACGGAACTCATTTAGATATTGATCATGGGACTTATCCGTTTGTAACATCGTCAAATCCAACCTCAGGAGGACTTTATACCGGTACAGGTATAGGCGCAAATAAGATTAAAAGTATTGTCGGAATTATGAAAGCTTATACAACTCGAGTCGGAGCAGGCCCTTTTCCCACTGAAATCTTTGATGAACTCGGGGAAACAATTCGTCAAAAAGGAGGAGAATACGGAGCAACAACCGGAAGACCAAGAAGATGCGGATGGTTTGATGCCGTAGTAGGTAAATATGCCGTTAGAATAAACGGTTTAACAAGCATAAATCTAACAAAAATCGATGTACTCGATGATTTGGAAAAATTAAAAATCTGTATAGGGTACAAATATAAAGGAAATATCATCGAGTCAATGCCGGCATCGATAGGTGCTTACAAAGATCTTGAACCTCAATACATAGAAATGGATGGATGGATGCAAGACACTTCAAAAGCAGAAACTTACAATGAACTTCCGGAAAATGCACGTAAATATATAGAAAAAATTGAAGAACTGGTAAGATGTCCGATTCAATTTATTGGTGTTGGAGTTAGAAGGGATCAGATAATAGTAAAATAAAACTACGCCTGTTCTCTTAAACCTTTGTTCAATCTTCTTGTAAAGGCCTTGCATGTTCTAACAAGACCCCAGAAATCGCTAAATCCGCGCCTTTTTTGCCAACAATTCGGCATTTTATTTTCAAAATAATCTCTAGCTTCGTCTTTGCTTTGCGGAAACGGAATTCCCCGTCTTATCATCTGCATGATAAATTTTGCGCCACTGTGTCCATTCCTCCAATTAGCATAAAGATAAGATTGATATGAATATTTCATCTTAGGGGACAAATCTCCAGCTTGTAATCTATCAAAAACTTCATCAAAAGGCATACTCCCCTTATACATACGAGAACCTCTAAATGCATATAAATTATGGAAAATCGCATGTTGATACGGCGTCGCAAGTCCGGGAAGAGATTGATTAAAATCAATGCCATCAAGCATACCAAAATCAATTCTGTATTTTGGTGGAACATTTCGATTGTAAGAATCTCTATATCTGGCTGATCTTGAAGTATTTCTAAGCCATTTACTAGCACCTTCTTTCCAAACCGAATTTAAAATCTGAAAAGCTCCTGTGGCCGTAGAGAGAGCTATTTTCCCTTTTCTTTTATTAACAGCAATCGGATTGTATCTTGATTCAACATACATAACTGCATCGTTGTAAGCATAATAATAGTTCCTATGACGCTCCGCGATATGCAAAGCCTTAAACGCAAGGTCAAGAGCATCTTTTAAATGATATCTTTGTTGCATTATTTCCATTCTTCTATGTATATCCATTTTTGAAAGACGCCTTGCTTCCTTGTATTCACGCCTATAAACAGTGGTCTCCTCTGGATCCAATTTATACCCTATTTTTACAACAAAAGGTGTAATCCCCTTCTCCGCTAATTTCGATTTATCAAATCCTGCAAGTTGTTCCTTTGCCAAATTATAAGACTCAGCTGTAGAAACTCTACTCCCAACATCTCTGTTTTTTCTATATAATAAGTTTTCGCGAGAACCATTTTTATAAAATTCTCCCTCTTTTTGAAGCTGAGTCGGATCATCTTTAATTTCCAAAGGATAAATTTTGTAACCGGAATAAACAGGAAGATATTCGCCACTCTCCGTATAATAGCCTATTTTTGTCCCAAATATACCTTTATCTACTCCTGGAATTTTCCTATATCCTGTTTGAATACTCCCATTTATATCTTCAATAGCAACTTTAACCCAAGTATAAGGACAAATATGACCGGCTCCCAGTTGTTGCTCGTATCTATCCACCCCCTTTAAATCAACTTCCAAATATTTTCTCCCGCTTTTTGTCTTCTTTTCTTTTGCAAACTGCGCTGTCATCTGAGCATAACCTTGATTTTCATGAAGTTGTTTTTTTAACGCCATTTTCTTTTTAGGATCTTTTTCTTTTTCATAGCGAAGTCTTAAAGTTCCGCCTCGTCGTAAATCGTAAACAGACATTTTTGCCGATTTATCAAGCATTCCCATTATTTCTTCAGACTTAAATTTCCGAGTATACGACATCGCTTCCTTGGCTTTGCCCGCAGATAATCCCTTTAAAATATCAACTCTTAATTTCTCTCTTTGATGTTTTGTTTCATCAAGAATATGTTGTCTTTTAAATTCTCTTTGTTGTTGTTGTTCCAAACCGGCAGACGGTTTAACATCTTTACTTTTTTTGATATGAGATTTTAGCATTTGATTTTTTATTTTTTTTATTTTCCTTATATTTTAGCATTTTTTAGACATTTTTTCCAGTTCATATCTATGTTCTTCTTGTAATTTTGTCTATTTTCACTAAACTTGGCTTTGCAAAACTTAAGGGCAAGTGGCGGAATTGGTAGACGCGCTAGGTTGAGGGCCTAGTCTCCGTTTATTTGGAGGTGGAGGTTCAAGTCCTCTCTTGCCCACCAAAAACACACATGGGGCATTAGCTCAGCTGGCTAGAGCGCTTGCATGGCATGCAAGAGGTCAAGGGTTCAAGTCCCTTATGCTCCACCATGAAGCTTTCCTGTAATAGCTACAAATCAAATGTATTATAAGAAACGATACTGATATTTTTCACTTGCCATATTTTTATTTTTATGTTAAATTCATTCCCAACTTATTTCTAAACTTAAATATCATGACTAAAAAACTAATATTTGCTGGGGCATTAACAACTGGTTTGACTATTCTTACGCTCTTGGCACAAACGGCATCCGCTGATTATTACGACTGTAACGGAAATGTGAGATCTGGGAATCCGCGCCCAAGCGAGTGTCATTATTATTTAACTCCAAGTAGGAGTCGCAATCATGTTATCAACACATCCTCAGACTCTTCTACTATGAACCACAGGAGTCGCAATCATGTTATCAACACATCCTCAGACTCTTCTACTATGAACCACAGGAGTCGCAATCATGTTATCAACACATCCTCAGACTCTTCAAATACTACTCACAGAGAAAGAAATCATGTTGTTACCGATAATTCAAGAAATCATGTTGTTACCAATTCAAATAGGCATAGAGAAAACATCATAACGGGAATAGGACGAAATTATTCAAATATCGAAAAAGCGAGAAATTCTCGAAACGCTATAATCGAAAACGACCCCGGTAACTACTCAAAAAAATATGAAGTGAGAAATGCCAGAAAGTATTGTGTTAGAGATTATTGTTATATTGTTTACGACTATTGTTACGATTTAAGTCACTGCGAAGAGAAAGTCCAACGTGTTCCACGAGACGATTACTGGCACTGGAATGATTGGAGAAATAACCTGAATAAATATCTTGACGAATACTTAAATAAAGCAGGACAAGAAGATTGCAATCGATACGACCCTAATCAAGACAGATGCATCTATAGAGGATTTCATTTTGGGGGATACCACAACGGATACTGGTATAATTAAAACTTAACTTACGACACAAAGGAGGGGTTTTATTTTAAACTCCTCCTTTTTTATTTGCATACACATTCAAAACATGATAAAAAAGTACGTGGTCAGGGCGATTAGCTCAGTTGGTTAGAGCACCTCGTTTACACCGAGGGGGTCGTAGGTTCGACTCCTACATCGCCCACCATTTTTGAGCTATTTATCCCGGTCATGATACTAAAAAATGATAACTTGCTTGGTCAGTTAATAAGATACACCTTTGCGGGAGGATTGGCTTTTATAGTAGATTTTGGAGGTTTATACATTCTTACTGAGTTTGCCCATATTCACTATCTTATTTCGGCTGCAATCTCTTTCATATTCGGGCTTTCCGTAAATTATTTTATAAGTATAAAATGGGTTTTTGATAAAAGAAGCATTTCAAATAAGAAAATTGAATTCTTTATTTTTGGAGCAATCGGAATTTTTGGCTTGGGTATGAATGAATTTATTATATGGCTATTCACGGAGAGATTCCAGCTGGACTTACAGCAGCCTATAAACTTATAAAAAGATCAGACATCAAACCTATTATTTTTGAGATGTCAAATGAATATGTGGGAGGAATTTCCAGAACAGTTAACTACAAAGGTAATAGAATCGATATTGGAGGGCATAGATTCTTCTCGAAGTCGGATAAAGTAATGAATTGGTGGAAAAAAATTTTACCGTTGGAAACCGAGCAAACAAGCCCCCAAAATCAAATAATGCTTGTGAGAAACAAGGATCTTTTTTAAGAAAGTTCTTCGTATTTTACCTCTGCTTTTCATTCTTATAACATTATTTTCAAAATGGAAATATAAGTGGTTTTTTATAAGTTTCGGAATAATAAGTCTATTGACTGCTCTTGGAAAATATACTCCAGTCAACTATTTACCTTTTAAATTCTTCCCCGGATTTTCAAAAGCCAGAATATCGGTCCAGATAATGGGAATGTTTTATTTGGCTCTTGCAGTAATGAGCGCAATCAGAGCGAAAGTTATTTTTGAGAAAAAACCTCAAAACTACATAACAGCTAATTACACATTTAGGGCTGTCGCATTAAATCCGGGGAATCACATAGTAGAGTTTAAATACAGACCGTTCGATGTTTATATCGGTGCTACTTTAAGTA
>JAGGUZ010000015.1 GCA_021158225.1 bacterium | reverse complement strand
TTTTTTGTTTGGAGCGGGCAACGGGGATCGAACCCGTATCATCAGCTTGGAAGGCTGAGGTAATAGCCATTATACCATGCCCGCACGTCTAAATTTAGAATTGCATCTTTAAATGTTTAAATGCAAGAAGCATTATAAACAATCCACATGAAAATTCAAAACTTTTTTGTGCAAGTCATCTACTCCAGCTCAAAGATATCTCCGGGAGCGGGAACAACAACATCTTTAAATCCGTTCTCGCCAAGAAACTCCTTAAATTTAAAGGCCTGCTCTTTTTCTCCATGGACAAGAAAGACTTTCTTTACACCTTCAACATGGCTTATGTAATCAAGCAAATCACTTCTGTCAGCATGAGCAGAGAAAGCACGAATAGAATGTATACTTGCACGCACATTGTACGGCTCTCCAAATATATTTACTATCTTTTTCCCTTCTTGAAGCCTTCTTCCAAGAGTATGCTCGGCCTGATATCCAACAATCAAAACAGAGTTTTTAGGATCATCAACATTATTCTTTAAATGATGCAAAATTCGTCCAAACTCACACATTCCGGAAGCTGAGATAATAATACAAGGCCCTTGATAATTGTTTAATTTCTTTGACTCCTCAACATCACTAATGTATTTCAATTTTCCAAATCCAAACGGATTCAAACGATGATCGATAAACTCTTTGTAAGTATCTTTATCAAAACATTCCGGATGAGCGGAGAAAACTTCCGTAACATTTCCGGATAGAGGACTATCAACAAAAATCGGAAAGTCTCTCGGAATATAACCGTGCTTTATAGCAACATTTAATCTATAAACAATTTCCTGAGTTCTTCCCACCGAAAATGCCGGGATAATAAGTTTCCCTCCCCTTTTATATGTATCATTGACAATCTTAATCAGCTCATCTTCAGCATCTGTAATAGACTCATGAAGTCTGTCTCCATAAGTACATTCACTTAAGAAATAATCACATTTCGGTATTCGCTGAGGATCCCTTAAGAGAGGGATATTTTTCCGCCCAAGATCTCCGGTAAATCCGATATTTGTCCTTTTATCTTTATCTTTCTCATATGCTATTAAATGAACCAACGCAGACCCCAAAATGTGACCGGCATCATAAAAACAAGCCACAAGACCTTCTTCCACAACAAATGTTCTCTCGTACCCAATCCCATAAAATTGATTAAGTGCCTTCTTTGCATCTTCCGTATTATAAAGAGGTTTTATCGGCGGTTCACCTTTTTTAAGTTTTTTCCTGTTAATATATTCAGCTTCACGCTCCTGTATATACGCACTGTCAAGCAACATATACTGGCACAAATCCCTCGTTGCATGAGTACAATAAATCGGTCCCGAGAAACCCTCTTTTACGAGTAAAGGAAGTAAACCGCTATGATCAATATGTGCGTGCGA
Organism: bacterium; assembly: GCA_021158225.1. Taxonomy (GTDB): domain Bacteria; phylum Patescibacteriota; class Gracilibacteria; order UBA1369; family PNNO01; genus PNNO01. The sequence continues at coordinate 62,026 of JAGGUZ010000015.1, read as the reverse complement.
AAGAATAACGGCATCGATCTCTTTTGGATCGAACGGGAAATGAGAGTTCTTCTCTTCAGCTTTTTTACGCCTTCCTTGAAACATCCCACAATCTAAAAGAATTTTTTTTCCATTAAGATGAAGTAAATGTTTTGACCCTGTTACTTCTTGGGCCGCTCCAATGAATTCTATTTTCATATTAAAAATTTGTTTATTTATATTTCTTTTAATTTTAGCATAAATTAAAGGGCTTTTCTAGTTTATTATAACATAAACTCTCCTTTTCTTATAAGATTTTCCATGTCTTCATCATAATTTCCCCATAGAATAAATTTTTCTAAAAATTCTGTCTTTGCATCATCCTCCATGAACACTGGCTGACTTTTAATTATAGCATATGGAAGCAAATAAATACTCATTTTATTATTATTTATTATCATGCCTACTCCAAGTCCCTCCTGTGTATCTTGCGAAAAATACTGATCGAAAACAAAATTCCCAAGCGAATAAAAAATCGGCTTCCCGTTATAAATTTCCATAGTCTGCACCACATGAGGATGATGACCGATAACCGCATCCGCACCGGAATCTATAAACAAATGGGCAAGCCATTGTTTTCTTTCCGTAGGACGATGAACATACTCAACCCCCCAGTGAACGGAAACAATAACGTAATCCGAGACTTTTTTAAGTTTCTCTATCATTTCACGCGCTTTATTTCCGTCAATTTTAAAAATAGTATCGTCAAAACCGATAAAAGCAATCGTTTTATCTCCTATTTGGCCTATATAAGTATTCCCTTCGGCTTCGTTTTTAGGATTACCAAAATAACGCACACCTGCCTCTTTTAAAAATTTCATTGTGTCGGATCTGCCACCCCATCCTTGATCAAGCGCATGGTTGTTGGCAATGCTTACAATATTTATTCCAGCATTCTTAACTACGGAAGACACATCCGGTTTAAATCTAAATGATATAGATTTACTTGTATGAACTTCATGCTCTTTAATAGGACCTTCAAAATTAGCAAAAACATAATCAACACCCTTAAGTTCACTCGTAATATTTCTAAACGGATAATCAAGTCCGTTTGTATCCATTAATTTTCTTACCGACCTATCCAGCATAATGTCTCCAAACCCGATAAAAGTTATTATTCCATCAACTTTAGAAGATTCTTCAGGTTTAAAGACAACATAATTTGGTTTTGTATCTACAATATTTGCTCCGAAAAAATGCATAGCATAGATAAATGTCTTCAAAGGAGCTGTGTTATCTACCGCTAATTTGTCTATATTTAATATCTCTTTGTTTTTAATTACACGCATAAGCATTGCATTTCTAAGATTGTTAATAGCTTTTTCCGAAGATGAGATTTCTGTAAAATCAGCCATTATCCAAACATTTTGGTTATCCGAAGCAATAGCTCTAGATAACAAATACGGATCTATTTTATTATAATTTTTCTGAAACAAAAGAGGCACAATACGAGCCGAAGGATAGGCTTTTTTGATTTTCTCAACTCTTTTAAAGAAATCATTGTTATGTAAAAAAGCATCTTCATTTACACCAACAACATTATTCTTAATTAAATCGAGTATAAATTTTCTATAAAGATCTTTTTGAGGAAGAATATCGGTTGAATCCGGATCCACAGTTAAAACTCCGGCTCCGTTGTATTCTTTGTTAACCGACGACAACAAGACAACAACATCAGGAGTTTTATCCGTAAAAACAGGAATATCCATATTAGAATTAAATAGAATCCCTCGCATATCAACGGATATTCCAACTTGCAGAACATTGGCATGTATCGAATTCATAAATGACCCGAAAACGAACATAACAGATGTTAAGATAAGACCAAAAACAACAACTAAGATTTCGGATATTTTACTTTTATTTACTTAAAAGATTGTTAATAATTTTTGATGATTCCGCCCTTGTAATCGGGTCATCCGGATAAAAAAGATCTTTGGTCTTCCCCTCAATAATAAAATCTAAATAAGCTTGATTAATATACGAGAGAGCCCAATGCCCAACAGTATCGGAAAACGCCCATTTTTTGCTTGTATCCGGCACATCCACGCCAAACGCAAGCATAGCAATTTTTAAAGCTTCCGCTCTTGTAATGTTTTTTCCCGGAGCAAAAGTGGTTTCAGTATATCCCTTTACAATCCCTTTCTTCCAAGCCGGATAAACCCACTCGGTTTCCCATCCTTCAACATCGTTAAATTTAAAAGCATCGTCACCGCTTGGATCTTCAGACTTAATTCCTGCAGCGGAAAGTGCCATTTTAGTTAACTCAACTCTGTTAATATAGGAATCCGGTCTAAAAGTTCCATCTTCATAACCGCTAACAATTCCTCTTGAATAAAGATTTTCTATATACTGCTTTGCCCAATGATTATCTATATCACTAAAAGGAGTTTTTTTAAGAGGCTTTGTTATATCTTCCATCTCTATACAAGACATATCTTGCGTTGAAAAACCTATAAATTTACCATCGGAAACACATTGTTCCAAAGTAGCAATATCTTTTTGACAACCAACAATTTCGCTCCAATCATAATCGGACGGACAACTGCATTCATTCATATCATAAGTTCCTCCCATTCCCTTGCAAAGCAAACTTTTCTCATTGTATTCCGGCTCCGTATCCCCATTGGGAATATCAACACTAATTTGAGCAAAAGCGGAATCTTGCAATTCCCAATCTGCATTTTCGTATCCGACAACATAAGCATGCACCACATAATCTCCGGAAGGCAAATTAAGACCTTTTATTGTTCTATTCCAAATTGCCTTTTTCCCATCCGGAATATTTACGGTAGTTTTATTTAATGTACAATTTCTTTTATAAAGAATTTCATTGTAAATCGGCACAGTATAACCGTTTGAATCCACGGAAAATTTAAAAATCTCAACACCAAGTTGACATCCGTTATCAAACTGCAATGCAATATTTTCTCCCGTATAATTTTCCAATTGAAAAGTTACTGTAATATCATCGCCGGAAGCATATAAAACATCGTCCGTAGTTGTAAGAAGTTCTACACCTGTGTCGTCAGCTCGTGCAGCTATTGTCGCAAGGAAAATAAGCGATAGAAGTATAAGAATATCAAAAATCACAAACCCAGCTTTCTTTATAATAGAGAGCAAATTAGTCTTTTTTGAGAACATATTTATAAGGTTATCGAAGCGCGCCAATCTTCACTATATCAAAAAATGACAAATAGTGAAATGATTCTGCTATTTATAACAAATTTAAGCGCGGAATCTTACACCTTGAAATGTTTACTAAATATCTCCGGAATATTGAAGCATCTTTACGATAACTTTCGACGCCATACCGCGAGTCATCATATCTCCGGGGTAGAATCGTCCATTTGAAGGTTTATCGATTAAACCGATTCTGTAGGCATCTTCAACCCAAGGAATCATCCAATCAAAGACATCGGCATATGAAGTCTTCCAGATATCAAGAGGTTCCCTCCCAAATGCCGCCAAAACAAGCTTTACACCTTCAACACGATTGACATAATTATTTGGCTTAAATAAACGTATGCCATCACTTGCACCGCTATATCCCTCAATAATGTCCATTCTGTAACCTGCATTAACCCATGGAGCTTCCCATCCATCAAGATCCGCAAAAAATCTACTTCTATCATTATCACAAGGTAAAGTTTCCAATTTTGCTGCCATTAAAACCATTTTTGCCATTTCCGCTCTTGATACAGGAGCATCCGGACGAAAACTTCCATCTCCATAACCTTTAATAATTCCAAGATCTGCAAGTTGTTCTATATACCATTCGTATTTATGCCCTTGTATATCCGAAAAACCATGATATTCGTAATCTTCGTTCCCCGGGTAAGTTGGTGCTTGTGGGGTTGGTGCTTGTGGGTAACTTGGTGCTTGTGGAACAGGATCTTGCGGATAAGTTGGCTGTGGATCAACTTTAGGACATCCAAACGGATAATTAAATTCACCACCAGCCGGACAATAACAAACATGCCTTCCACTTACGACATCCCAATCACCACCGGTAGTAGTACACATATGCCTAAAACCATCTACGCTTAATCCAAAAGTTCCGCTGTTATCAACAGATTGAGTTGGATATGTATTCATATTTTCAACTTCAACCATTCCGTAACCATCAATATATTCATATGAGCTTGAGGCGTAAACCGTTGCAATTAAACTCGTAGCAAGAAGTGTTGCAACAACCAAACTTGAGAAAATTTTCGATAATAATATACGCATAGTTATCTTAATTATTTAACAAAGAATATTATTAAAACAAGTTTAACCGTTTTTGTCAAGAGTTTATATCCTTTAAAGCTTAAGAATTTGCTTCCATTAGCATATGTCCATACCTAGTTCACCAGTAGAATACTCATAAAATCGGGTAGTCTAATAGTGATATTTCTTCCCTTCAATTATTGTGCCTGCACGATAGATCTGTTCCAATAAAATAATGCGGATCATTTGATGCGTAAAAGTCATTTTGGAAAAAGAAAGCGAAAAATCGCTTGAATCAATTACATTTGCCGATAGTCCATGTGGCCCGCCTATGAGAAAACTTATGTGGCCGGTTCTTTCAATTTGGCGCAACTTCTCTGCAAAATCCTCAGAGGAAAATTCTTTGCCATTAATAACCAAAGCAATTACATAAGAGTCTTTATTTATGCGTGAAAGAATTTTCTCATCATTATCAACCGTATCAATAGTGATTTTCCCATACCTGCCAAGCCTCTTTACATACTCTTGCTCCGCTTGCCTAAAATATGAATCCTTCGTTTTCCCAACTTGTATAATCTGTATATGGAGCATACGAAATAATTAATGTAGTATATACGCACTTTATTGTAACGCCATATATGCAACTTAAGAAAGGCGAACTAATATCGATCGAAATAACCAAGATAGCATTTGGTGGAGCCGGAATCGGACACTATGACAACCGAGTTGTATTCGTAGAAAATACTGTTCCAGGTGATAAAATTTTAGCCAAACTTACTAAAATAAAGCAAAATTTTCTAGAGGCAAAAATGGAAGAAATCCAAACTCCTGGGGATATTAGAATTAAGCCAAGGTGCAAACATTTTAATGAATGTGGAGGTTGTTCAATGCAATACTTGGATTATAAAAACCAGCTTGAATTTAAGGAATTACAGGTTAAAGAGTCTCTTGAACACATCGGAAATTTTTCAGACACACATGTTAAAAAAATTATTGAATGTAAAACTCCATGGCATTATCGAAATAAAATGGAATTTACTTTTAGTATGAACAAAGATAATAAGATTCATCTCGGACTTCATCCAAAAGGGTACAGATATGATGTTTTTGACTTAAAGGAGTGCTATTTGGAAAGTGAAGATATTGGTGAATTAATTAAGCTTGTTCAAAATTTTGCCGACGAAAAAAATCTTAAGGCATATAATTTTAAAACAAACTCCGGATTACTTAGAACATTAACCGTCCGTGAAGGGAAAAGGACAGGAGAAAGGCTGATAAACCTAACAACATCTCATGAAGAATTCGAATATAAAAACGATTTTGTAAAACTTCTAACAGGAAGTTCGCACATTCAACATCCAACTTCAATTTACATTACAAAACACATATCCAAAAAAGGCGCAAAGACAACTTTTACAAGGGAAAATATCTATGGAAAACCATATTTAACTGAAGAATTACACATAAACAATAATCAAAAATTATCTTTTCATATTCTGCCAGATGCCTTCTTCCAAACAAACACTTTTCAAGCAGAGATTTTATATAACCATGTACTTGCTCTTGGAGAAATAAGCCACACAGACACGGTTTACGATCTTTTTTGCGGAACAGGAACAATTGGGCTTTTTTGCGCACATAAAGCTAAGCTAATTTTTGGTGTAGATTTAAACAAAAACGCAATTGAAAACGCAAAACAAAACGCACTTTTAAATAATATTTCCAATGCTGAATATCAAGCTGGCGACGCTTTTAAAATAATCGAAGGCAGAGAGGATAATCCTGACATCGTCATCATCGACCCTCCAAGAGCAGGCCTTACAGAAGCACTTTGCAACCATTTGTTAAAGATTAAAGCAAAACGAATTATCTATGTTTCGTGTAATCCGGGAACACTCGCCCGTGATTTAAAAATACTTTGCGAAAACAAGTACTCGTTAAAAGAAGTCCAACCTGTTGACATGTTTCCACAAACTTATCATATAGAAATTATTTGCAAGCTGGAAATACGCTAACTATAATAAAATAAATCTAACTTAAATTTCTCTATGATTAAACGCAACCTGTTAATAACACTCATTTCGTGCGGTATTTTTATTGCCTTCGGCACTCCGACAACTTTAGCCGTTACATTTCTGGCCGATAACGAGCTATCATCCGACGAAGAAATTCTTGATGATGCTTACATCGCCGGTGGAGTAATAACAATAAACAATAATATTGACGGAGACTTGTTTGTAGTTGGGGGACAAACCACAATAAATGGAAACATAAACGGCGATTTAGTAGTAGCCGGAGGGCAAATAACAATAAATGGAGATGTAATCGATGATGCAAGAATCGGTGGCGGGTCTATTTTTGTAAACGGAAACATAGGAGACGATTTAATTGCAACAGGAGGTCAGTTAAATGTCTCATCAGATAGTCTTATAGGTGGATCGCTTATTTTAGGCAACAGATTCTCAAATATTCTCGGTACAATCAATGAAGACATAAAAGGAGGAGGCGGTAGAATTATACTCGGCGGTAGCGTTTACGGAGATGTGGATGTTACAGTGCAAGACACAATAGCTTTAACGGAAAAAGCTAAAATTAACGGGAATTTTATATATAACGGACTGCGAAAAGCCGAATTTCACGAAGATCAAGTAGAAGGATTTATCGAATACAACAAGATAGTTAAAAAACAAACCGATATTGGAGGCAATATAAAAGATTTTTTCTATAAAGCATATTTTATCCTTAAATTTATCGGATATTTATCAATGGTCATTATTGCGTTTGTACTTACAATGCTGTTTCCTAAAACACTTATTAAAACTGCCGATATTGCGAAATCTAATCCCTGGAGAAGCATGGGGCTTGGACTTGTAATAGCTTTAAGTACAATCGCATCCGTAATAGTGCTTGGAGTAACCCTCATCGGGCTTCCGCTTGCAGGCATATTACTTGCCGTTTTTCTTGTTACAATATATCTCGCAAAAATTTATGCCGGAATTTTTATAGGACGACTTTTAATAAATCCAAAAAAAATGACCAAAGGAAAATTATTCGGTATCGGTGCCCTTGGAATATTTATTATCGAGATAGTAAGCTTAGTTCCGCTTGTCGGAGGTCTTATTGCTATTCTAACTGTATTTATAGGATTTGGCGCCCTTTGGACTTATAAAAAATCTTTATACAAAGAACTTAATCTGCAAAAGATTTAGTCTTTAAAAAAGAAAGCGCCTGAGCTCTTGTTTTAATTTCTTTTGCGAGTTGCTTTTCATATATTTCATCCAAAATCTTACCGACTTTTTCACTCGGGGGAATTTGTAAAATTTTCATCACATCGCGCCCGGTTATAAGCGGTTTTGGTTTAACAGGCATATCCTTAACAACTGCTCTGTAACGAGCAAGTATTTTATCGTAAAGCGACATATCTGTGGGAATAATTCCTTTTGCATCGGCTTCAAACACCTGCATTAAATTAAGAAAATTCTCCTTTAAAAACCATTTCCTTGCCTTTCCATCCGGCATTTCTACCAATGGAACCATTATCATATGATGAAGGACAAGCCACTCCACTTCCTTTCTATCCTTTTTGGGAAATTTGAGACGTGTAAAAATATCATGAACAATCTCTTTACTCCTCTCAACATGATGATCGTATCTAATCCTCTTTTTTAGTTTAAAAGTGTCAGGCTTACCTATATCGTGTAATAAACTCGCCCACTTAACATCACGCGAGGCGTTATCGTCACACTCTTTTAAAGCACGCAAACTATGATCCCAAACATCCCCTTCCTGATGATACTGTTTTGGCTGTGGAACGCCATGGAGATCCTCAAGTTCGGGAATGACATGCCCTAAAATGCCAATCTCGCTTAAATCCTCGAAAGCCTGAGTACGATTTTTACCCTCTATCATTCTGTTTAATTCGTACTGAACACGTTCAGCCACAACATTCTCAACCAGTACCGCATGATTTTTTAAAGCCTTGTAAGTGTTCGGATGATACTGGAAATCAAACTGATTTTTAAATCTAACAGCACGAAGAATTCTTAAGTGGTCTTCCAAAATTCTTTTATGAGGATTGCCAATAAAACGAATAAGCCCGGCATCAAGATCTTTTTGCCCTCCAACATAATCCAAAATCTCATCGGTTAGCGGATCGTAAAACATTCCGTTTATTGTAAAATCACGCCTTAACGCATCTTCTTTTGCGTCGGTAAACAAAATAGCATCGGGACGACGACCATCGGAATAACCTGAATCACTCCTAAAGGTTGCAACTTCAAAAGAATGCTTACCCTCTATAACCAAAATAACGCCAAACTCTTTACCAACAGATTTCGTATTTTCAAGAATCTTCTCAATTTCATTAGGTTTGGCAGAAGTAGCTATATCATAGTCGTTTGGCTCATACCCAAGCAAAATATCACGCACGCAACCACCCGCCCAATAGGCTTGATGCCCGTGCGCACGCAACTTCTCAATAATTTTAATGGAGGTCGGTTTCATTCAGCGAGGAGTTAGCGAGTCTCTTTGCAAGCAAAATGCTATTGCGAGCGAAGTCGTGAGCAAAGCAAACTCATTATTGTGTTTTTACCTTACTATTGATTATACTACAAACTGCACTTTTTTATAAGATATATGCGAATACTCGGAATTGAAACATCATGCGATGAAACAGCTGTTGCCGTAGTAGAAGACGGCCATAAAGTGCTTTCAAACGTGATAGCTTCACAAATCAACATTCACAAAAAAACCGGAGGAGTTGTACCGGAGGTTGCCGCACGCGAACATATTCTAAAAATAATTCCCGTAATCGAGCAGACTCTAAAAGAGGCAAACACCGGTTGGAACAACATAGACGCAATTGCCGGAGTCCCAGGTCCGGGGCTTATAAGCGCACTTATAACCGGATCACTCACCGCATCCACGCTTGCGCTAATTAAGAAAAAACCGTTAATCCCAGTTAATCATATTCTTGGACATATTTACGGAAATTGGTGCAACAGAAATGAAGATTTCAAGTTCCCGATATTAGTTCTTACAGTTTCCGGAGGACACAACGACCTCATCCTTATGAAAGACCACGGCTCATTTGAATTACTTGGCCAATCGCACGATGATTCCGCCGGCGAAGCTTTTGATAAAGTGGCAAAATTACTGGGTCTTGAATATCCGGGAGGTCCCGCAATTCAGAAAGTGGCTAAAAACGGCGACCCGGAAAGTTTCTTACTACCGAAGGCAAAGCTGGATAGTCCGTATGACTTTAGTTTTTCCGGTTTAAAAACAGCCGTACTTTACGAGGTGCAAGCACATGCCGGGAAAGATTTTAATCCTACAGATTTAAGTAAAGAGTTCGTTGCAAATATGTCGGCTACATTCCAGAAAACAGTTACTGAAACTCTTGTAGCTAATTTACTAAAAGCTTACGATACATATAGACCAAAAGAAATTCACCTTGCAGGAGGTGTATCCGCAAATCTTTTTTTAAGAAAATATACACAAGAAACTTTTAAACCCTACAAAGTCCCTATAAAATATCCGAAAAGTATTGAATTTTGTACCGACAATGGTGCAATGATAGCATCTTGCGGATACTTCATGTATTTAAAAAACAAGGAAAGATATAAAAAAATTCGCAATCTTATACCAAGTGCGAATTTTACTTTTTAGAATTTTTAGGTAAACTTGTAAAGCTTTTCTAAAATGCTCAATGTAATATTATGATAAAACGAACATTCTTTTTCTTGTTATTTTTGGTAACCGGCATATTACTTTTTCTATCTGTTCTTTTTAACACAGGACTTGATTCAATCGGGAAAAGCCTATCTACATTTTCCCTTGCAAATTTTATAATATTCCTTGTTTTATCCCTTCTTAATTTTGCTTTATTTACTTTAAGATGGCACATCATCTTACGTCATCAAGACAAAAAACATAAAGTGCCTTTTTACAGATTATTTCTTCATAGAATGGCAGCTTATGCGGTAAGTTATTTAACCCCCGCCGCAACAACAGGCGGAGAACCGGTTAGAATCTTCTTTTTACAAGAAGAAGGAGTCGAAGCAAAAGCGGCAATATCATCTACTGTAATAGACAAGGTCTTTGAATACACAGCTCTTATACTATTTATTTTTTCGGGAATTATAGCTTCCATTATAGAAGGTTCTATTTTTAGCGGGAAAGCGGAACTTATGTTAATAGGATTCTTGATATTCTTTGGTGGAATAATATTTTGGTTTTATTACGCAACCATGAAACACATAGGTTTTTTTAGCTCAATTCTAAAATTTTTAAGACTGAACAAATTAAAATGGATTAAAAAAAACGAAAAGACAATTGCACATATCGAAAAACAAATGGCGAAATTCTACACTCAAAACGCAAAAAGGTTCATATTTTTGCTGTTTATATCATTTTGTACGGTATTTTTTATGGTTTTGGAACATTTTTTAATTGCTCTTTTTCTTGGAGTTAAATTAACATTTTTACAATCTTTTATAAGTGCAACCATCCCGGGAATCTCTTATATAATTCCAGTACCCGGAGCACTTGGAATGCTTGAAGGAAGTCACGCGGGAATATTCGCACTGCTTGGTGTCTCAATAAATGTTTTTGTTTTTGTCCTTATTATAAGAATCCGAGACCTTGTGTTTATTTCAATCGGACTTGCACACGCATCAAGACATGGCATTCGAATGATTTACCGTTCCACTCGAGGGAAAAATAAACAGAGGACCTACAAAACTTGATTTAATCACAATAAAGTATATTATATGAGCTAACTCATTAATCAACGACAATGACAAGAGATAAAAATCAAAAAGCCTCTCTACCATCTAAAATCAAACCATTTCAAACTCCAAAAGGTGTTCACGACATACTTCCTTACGATCACGAGTATTACACTTACATCAAGAAGGTTGTCAGGCACAGGCTTAGGCAAGCCGGCTTTAAAAGAATCTCAACTCCAATTTTTGAATATACAAATGTTTTCGCAAGAAGCATAGGAGACGCAACAGATATCGTTGAAAAAGAAATGTACACTTTTGAGGACAAAAAAGGACGAAATTTAACATTAAAACCCGAAGGAACAGCCGGAGTCGTTCGTGCCTACATAGAACACGGCATGAAACAGCTTCCGCAACCTGTAGAATTATATTATATAGAACCTCACTTTAGATACGATCGCCCGCAGAAAGGAAGATACAGGCAGTTTTGGCAACTCGGATTTGAAATTATTGGAGAACTTGATGCGGCATTGGACGCACAAGTAATTCTTCTCGCAAATAAGATTAACGAAGATCTTGGAATTGAAAAACTTTTTGATATTCAATTAAATACAATCGGATCTCTTGAAGACAGAAAAAGTTATATCCAAGCTCTTAAAGATTACTATTATGACAAAGAACGTTCTCTTTGCGAACATTGCAAAGTGAGACTTCAAAAAAATCCATTAAGACTGCTTGATTGTAAAAACGAAGATTGCATGATTTTGGCTGAACTTGCCCCAAAAATGACAGATTATCTTTCGAAAGAAAGCTTGGAATATTATGAGGATGTAAAATCATATTTAAACGAGCTAGATATTCCATTTACAGAGAATCCAAAACTAGTTAGAGGTCTTGATTACTATTCCAACACCGTTTTTGAATTCTGGGATGCAAAAGAAGGAGCTCAAAACGCTATTGGAGGAGGAGGTCGTTACGACGGTTTAATTGAAAAAATGGGAGGACTTCCTACCCCGGCAGTTGGATATGCCGCTGGTATAGAACGGATTATCGCACACATGAAACGTGAAAAAGTTAGAGTTCCGCATAAAGATAATATACATGTTTTTGTCGCCCAACTTGGAAAAGAAGCCAAGAAAAAATGCCTAAAACTTATTGATGAAATGAGAGAATATGGCATTAGAACAATAGGAGCTCTTGGCAAAGGATCAATGAGACAGCAATTAAAATTAGCTGATAAATTTAATGTTCCATATACTCTTATACTCGGAATTACAGAGGTAAGAGAAGGCACAATTATTATTCGCAATATGGAAAAAGGAACTCAAGAAATAGTTAAATTCGACCAAGTAATAGATGAACTAATAAGTAAAATAGGCGAAAAAAATCTTGATAAATACTCACCCGGAGAATTGTTGTATTAATTTGACTATTGAGCGCAGTGATATATTATAGATTAGGTGCAATTGCATCAATCTTAACTTTTGAAAAATGGCGAAAAAAAGAAAAACCTCAAAGAAGTTTAAATTAAATCCTTGGATGATAACTTCGATTGTTCTTGTTATTATTCTTGGACTTTTTATAGCATATGACAAAAGCGTTTCGTTTAAGACTTTCGTTAACAATACTTTCGGCATAGAAACAGGTCCAAGTAAAATAGGAGTTGCAATTCTTGAAGATTCATCAATAGAAAACCCTCCGTATGATATTGCAAAGAATATGGACAAACTTCAAGATGAAATCGGTCGTGAGTTAAAAATAAAGGATGTAGATATTAGTAGCGATGAAGGTAAAAAATATGTTAAAGATTATGACTTAAAAACACTCCCAGTTTTATTTTTCGATAAAGAAATAGACGAGACGGATTTTTATACAAAGTCAGCTTCATTTTTTACGGAAGAAGGCGATACATATATGGTTAAATTACAACCTTATAAATATCTTCAAATTCCAACAGCAGGCGATGCTCAACACGAAGGTGCAACCCCCGGAGAAGCTCCCGTTACCATAATTGAGTACAGCAGTTTTACATGCCCTCATTGTGCAGACATGAAAGATGTTATGAACAAAGTTATGGAAGAATATCCGGATAAAGTAAGTTATGTATATAAGAACTTCGACAGAGGCGGACCTGACGAAATGCTTTCCAATGCTGCGGAATGTGCGGGTGAACATGATAAATTCTGGGAGATGAACGCTTACTTAATGGATAATCAAGCTGATTTAAAAGATAAGAAAGTTCCTGATTTTATAGATGATGGAGCAAAAAAACTGGGTATTAAAAATAAGAGTTTCGACACTTGTATAAGCGAAAACAAGTATGCAGACAAAATAAAAGCTCAAACAGATGAAGCTCTTGAGTTCGGCGTAAACGGAACTCCCGGATTCTTCGTAAACGATAACTTTATAGGAGGAGCCGTGCCGTACGAAAAAATGAAAAGTGTAATAGATAGTTTTCTTCAATAACAATCCTATAACATAAAAAGTAATATGGACTTCTCAAAATTTTCAAGTATTGGGATTGGCCCGGTAAATATTCAAATCTGGGGCCTCTTGGTTGCTGTTGGAATGCTGTTTGCATTACTTCTGGCAGTTAAAGAAGCAAAAAAGAAGAAAATGAATTCAGAAAATTTTATTGATATTTTCATCATAATATTTATTGCAGCAATTATAGGGAGCCGTCTGTTTTATGTAGGTGAACACTGGGATATGTTTAAAGATGATTGGCTTGGCATTATAAAATTGAATTATGGAGGACTCGTTTTTATAGGAGGCGCCCTCCTTGCATCTGTTTCTGTTTTGGCTTACACAAAACTTAAAAAACTTTCATTCTGGAAATCTTTTGACATTATTGCCCCGGGCGCCGCACTTGCTATTGCAATCGGACGAATAGGTGATTATTTAATTGGAAGTAATATCGGAAGCAGAACTTCATTTTTTCTGGGTTCATACTATCAAGGAGATTTAAGAAACGAGCCTTCTTTATATCTTGCAATTAATGCGTTAATACTTTTTCTTTTCTTGATTCTTTTAAAACCTTTCGTTAAAAGAGAGGGTTTGATGGCTTATATATTTATAGTTTGGTATGCAATTGCAAGATTTTTAATAGACTTTACAAGGTCAATTGACTTGGATACTCTTTCTGATCCAAGATATGTCGGACTTACAATTACACAGTGGATATGTATTGGACTGTTTATAATTTTTGTCCCGCTCCTCAGCCTTAAAATTGCTAAAGGAAAAAAATAGTGAATATAAAATCATATATTAATACATTATTAATTACCTGTTTGCTAGTACTTGGAAACCAAACTGTTTTTGCGCAAGCTATTAAGCAAGAATCTTTTCCGGATGTAGAGAGTAATTCTCCTTATTTCGTAGCAATTGAACATTTTAGACAAGAAGGCGTAATACAAGGATATCTCGACGGGACTTTTAGGCCGGATAAAGAAGCAAACAGAGCAGAAGCTCTAAAAATAATTCTACTGGCATCTTCAATCGACACATCTGGATACGAAAGTGGAGAAGCTGTTTTTCCCGATGTTACAGCTAAAGACTGGTTCTATCCTTATATTAAAAAGGCGAAAAAACTCAACATAGTAAAAGGTTATGACGATGGAACTTTTAAACCGGAGCAAATTCAAAATATTGCGGAAACTTTAAAAATGATTCTATCCACAAATAATGTTGATCTTCCAACTTTAGAGGAAAACACGCTAATTTTCCCGGATGTACCAAACGATGCATGGTATGCTCCTTATGCATATTATTCCAAGGAAAAGCACATCATTAAGCCTCAGAATGATGGTAAACTAAATGCCGGACGTTCAATTACACGCGGTGAATTAATAGAAATTATGTATAGAATGGAAATTGTAAAAAATAATAATGAAACTCCGTTTGATATATCAACAAATTGGCCGGAAGAAATCCATGCAAATTATGCTTTTAAAACTAAAAGACCTTTCGATTGGCAAGTAATTAACAATAAAGATGAGATTGTTTTCTGGAAACAAGACAAGATTAATAATCAAAGCTCTTATGAAGTCGCCTTCCCTTTTTCGGCAAGTATGACTTTCCATCTGGACCAAAATGAAGAAGGCATTTCTAACTCAGATTATACGGAAAACTTGGAATCGATTTATAAAAGTGATTTTGGATCTTTTCAAGAAAAAACATTAAAACTTTCCGGCTATCCCGCAGTTAATTTAAACGCAAACCTTAATCATAACGATTATTTTGTATTTCTTCCGGAAAACATGGTTCTACATATTTACACATCTTACGGTTGGTCAGACCTTACGGATTATTTAAACGAAGAAATTAACAGAGTTCTAAAAAATATAGAATATGTTCCATACCAACAAACAGTAGCACCTGACATTCTTTCAACCGTTCGAGATAGAATTTTGGTTGAAGACATTGGGCAAGAAACAATGGATTTGTTTAGCAATCTATTGAATATCGAAACTGATACGATAGGTGTCGGCACCGGACCGATAGATTATTTTTATAGTGCTCAATATGATGTTACATTAAAATACGAACGATCCACGGACACTATTTTAGATATGCAAAATGGAAAAACCTCAGCTTTTTAATCCTCAGTAAAAAATGAAAAAAATAATAGCATTACTATTTATCACTCTATTTCTTATTGCCGGATGTGGACAGAATAAGCCTGCAGATCCAATCGCCGAAGAACTTTCAAAAACTCATGTCGGCCCTACCGTACAACCATTTTCTAACGGCCCAAGTGAAATGCCAAGAAATTAATATAATTAATCAACATTTATGCCAAAGAATATTTTTCTAGCATAAAAGTTTCGCTTTGCCCGAGCAAGAAAAATAAGAAATTCATACTTAACAAACTTGCAATCTTGCAGGGTAATTTTTAATCCTTTATAATACATTTGCAGAAAATATATAACTCATTTTTTATATGTCCGGACACAGCAAATGGCATTCGATTAAACATAAAAAAGGTTTAGCCGACGCAAAACGCGGAAAGATTTTCACCATACATTCAAAGCTTATTACAATCGCAACACGCGAAGGCGGAGGAGATCCGGAAACCAACTCATCTCTTAGAACCGCAATAGATAACGCAAAAACGGCAAATGTACCAAATACAAATATAGAGAGAGCAATAAAAAGAGGTACCGGAGAATTAAAAGACCAAGCTGAGATTACAGAAAATATGTATGAAGGATATGGTCCAGCCGGAATTGCCGTTTATATTCAAACCCTTACAGACAACAAAAACCGTACAGTTGCCAGCGTTAAAAGCATCTTAACAAAAAATGGCGGAAATATGGGAACAGCCGGAAGTGTAGCATATCTTTTTCATAAAAAAGGCCTAATTTCACTTGTAGCAGAGCCGGACAAGCATGAAGAAATTGAACTTAGCGCAATAGATGCAGGAGCGGAAGATATTAAAATCGACGAAAATAATGTGGAAATTTATACAGATCCAAAAAATCTTCATGAAGTAAAACGGAAATTGGAAGAAGCCGACATTGCTGTTGAATCAGCTGAAATAACATTTATTCCGGAAAACGAAATTAAAATTGATGACGAAACGAAAGCGAGAAAAGTTTTAAAATTCATGGACGCACTAGAAGAAGACGATGATGTCACAAATGTTTACAGTAACTTTGATATACCCGAAGAGATAATAAAAAAACTGGAAGAATAATTTATTGCTCGAATTTATAAGTAACTCCCGGTTCTAAATCCACTTCATCTTCATTCTTTGATATATTTTCTACAACTTTATCCGGTTTAACTTTATCTGGTTGTTTATTGAATTTCTTTTTCGACAAATTTTTCTTAACATTCTTCACCTCTTTATTCGGCTTAACTTTTAAATCCAAGCTATTAGATGAATTTTCCTTAACCTCCTTCTCATCCTTCTCCCAAACAGATTCAGCCTTTTGTTCCATATTGACGACCTGCTTACCTTGTAAAACTTCCGGTTTTTCATCAGGATGAATATGAAGTCTTCTAGCCTGAAACTTCCTTATATTTTCAATAATTTTATATTCTGTAGATTTTAAATCGGAACTTTGAACCTTAAATCCGGCGGCCTGAACATGCCCACCCCCATCAAACATTTCCGCTATAGCACTCGCATCAACAGATTGGCTTGTTGTACGAACACTGCAAGAAACAATACCATCCTCTTTTTCTTTAATAAGCAATACAACATCCGCTCCGGGAGCGTTTGTCATTAATTCATCAATAATATCGCCGGTTTCATCGGCATTACTTTTAGTTTGCTGAAAATCTTCCTTGCTTATTGTTGACCAAACAATTCTATATAAAGAATCAAATTGAATCTTGGTTAATACCCTACCCCAAAGTTTAAGCATAGTAAGATTCTTTGTCTTATAAATATGTTGAATTATCTCTTGTTGACGAGCTCCATATCCCAAAAGATGAGATGCGGAAGCAAATGCTTTGGGACTTGTATTTGCATTCTGAAAACTTCCGGTATCGGTGATAATTCCAGCCAAAAGAAGAGTAGCGACATCTTCATTAATAAGATCTTTACCTTCGATTCTTCCATATTCTTCAATAATAGATATTAAAAGTTCTGTCGTTGAAGAAGCCATTATATCTATAAAATTCACTTTCCCAAAATGGTTATTACTTACATGATGATCTATATTAATAACCGGAATTTGAGTAAACAAACCCGCATTCTCCTCATAAAGTTTTCCCAGCTGAGATAAATCACCAGCATCAACAACTATAATAAGATCATATTTTGTAGCTCCGTAATGAAAAGACACTTCCTTCTCTCCGATTGAGCCCTGTTTTGGAGTTATAATTATATTAACTTTATTATCTTCCAAATCAGTTTTTATTGTATCTATTTTAGACTTAGAACAATCAAGCGTAACGATAAAGTCATTCGAAGTAACAAGATTGTTATCAATAACATTTGTTATCGGAAGAAACCTGTAAACTTCCGGAATTGCATCCGTACAAACAACCGTAGCTTCCTTTCCCAGTTTTCTGAGTATCAAATACAAAGCCAAAGCCGAGCCTATTGAATCCCCATCAGGCGGAGACGAAGGAAGTATCAGAATTCTTTGACTTTTCCGGATTAACTGTATTACTTGAGTTTGGATCTGATTCTCAGCCATTAATATGTATTTATGTGTTCTAGGTATTATAAAATCTTTTTCTCTCTGTGTCAATCATAGATAGTATAACAAATGCGAGATGTAAAAATAACATAAATAGAAAATGTGTACAACCTTATATTATGTTGGAATATTAATATTGATACCGACATATGTTACAATTCTTGGTGATGTGATATAAATTTTATACTTATTGTTATACTATATCTAGATGATTAGAATTATGCATTTTCCTTTACTTCGTTTTTCAAGCGTTATCGCAATTATTATAGTAATGTCATTTAGAGTTGTTTACGCAACTCCTCCGGTTTCTCCATACAATTTGGGAGAAACTTTGTCTCCAGATTGTGCTCCGGGAGATGTCAATTGTACAGTTATACCTCCACAGACTCATCATAATTATCTGGATGATATTTCAGCAGTTACAGCTGTAACAGGAGATTTGTTCTATTTTAACGGCACAAACTGGGTTGATTTGGCGGGCGGTGCCGTTGGACAAGCTCTTATAACCGGAGCAGGTGGACTCCCGGAATGGGGAAGTATGACCCAAAGTAGCCCATGGCAACAAATTACAAATATATTATCACCTGTAGATTCAAACACATACAGAGCCAGAATTGAAAATAATTCAGATAACACACTTACTGGATTTCAAGCTGTAAACACGAATGATACCCATAATTATGCCGGAGCCGTAGTTGAAGTTAAAGGAAGCGGACCTGATTATACAAACAACATGTATTTTGGAAAATATAGTGATAGCTATTATGTCTCGAGTTGGGCTGGAAACGGAGTTATGGCCACGGATCAAGATTTAATACTTACTTCAGCCGGATCTACAGATGCCACAAATCCGAATCCCACCCCTAGAATCCTTTTTCAACTTGGCGGTGGATATACAACTCCAAGTAACTTTATGGATTTAACACCATCCGGTTTAGCATTCATGTCCGGCTCAAGGATAAATAGTTTCCTTGACGAAGATAATTTTGCTTCAAATAGCGATACCGCCTTAGCAACTCAACAAAGCATCAAATCTTATGTTGATGCCCATGTCAGTAAATCACTTTGGGATGGAGATACAGATACGGGAATACAAGTTGAAAAATCTCCCGATGAAGATGTTATCAGATTTGATACAGCCGGAACCGAAAGAATGAATATAAAAAATACCGGCACAGTAGATATTGGAGAAGACACCTTCATAACTTCAACTCCACTACTTAACATAGGAGACAAGAAGGGATTGACAGATGGCATACTCATGAATGTTTTTGGTAACAGTGGAGACAGCAATGGCACCATAGCCAGATTTATTTCGGAAATGGGAGTAATTAGGTTAGTTAGCGATTACATCGGAGATGACCTTGGCTTTGCGTTCTATAACCCAACTACACACAACATCAACTACCTAATAGGCGGAGTTAAAAGTGCGAACGATTTCGTCTATGTTGGTGGAACAACAACACTTATTGAACCAAGCAATGAACGTGTAAAAGTTGGGGGAGGAGTAAATGTTGCACCCGTATCGACACTGCAGGTTGGTTTACCATTCACAGAAGAACCAACCGACACTCCACAATATATGCAAATCGATTCTATAAAAGGTTTACCTCCTCCAGAAGACTGTGATGAAGACAAAGAAGCTGGAAGAATGATATACAGCTTAGACAAGAGCTATCTGTATGTTTGCACGGGAGCCGCAGGAGGCGGTTGGCAACACACAGCTTTAGCTCCATAAAAAATCACTCGAAATCAATCAATTTCATTTGAATACTTTTTCGACCTTTCCATTCATTTTCTTCAAGTTGGAAAACAATGTTAAGATTTCGATGTTTTCTTGCATAATCTATAAATTCCCCAAAATTAAAAGCAATACCCTTAATCTGCTGACCATTTAAATCAAAGGTAAGAGAAAGATGATCATCACTCTTCCCTACAGTTCTTGCATTTTCCACTTCGGCGCCACGAAGTAAAAATTTTGGACGATCGTTCCCTATTCCAAAAGGTTCCAATGATTTTATGAATTCAATAGTATCCCAATTAATTTCTTGAGGCTTGATTTCGCATTCTATGGAAAGCTTCGGTGTTACATCGCAATTTTTAAGTTTCTTCTCCGTGTAACTGTTCATTTCTTTAATAAACTTCGAGAGATTTTCTTTTGAGATATTAAATCCGGCGGCCTGAGCATGACCGCCATAATGATCTAATAAATCAGAATGCTCTGTTAATGCCTCTATAATATTAAAAAATTCCGGACTTCTGGCGGAAGCTACCAAATAATCATCAAACTCTTGCAAAATAATAGCGGGACGAGAATATTTCTCGGAAAGTCTTCCCGCAACAAGACCTATAATCCCAACATGCCATTTTTGATTATATTCTATAATAATCGGGTTGTTTATATGTTGCAAAAAGCTATTTTCAGCTTCAACAAGAGCACTACGAAGCATGGTTTGCCTTTTTTTATTTAAATTTTCAAGTTGATTTGCAAGTTTTCTGGCTTTATCCGTCTGTTTTCCATTAATAAGAAGCTGAAGAGCATAATATGGAGAATCAATCCTGCCTGCAGCATTTATACGCGGAGCTATTTGAAAACCTATTGTATGAGTATTTAAAGGTTTATCAAAATTAACACCGGCAAGCTCTTGTAAAAATTTAAGACCTTCCCACTTTGTCCGAGGAAGAATCTCAAGTCCTTTTTTTACAATCAATCTGTTTTCTCCGTTTATCGGAACACAATCGGCAACTGTCCCAAGACTGGCAAGATCCAAAAGCGACCATACGAAGGGATCATCCCCCAAAAGAGCTTGAGAAAGCTTAAAAGCCACTCCAGCTCCAGCTAAATTCTTAAACGGATAATTTTGATCTTTACGCATAGGATGCAAAACCTCATAAGCATCATCCGGGTAATTTTCGGGGATTTTATGATGATCCGTAACAATAACATCAATACCTTTTTGTTTCGCTATCGAGATTTCTTTAGCATTTGAGATACCACAATCAACGGTAACTACAAGTTTTACATCAGCTTTTTCAAACTCATCAATATACTTTTCATTAATTCCATATCCATCATTAAGCCTATGCGGAAGTCTGTAAGAAACTTTTCCTCCCAAGTGTTCAAGCGTTAACACCATAATCGCAGCTCCGCTAATACCATCAACATCATAATCACCGTAAACAATTATTCGCTCTCCCCCGGAAATAGCAGTTTTAATTCTATTAACTATTTTATCCATTCCAGCAAATAAAAACGGATCATAAAAGCCTTTTTTAAAATCCGGTTTTACAAAACGAGCAAGATCGTCCGGATTTGCAAGACCTCTATTTTCCAGTATTTTATCTACTACACTACCGGTAGCCTTATTTAAAATTTTCCATTTTTTCTCACGTACAGACATATCTTAGTTTTTAATCGTTAACGCTCGTTTTTGTTAAAAAGTTCTTCTCCGGAAATCCACATAACATCAGGTTCTCTTCTGAACCATGTTAACTGTCTTTTTGCATAATTCCTAGTATTTTTCTGAAGTAACTCAAGTGCTTGGTCAAGCGATAATTCACCTTCCATATATTTAATCATTTCCGGATATCCAAGCGATGACATCGATGGCAAAGATAAATCATATCCCCTTTGAAGAAGCATCTTTGTTTCATTTATAAGTCCATCTTCTATTTGATTGGCCGCACGAGCATTAATTCTTTCGTAAAGTTTATCTCTATTCCACTCTATTCCGAATTTAAGCAAATTATATTCGCTTTTAGATTTTAAATTTGATTTCTTTTTGCCGGCAGACACTATTTCCAGAGCTCTAATAACATACCGATGATTATGAGGATGGATTTTCCCCGCAGCCTGCGGATCTAATTCTTGCAATTTTTTGTACATATAATCTTCCCCCTTTTCATCCAACTCATTTTGAAGTTTTAAACGAAGTTCATTATTTGGCGGTATATGCGTAATTTGATAATTTTCACATATTGCACGAGCATAAAGACCTGTCCCTCCGGCTAAAATGGGAAGTTTTCCTCTTCGCAAAATATCTTCTATATGAATTTTTGCCTTATTAACAAAGTCAGCCAAAGTAAATCCACTATCCGGTTCAACAATATCAATCATATAATGAGGAATCCCCTGCATTTCGTTATAAGTAACCTTTGCAGTAGCTATATCCATATATTTATACACTTGACGAGAATCGGTAGACACAACTTCCCCATTGAATTTTTTGGCGATTTGGATACTAAGAGCTGTTTTTCCGGAAGCCGTTCCTCCAAGAATAACCAAAAGTGGCTTTTGCCTACTTTTATATGACTCTTCCAGAAACTCCGATATTGTTTGATCTATATCCATAGTTTGTTGATATCAGAAAAACTCAGCTTTAGCAATTTTTATTTGACTTTATAGTACATTCAAGTAAACTTGCCTTTGTCAGAGACAGCTGGTAGCACTTGTATATGTGTGTAAAACCCGCCGAGACAAACATCCAAGATTTTTCTTACGATGACCGTCTCTGATAAACGGTCGTTTTTATTAACTACATTAAATATGGCTATAACTAAGCAAAAAAAAGAAGAAGTTGTTGCTGAATTACAAGATCTCTTCACTAATGCAAAATCAATCGTTTTCTCCGATTATCAAGGTATAAATGTAAAAGATTTCGGGACACTTAGAAGCGAACTTCGTAAAAACGAAGTAAATTTTAAAGTTGCAAAGAAAACACTTATTAAAATTGCCGCCGAAAAAGCAGGTTTTAAAGATCTTCCTAACAATGTATTAGAGGGACAAGTTGGAGCCGCATTCGGCATGGGTGATGAAGTTATGGCGGCAAAAACTCTATATGAATTTTCAAAAAAACACGATGCAATTAAATTGCTTGGAGCACTTATGGAGGGTAGATCCCTTTCTCAGGAAGAAACATTGGAACTGGCAAAAATCCCAGGAAAAGAAGAACTTCTTGCAAAGTTGGTTGGATCACTCAACTCTCCGATCAGCGGATTCCATGGAACTCTTTATTCATTACTACGAAATTTTGTAGGTGTTGTTGAAGCATACAAAGATAAACTTGAGGAAGAAGGACCTGTTCAAGAGATGGAAGTTACCCCTACTGAAAAACC
The DNA here is from genome assembly GCA_021158225.1 of bacterium. Taxonomy (GTDB): domain Bacteria; phylum Patescibacteriota; class Gracilibacteria; order UBA1369; family PNNO01; genus PNNO01. Next base: position 38,799 of record JAGGUZ010000015.1, on the reverse strand, counting down.
AAAGAAAGAAGAAGAGAGCACAGTGAAAGAGAAAACAGTTCCAGAAGAGAGCACAGCCAAAGAGAAAACAGTTCCAGAAGAAAACCCAGCCGAAGAGAAAACAGTTCCAGAAGAAAACCCAGCCAAAGAGGCAGATACAAATCCTGATGAGAATTAATACATTTAATATACTTACTCTTATCCTTAACAAAATTTAAAATGGCTGAAGAAACCAAAGAGGAAGTTAAATTGAGCAAAGATGCAGAAAAAATTCTCGACATGGTTGAGAAACTTTCTGTACTTGATCTTGCAAACCTTGTAAAGGCAATGGAAGATAAATTCGGTGTATCTGCTGCAGCTCCTGTAATGATGGCCGGAGGAGGTACTTCCGCAGGTAAAGAAGAAGAAAAAGAAGAAAACACAAATGTTTCCGTTGTACTTACTGCTGCAGGTGGACAAAAAATAGCTGTTATTAAAGCTGTACGTGAAATCACAGGACTTGGACTTAAAGAATCAAAAGACCTTGTTGATGGAGCCCCAAAACCTGTCAAAGAAAATTGCGATAAAGCAGAAGCTGAAGAACTTAAGAAAAAACTTGAAGAAGCTGGTGCAACTGTAGAATTTAAGTAAACGTTTTTAAAAGACTACCCATAAGATTTTTTATATGAGTAGTCTTTTTTTATGCAAAACAAACTTAAACGAACACTCTATTTTTTCCCCTATATCTTTGACTTTTCACACAATTTTTGATAAAATTAAAGGAAATAAAAAAAGCAAAATAAAAAACAAAACAAATGCCACTTTTTGATATCAAGAAAAAACCTGCAAAAAAAGAAGAAAATTTATATACTAATATTTTCGATAAGCAGGACAAAAAAAAAGAGGATGATGATAGTAAAGTCCTCTCGGGTGTGTTTGCAAAAGAAGACAAATCAAGTAAAGAAAACATACTCGGTTCGGTGCCGGAACTTGAAAAGAACCTCATTGGCTCATTTGATCCAAGAGCAAGAAATCTAAAGATAGTAAAAATAGTCCTTGGATCGCTTGTTGGAGCTTTACTTTTGGCAGTTACCTTTTTCTATTCGGAACTTAATCCGAAATTTGACCTACTCTCAAGTGTAAGAGGCCCAAATACCATACAACAACTCAATAATATTAAAAATTCAGTCATTACGACTCAAACATCAATCAATCAAAAAAATTATTTGCTGATGAGCTACTATCTGCAGAAACTAAGTTATTTGTCAGATGGATATGCAAAGATACGAAAATCCACATCAAATTTGAAAACCAAAAAAACTGTTCAAGATGACATCATACTTACATATGAGAATGCTTTAACAAAATGGAAAGAACCTATTGTAGCCGGAACTATACCCGAAAATACTTTTAAAGTACAACTAAAAAATGTATTTAGAAATGAAATCAATCAACTTAAAAAAGAGACAAGAAGTCCTTCTGTAAATGCTGAAATAAAAAACTACACAACCGCTTTGCATCTTATAGAAAACAACAAACTTGGAACAATTTTTCAATATAACACCAGCGATATAAAGAATGATCTCCCTCGAGACGACACAAAGCTTTTTGCTCTTACACAGACTGTTCTTGCTAATCTAAAAAATGATTTCAGTGTGATAAGCGACCTGAAATTAAAAAGAATTCAATGGTCGATCATAATTAAAGAAATCGAACGGGTAACAAAAAATATTGATACATTGTATAATACTGGATTCTTTGATGAACTCGGAGGAATTAAGTATTCAAATTTTGATTTTGATGCCGAGACAAACAGAATTATCCTTACAGGTCACGCAAAACGCGATGATGGAACCACTTTTACTTTAATCGTGAATTTAATAGATGCACTGGAAGATTCTTCCTTATTTAAAGATGTTGACAATCGAACTTATCCAAAATCGGGATCGGAAAAAACAGGTTACACTTCCCCTTTCCGCATAGAGCTTTCGCTTGAAGACAACTATGCCATAACTTAAAAACAACCATGAAAAAAGGAAAAAAATCGATAAAAAACAATAAAGGACTCCAATTAAAAATATTTAGCGGACTTGCAATAATCGTTGCAGTTTTTCTTGCATATTACTTATACACGAATATTACAACTTACATAGAGATAAAAAATGAAACTGCATCCCTTAAAAATCTGCACGGCGCACTTACAACAACAGATAAACGCCTTGATGATGAAGTAAATAAAACCAAAACCGAAAATGAAGATCTTATGAAAGCAATTGCCGATGAAGTCGATTATGTTTTCCCGGAAACAGAGAAACACACACTTTTAACAAGAACTTTAGAATCATTTTCCAACAACTTAAACAGAACAAAAGATCCTTTTATAATCAGTAATCTTCAGTATTTAAAGCCAGTTAAATCTGAAGATGAAAGTTTAATGATTTTGCCATTTACAATGACAATTCACAGTTCACACGATAATTTTATAAAATTTTTGGAATACATAGAAAACAGCGGAACTTTAACCGACAAAACAAGACTTTTAAATATTAAATCCATTGTTATAAATTTTGTAGCGCCTGAAGGAACGCAAAAAAACACAAGCGGAAAAGACGAGATAAATTTTAATGTTGCAATGAATTCATATTTTAAGATCAAAAGTTAATCAACTTTATAAATTTATGCCGGCAGAAAAATTACAATTATTACAAAATGCGATCTTAGGAGGAAATATTCCGCAATTAGTGCTTAACACAATTAGCTATGCACTTGATTTGCGCTCCAGTGATATTCATATAGAGCCACTGGAAAATACAGTACGCATAAGATACAGAATTGACGGCGTATGTCGAAAGATTGTTGAATACCCAACCAATATTCATCCAGCGGTTGTTTCAAGAATTAAAATTATGTCGAATTTAAAGATTGACGAACAACGCATCCCCCAAGATGGAAGAAGCACGGTAACAACAAGAGACGGCAGAGAAATGGATCTTCGTATTTCCACTCTGCCAACAGTAAACGGGGAAAAGATTGTAATGCGTATTCAAGATAAATCAAGAAAAATCCCTGATTTACCCGCACTCGGACTTGAAGGCAACAGTCTTAAAGCAATTGAATCCGCAATTAAAGCTCCAAACGGAATTATTTTAAACACAGGACCTACCGGTTCCGGGAAAACAACAACTCTTTACTCATGTCTTAATCGTTTGAATAAAATAGATGTAAATATAATGACAATTGAAGATCCCGTTGAAATTCAAGTAGATGGATTAAATCAAAGTCAGGTACATCCGGATATCAATTATACTTTCGCATTCGGTATGCGTACCGGTCTTCGTCAAGATCCAGACATTATAATGGTAGGTGAGATTCGTGATAAAGAAACCGTTGATACTGCCATTGAAGCTTCGCTTACAGGACATCTTGTACTTTCAACCATTCACACAAACAGTGCCGTTGAGACACTTACACGTATAGATAATATGGGCGTACAACCATTCTTAATGGCTTCCACAATCGAATGCGTTATTGCTCAACGTTTGGTACGCAGAATATGTGAACACTGTAAAGTTGAAGACCATGTTGATCCGGAACTTGTTGAACATATAAAAACCGTAGCAAAAAAAATTCATCCCGGAGAAGATATAGACCCTGCACTCATAGAAGGCATGAAATTTTATAAAGGGAAAGGATGCGATCAATGCGACAATACGGGCTATAAAGGAAGAGTAGGACTTTATGAAGTGATGAAAATGAATAATAAACTGCGTAAAGCTATTCTAAGACGAGCCGATACGCTTGAAATTGAAGATATAGCCATGCAATCAGGAATGGTAACACTTGAACAAGCAGGTATTATTCAAGCTCTTAAAGGAACTACGACAATAGAAGAGGTATATAGAGTGTCAAGAAAAATGGAAGATTAATTTTTTAATATTTTATGAAACAAGCTAAAGATTTTGCACAACAAGATACTGGAGAAACCTTTCAGCTAAAGGGAAAATCGAAACTTTCCAAAGATGAAAGAATTGTCCTATCCATAGGACAGAGTTTAAAAAAAGTTAAATTAAGAAAAGGAGCTAATACTGTAAATACGGGTAATTTTCTCTTTGACACATATGCAAAACTGAACAATGCGATTATTAGCATAAACAAAGTTAAAACGCAAGAGAAAGCCGTTTTTTTTAGGCTTCTTGCGGTAATGGTAGATGCCGGAATCCCAATTATTAAGTCACTTCAAACACTATCCGAACAAAATAAGAAAAATCCGAAATTTTCAAAGATTATATTGGATATGGCACTAAAAATAGAAGAAGGGGAAAGTTTATCCGGTTCAATGGAACAACATCCAAAAGTGTTCAACGAATCGGAAATAGGAATGATACGTAGTGGTGAAGTTTCCGGACATTTGAACAATATTTTACGAGATTTAGCCAAACAAACGGAGAAAAACGCTCAAACTTTATCTAAAGTAAAAGGAGCTCTTACTTATCCAACAGTTGTTTTGGCAATTTTATTCTTGGTTATGTTTTTGATGATGACAATGGTTATTCCGAATATCACCAAATTATTCATTCAAACCGGGACAAAGTTGCCCACAATAACAAAGGTTGTTATAGTAATGAGCAATTTTATGAGAGAAAAATCATATATAATTATTGGAGCAATCGTAATTTTCGGAATAGTCTTTACTCTTTGGAAACGAACAAAAAATGGACGATATCAATGGCATATTTTTCTTTTGCATTTACCTATTTTCGGCGGGCTGATACGGAAATCCACACTCGCTCAATTTGCAAGAACTCTTGGAAATTTGCTGGGATCCGGGGTAACAATTAATCAGTCCCTCAACATTATTTCAAATGCAATGAATAACGAGGTATACAAACGAAAAATCAAACTCGCCGGAGATGATATAAGAGGAGGTATTCCTTTAGCAGAAACACTTAGAAACAGTAGTTACTTTCCTATTATGTTCGTAAACATGATTGCAATCGGAGAGGAAACAGCGCAATTAGAAACCATTAGTAAACGAGTTTCGGATTTTTATGATGAACAAGTTGATGAATCCGTAAAAGGTCTTACAAAAATAATTGAACCAATCATTATGGTATTTGTCGGACTTGCCGTAGGAGGACTTGTAGCAGCTATTATGCTACCTATAATGTCATTGGCAGATGTAGCCAGTAATATGTAAAAACTGGTATATTCGTTATGTTTAGTGTATAATTAATAAATGGTTAATATTATCTAATCTCTTAACTCTTTTCCACATGAGAAACAAAAAAGGTTTCACTCTGATTGAATTACTTATTGTAATTGCAATCATCGGTGTGCTTTCTGCGGCACTTCTGCCATCAATTCTTAACGCACCGGCGCGTGGTCGAGATGCCGCAAGACTTGGAAACATCAATTCAATTGTAGCTGCATTGGAAGCTTATAATTCCGATAACGGACATTATCCAAACAGCACTGATGCTAAAAATGGCACATGCATCGGAACAGGAAAAATATTTGATACAGGACTTACAGCGTATTTTTCCGGTGGAATTGCTCCTAAAGACCCATCGGGAGCCGGCCGAACTATAGCAACCGGATTAACCGATCCGGGAGATTGTGTAAAGAACGGAGAATATTACTATAAATATATAGGATCGGTAGATAGCGCTGAATATGTTATAGGAACCGTTATGGAAATAGCAGGCAATAACAATACTAAAGTAAACCCTAAGGATGTAAGCGCCACAACAACTCCAGATCCGGGTAGTGGTAATGATTATTATATTCTTGTTCAATAATTCGTAGATTTATTAAAGTGGATTCTTCGCTTGCATGAACGAAGAATCCACTTTTTTATGTAAAAAATTATATCTAAAACGGAATTGATTAATTTGCGCCATAAAAAGCCATTAAATATTTGCTAAATTTGGCAATATATTATTTTATATATACGGACTCTTGATCTGTCTTTTTTGGCTTATTTGTGCTAAAATATATAGACAAATAAAAGGACTGCATGCAAAAAATAAAGCTTAAAATAAAACTGCAAAAACTTATCTCCGGAATACTTATTTCGGTTATACTCGGTGGTCAAATTCTAACCGCGCCTGTTATATTTGCCCAAACGCAAACACCTCCTATAAAAAACGACCCCGTAAAAGTAACATCTATTATTGCAATTCTTGTTGATGAATCTTTAATTAACGACAACAATCCTTATGAAGGATTAAAAACAAAGTACCCTGCAGATCTGCCTGAACAAACTTTAAGAGAACGAATTTACAGATTTGCAAAAGATACTCAGCTTTCAGATCCTTTTACTCGTTCTGTAATAATCAAAGTTAATAAAAGCCAACGGCCTAATAAAATAGCGGAGGCTCTTGAAACTCTATATTTTAAAGGAGATAAAAGCATTAATGGAAAAAGCAGGCTTGATGGCATAATTATTATAGGAGATGTACCACTTCCTGTTGTAAGTAAAAACGGTTTTAAGTTTACAAGCATACTTCCATATATCGATTTCATACATCCGGTTTATGTATATAATAAAGCAACAAGTAACTTTGAATATAATTCAGACAGCCTGAATCCTAAGATTGAAGCGTGGCACGGAGTAATAAAAGCTCCAACCGAAGATTTAGACACACCGGAAAGCTATGCTTATTATTTCGATAAAAATCATCTTTTTCATACTGGGAATAGTGACTTTACAATTCACGATAAAAAACTTCTTTACGCAGATTTAATTTGGGAACAAGAAATGTATGACAAAACGCTTGGTAAAAGATATGAAAACCATACAAAATTTCTTGAAGATCTTGCATACAAAAGATTCTCGAAAGAATTACTTAAAAAAATTATTGGTACACCCTCTCCGGAAGGAGATGGAATAGATGATGATATGGATGGACATATAGATGAAGATTTACAAGATGGTATCGATAACGACGGAGATGGATTTATTGATGAAGATGGAGGCAAAAATCTTGAAAGTCTTGTAAATACCGATATGTTTAAAGGACTTCCGGATGCTTATAGTAGAAATATAGTTCTTTCCTACACAACAAAATTTAATGAGTTATATAAAAATTATCTCCAAAAAGCAAATGACCTTATAAGGGGCACGGGAAGATACGATTCCTACGACTCGATTGTTTCTTTAATTGCTACAAAAGATTTACACACACAAGAATACTTAAGAATGGTAAACGATGCGATAGAAAGAAAAATTGATGCAATAGTTGCTCCACTGCAAGGAACAATTCCAATAATAAATAGCGTAAAACTCAGCGGTCAAGTTACTTTTGACGATAATTCAACAGCAAATTTAACTTCTTGGGATTTCGTAAATAATAATGTAAAAAGTTATAACGATCCTAATTTGGGGACATACAATACGGTTTACTATTATGGGAAGCCGGCCACAACTTTAGACAGTGCGCAAGAATGTACAATTTTTAGAGGCGACAGCGAATTAAACAGACTATACGATTTCGATACAAAAGATGATCAAGCAAATGCTGATAAATATGGGTACTGTTATAGTGGCAACATGATTACTACGGATGGAGATAAAATTGGTACTCCTGACCGATGTTTCCCCGATATAGCATCAAAATGGATATACGACGAGAACGGCTCAATGGCAAAAAAAGACATATCGAAATACGCACTTGGAATCGGAGGATGTTACGATTTTAGAGAAAAATCTCGCTTTAACAATTATCTTGCGGAAGTGGCAAATTATATATTGGCACTTAATTCTACAAATACGGAAGAGCAAAAAGCCGCAATACCATTGCCGGGACCTAAGTATAGACCGAATGAAGACATATTACTTTTAGCAAATCCGTCTATATCATTTAAGGACATCTTTGATATCTATGGAGGATTCGACGGAGTCGATAACGACAATGATGGGGAAATTGACGAACCGGATGAATACAATTTAAACTATAAAATAAATTCTGATGATCCATATGAAATAGGCCTCAAAATTTTAGGGAACAGGAAAAATCATTTTATTATCCAAAAACCGCCATTTTCAAATATCAAAAAAATAGATCTTTATATCACAAAAACTCCAACAGTATTTAATCAAGGAATAAACAGTTTAGAGTTCCACAAAGAACCAACTCCGGAGACAATCCGACATCAACTTAAAAAAGGTACAATAGACACATTGCCAATTGACGATCCAAGATATGTATCGTTCGTAGATACAAACGGTGTTTATCACAAAATAATTTATCCGAATATTTTTGAAGCCAAAGATGCTGACGATTATGAGAAGAAATTAAAAGATATGGAAGATGAGCTTATTAATTTACCTGGAGCAAATGCAAGCAACATCACAGGTAAACTTACGGGAACAATACAATCCGATGAAACCAAGTATTTGAATCAAGTACTTGATAAAACCACACATAAAATGGTTGACGACACCGTTTGGTGGAAGAATGCATCTATCGATAAGAAACATCTATATGTATTTAAGACTTACTTGGATAAGCAAAAAGATGCTTATACCGGCGAAACAAAAAACGGTTATGAGTATTTTTACTTTACTGCCGATGGAACAGCCGACAAAATTAATTTTTCCGTAGATAAAAATCCGGATGTTAAAGATAACGATCCGGACTGGTTAAATCCAAAAGGAAATCTTGAAGGAGAAGAAAAAGAAGATTCTGGGAGTAAAGCTGAATCCGAAGCTATTATTCTGCCTGCATGGATAGCTTATTTGGTTAAATATCTTGGAGATCTGGCAAAACTTCCGAAGGGATTAAGTTTTCAACCGGCATGCTCCGACGGAAATAACGATATAGCATCCTTTATTGAGGGCCTTAGCGAAGATGACATTAAAAAAGCGTTATCGGACTCGGATGGGAATGGGATCCCAGACGGAGCCGAAAATACGGTTAATCTATCAATAAAATTTCAAGACGATACGAATATGATTCTAACTGGGAGCATAAAACCTTATGAAATTATTGTTAGCGCAATGGATGACGCAAACAAACAAAACTATTTTGATTCTTACACTCAAGTATATTTTGTTATTTCCGACAGCGACAGTCCAAAAGCGGAGATATATGGATCCGATCATATAAATCTTATTAACGGAAAAGCTGTATTCAAAATTAACGCAACCGATATTTCGGGAGATTTTACAGTGCGCGCAGTAAGCGTTAATACACAAAACAATATAACTTCAAACATATTACACTTAACAAGTGAGGCCAAGAAAATTAAAGTATTAACTTACGAAAACCAAGTTTTTAAAGCTCCAACATACGATGAAGAAATCTTACAAAACTATTCCGTAAAAGACGATCAAGGTAATTCAATTGCAGAAATAGATTCCCAAACCGGAAAAATAACAATCAAAGATACTAACTACGAAGTTGAAGTTTTTGAATCTACAGCAAGTAAACCAATGCGAATTGCAATAGTTAAAATTAAATCCGGAGACGAGCTTGCAAGCGTGAGCATTTTGCCGGAGAAAGAAGAATCAGTTGTCTTGGAAGACTCAAATGTAAACCTGGAATCCGTATTGTCAACATTACAAGGAGTTCATGTACAAGATGTTAATTCGCAAGACAATATAACTACTTATCAAGACAATGCAAATGTCTACATAGTTGACAACCGTGGAGAATACTCAAAGAAAATAGCTAAAATAACAGATAAAGGAAATGTATATCTAGGTGACGAATTTTTCTTAAATGTAGCAAACCAAGATAAACCTAATGAACCTTATTTGTTTGTAATAGAAGATGCCACAGGACACGACATCGCCAAAGTCGCAATAGGTTATAGACTCGGAACCATAGAAACGCATGAGAATTTACTCGGTAAAATTTTAAGATCAATTAAAACAGCATACGCTCAGAGTACCCAAAAAGATGATACGGATAAAGACAGTTTAACAGACATTCAAGAAATGATTCTTGGAACAGACAGATTAAATAAAGATACGGACGGAGACAAATTTAATGACGGAGAAGAAATAAAATACGGATATGATCCGCTTAAAAAAGATTTAAGATTATTTAGCGACCTTGACCCTCAAGATCCTTCATACTCAGCATTTACAAATCTTATTCTAAGAGGAATTATTAAGAAAGCACCGGACAATTCAGTCCATCCAAACGACAATATTACACGCGAAGAATTTGTACAGATGGTTCTTGGAATTACCTGCACGAACTGCAGTATGTTCTCCGACAAGACAAAAGAATCTGTAGATAATTTATATAATCAAAACCCATTCCCAGATACGAATATTTCAGATAATTATAAATACTGCGTTAAAGAAGCAAAGAACTCCGGAGTTGTTAGTGGATATAAAGGTGGAACCGATACGGGATACTTTAAACCCGAATATTTTATAAGCAGAGCGGAAGCAACAAAAGTAATACTAAACGCAGCAAACATTAATTCCGACAAATATGAGGATAACGGTAAGCCCTGGTATTACAAATATGTCATGACAGCGAAAGAGAAAGACATATATCCTAAACAAATCCCAACAAAAGATTTTGATAAATGGATACAAGCTCCGATTACACGCGCAGAATTTGCGATGATGGTCGACAAAGCAATGCAAACATTCGATTGCTATGCTATGGATAATGATTCTGACGGACTTCCAAATAATTTTGAGATTTATCAATACAATACAAGTCCGGACAGTTTAGACACAGACGGAGGAGGAATGGATGACCTTTCGGAAATAATCCGAGGTAAAAATCCTCTTGACCCCTCGGATGATGCTCTGGTTGACGACGATGAAGACGGGATGACAAATGAATGGGAAGAAAAATACGGACTTGACCCTTACAATCCGGATGATGCCAAATTTGACAATGATAAAGATGGGCTCATTAATAGCGAAGAATTTAAAAACAAAACGGATCCTTTAAATCCGGACACAGATTCCGGAGGTATTAACGACGGAGACGAAGTTCTTCTTCAGGCAACGGATCCTTTAAGTAGCAATGATGACTATATCGACAACAATCTTACTGCGGGTATAAATGCTTTTGGAAACATTGTTCAAGATATTGCGTACAGAACAATCACAGAAGGTGATAACAGCCAAGTTGAAAATTATATAGACAATCTTCCGGCAGATGGAGAATCCAAACTGTTTCTTGTTGCGGAAGAATTGGATGAAAATGGAAACATAGAAACAGACGATTCAAGTAGCACTATAGAATTTATTATTAAAGATCCATCATCAACAACTATTGATATTGATCAGAAATTGGTAAAAGTGGACAAAGGAATTGCGCTAACTCAAATAACCTCAACTCATAAAGCCGGTCTTGTGAATATAACGGCAAGACGAGTCGAATCTCCTTTGCCGGCGGACATTCATCAAGTTTTTGTTGAACCTCTTGAACCTGTTCAAATCTCAGTCAATCCGAAATCCTCTGTTATTAAAACCGACGGTCTATCTAAAACTCCGGTAGAAATATCATTAATGGATAGATATAAAAATCTTGTTAATAATGATTTCTACGAGATAACCGTTTGGACGGACGGCCCAGGTGAACTTGACACTTCCACAGATACACAGCCGGATGAAGATGGCATCCAATTACAATCGTTTGAAGGATTATTTAATGTAGACCTTTATTCAACCGAAGAACCCGGTGACATAACAGTTCATGCCAAAGTCGATGACATTTACAATTTTAATACTGTAAAATCACTACCGGACATTCATCTTGTACTTTCCGCAAACAAAGAAGGCTTGCAAGAAAATGGTGAAGATTTAATTACAATTACTGCGACAGCCGAAGATTCAAACGGCGAAACGATTGAAGGATTCAATCAACCGATTACGTTTTCACAAAGCAATGACAATGTTGGTAATTTTGTCGGAGAGAAATCTTTGAATCTCGAAAATGGATCCGCCTCAATTGAGTTTGTTTCCGCATTGCAAACAGGACAACTTGAAATAAGCGCCACAGTTCCCGGAATAACTCCAGGAATACTGGACATCAAAACGCTTGCAAATAAACCCGTTACAATAAAATTAAATTCAGCTCAGAAAAAATTTGATGCTTCTACACAAGATCCGGTTGAAATTACAGCCAGACTATATGATAAATATGGAAACTTTGCGGACAACGCAGATGAGACAGAAATTAAGTTTAAAATTACCGAGGCAACAAGCAATTATGCCAAAATTGAAGGAACAGATACTATAAATACAGAAGACGGCCAAGCTAAAGCTTATATTTTAGGAAACGGCAACTCCGGACCTGTTCATATAACAGCATCGTCCGACAACCTTGTGACAGGAACACTTGAAATACAAGCAACAGAAATAGCAACCGGCGAAGATTTAATCGGAGATTATCCGGATGTTCTTTATGGAACAATGCTCGGCGGTCCGTACGGAGATACCACCAAAAACAAATATCTTGCAGGTGAATTATTGTTTAAAGGCAATGTCCAAGCTGTAACATCTATGACTGTGCCTGCAAAAATTAACGATCCTTTAACAGTAATAACCCCATATGGAGGAATTGATGTAACAAATGAAGATCAAATTAAAACCACTTTTATTCCTTCCAATCAAAGCGGTTTACCAAACAGGATATTAGTTTCCACATCAGATACACAGGAAGATATCGCTAAAATCTATTATCAATATCCATCAGACTTGCCGATAAAAATACTAAAAAACACAAATGTTCTTGGAAACGGAATTTATATAATCCCAAAAACGGATGATGATAACTTTGATTTTAAACAAACAAACAATAAGACAAGCATTACGCTAAATGGGATAGAAGTGCTTAGTGTTCACAATAACGGAGATGTCGATCTTACAAACAATTCTTTCGATATTTCAGTTGCGCAAACACCGGGACCATTTTTAGTATTAAATGTTACATATCTCGACTCTGATATAGCAAAAATAATCTTTGCCGTTAATATACAAAATGACACAACAATAACCAATAACGATTTTAAATATCAACCGGAATTACAATATGAAAATGGCATTTATATAAAACAATTAAAACCTTTCTCTGATTATAAAGTTGATTCCTATATTACCACTTCATCAACAAATGACCCTAAAGGAGCTTTAATAAGCACATCTCTCAATCAAATTTCATCGGATAAATCTCCCGGATTTTCATATACATCATTAGAAGATATTTATGATAAACAAGGAGTCGGATTTGATGGGGACAATAAACATTCATTGTTTTTTGCAGCCGGCAACAGTGTTGGAGAGTCAAATATTCCATATGTGTCCGATGCGGAAATAACCTTAGGAGATCCAACCGTAAGATTGGATAATAAACAACTTGCTTCCGGATCCGGATTTACAAAAGATATAGGAAAACCACTTTACAGTTCAAACGATACCATTAAAGAATTAATGCTCGCAGATTACAATAACGATGGTCTTAAAGATATAGTCCTCGCCTTTGAAGATGGACAAGTCAGATTACTCGAGCATCAATTGTCGGCACAACCGTATGAAGATAAAGGAAAGTTATTGGATCTTGCAAACGGAATTTACAGCGGTGCGGCTGCTGACTTTAACAACGACGGTTACGACGATCTTTTATTCTCTACAAAAGAAAGCTGCATAGGCGAAGAAGCTTGTATATATATATTTGAAAATAATAATGGTGTCTTAAACAGAGTAAATGTTCCGCTTGATGTACATGACAAGATAAGCACAATAAAAATTGCAGATGTAAATAATGATAATTATCCGGATATAATAACCGCTGAATTCTCCGGAGATATAAAAGTATTTTATAACGAAAATGGACAAATAAATCCGGAAGGACAACTTCTTGGAAATGTAGGACTTAATATTGATATGAATAAAGACCTTAAAGAAGAGGTTCTGATAAATTACGCCGGAATGCCAACAGAAATACCTTATGACCCAAGCGATAATACTACATTAGATGATGACTTTAATTTTAAAACCTTAAAACTTAATATTGGAGATCCTTCAACAAACCCGGATGTAGACTCTTCTCTCCAAAATAAACTTATTGGAATGGGAGCAAAGTCGGAAGATTTTTTAACCCCTGTTGATGTTCCATTTATTTTTGCAGATGCAGATCCGATTTTCGGTACAAGTGATTCTTCAAAACATGCTGTAGACATAAACGGCTCATCAGTAGCTCTTGGAGATAAGGTTACTTACACAATAACATTAACAAACACAAGTACGACAGATATAGACAACATTATGATTAGCGATGTTTTGCCGGACTCGCTTGAACTCGATAAAGATTCAATGAAATGTCTACAGTGCGAAAACAACATACAACTTATTGATACAGGCCTTACATTAAGACCATATGTAATAAGTGGCATGTCCATACCCGCAGGCAAATCAAGAATTATTACATATAACGCATCGGTTATCTCTGTCCCGGAAATAGATCTCGACTTAAACAAAAATTATGATACTCCGTTTATTAAAGATGAATATCCCGATATTGCCGTTAGACCAAAAGAAAACAATTCGGGTAAACAACTTTTCTTTTACTCCGTTTCAAAAGATCCGGATACGGGGAAAATAACATACGGCGAATACATAGCGGATCCGGTTCCACCAGACAGTCCGCCATCCCCTTTTGATGATACTGACAGTAATAATAACGGAATACCTGACCAACTTGAAGATATAGCAAAATCACAAAACGAGGGAGATGACGATAATGATGGAATCCCAAATGGATGGGATGATGTTAACGGAAGCCTTGACGATATAGAAAACATTATATCAAACACTATAGACAAATATATATGTAAAGGCGGAGCCGGATGTATCCCAATGCCAACGAATAAGGCATTCTTAGCTCCCGGCAAAATAAATAATATGGGAATTGTAGTAGGTACCGACGCTGGAACCCCTGTGTTTGTTTTTGGTCCTGTTGGTATATTTTTAAGCCCAACTTTAACAGGAAGTCTTGGAAATTCCGTATGCGTTGCAGGAGCCTGTTGGTCTACTGTTGTACCAATGCTTCCACCAGATACGTGTAACGCAATCGCCGGAGCCGTCAACAGTGTAATTGCTAAGGCGGGAAATGTTGTTAGTTCAATCAACTCAGCAACAATGCTTGTTGGTGGCGGAGGCGGAAGCAGTGGATCTTTGTCCGTTAGCGGTCGATCCGACAGTGGCGGATTAAACGGGAGCTCAGTTCTTGGGAAATACCAAGTTAGCGGTTCCGGGAAAACAAACAGTCGCGTACCGGGTTTCGTAAACATAATAGCAGGATGGTTTGCAAAACAATTGGATGAAGTAGTTACAAAACTTGCCGATCTTCCGGATTTATATGTACTTTATCCGGATCCGAATGCATTTGTAAGCGGAGTCCCTCCAAAAGCCAAGTTTAAAAATTTATTCGATGTGCTTACATATATAAACAAACTTCCGATTGTAGAGATTGAAGCCAGACCAATAACATTTAAAATTCCTTCTTTATCACAGGCGGAAATTGCCAAAATGCAAACGAAACTTAAAAACTGGGTGGCAAACGCTAAAAGAGAAGTGAAAAAATACAAGCTAAAATTACCATGTAATCTTAATAAACTTAAAAATAAAAGCGACTCGGAAATATTAAAACAACAAACTTGTGTAAAATTATACGCAAATATAGATGAGACAATTAAAAGTGTAGAAAAAAATATACAAATATTGGAAGAATATAAAAAACTACCAATAAAAATTCTTGAATGGAGAGAAATAGAAACAAAATATCTTCTTCAAGTAATTTGCTATATCGACACAATTATAAATTACATGGGAGGATATTTTAAGAAACAAGTACAAAGAATTAAAGGTTGGACGGATCTTATAAAACAAATTAAAAAAATCCTGCAAATATGGGAAGAAATAAACAAAATTATGGAACAATATATGAAAGGTTGTGACTCTTGTTCGTCCGATAGATATAGTTTATTTCAAAATCTTATAACTCTAATAACGGGGGTCATACCTGAAATTCCAATAATACCATTCCCAAAACTACCGGATTTCTATTTTGATTTTTCAAAAGTTCAGCTTGGATACAAAATTATCTGGCCAGATGTAACATTCAAAACAGAATCAATAATCCTTCCGGACATTCCACCTCTTAAACTTCCTGACCTTCCTGACCTTCCGGAAATAAATATAGGTGTTGAAACCGGTATTAATTTACCGAAAATCCCTATGTTGCCCGAATTACCAAATCTTCCGGAATTACCGGATTTGCCTCCTATCCCAATGCCACAATTACCGGACATACCTAAACCACCTAAAATTCCGCCAATTGCAGATTCTATAAAAGCAGTACTTTCAGTAATCGCAAAAATCATCAAATTAATATGTATGCTAAAAAAAGCGATACTACCTATAAGTCAAGATAATCTAAAAACTCATATTGAAGCTTTATCCGCAAGACCTCTTAGCACTGTATTCCCTATGGATATGTCTTTCAAATTTCAAACCCCATCCATAAGTTATCCTTTTGTTGAAAAAATAAAAGTTACCAGTAAAGTGGATTTTAGAGTTGAAACCGAAAAAATGTACGACATAGTTAATAAAATTGCCGAAGTATGGAATTCGATAGTAACAGATATCACAAACTTACCTCAAAAACTTCCAACTCCAAACTTGGATAAAATTGAAAGCACTGTTGAAAACGGTGTCGTCAAAGGTATTAATAAAACAGCCGACGCAATAACATATAATCTTGCAAATGAATATTTAAACGCCATAGCCAAATTACAAAACATTGCGAAAGAACAAGAAGAATATATTAAAACAATTCCGGATTCTTATAATCTAATAGCAAAACAAACATATATATCTCCGGAGAATATAAAAAATCGCACAATTAATGACATCGAAAATTCAATTATGCAAGAGGATTTTCCGAATCTAATGAAAAACAATAAATTGATTGGACTAAGAAGTGCGTTAATAGCTTATGTTAAAAATCAAAATTCAAATAAGGATATAAATAATATCTACAAAACTTCTCCACTTAAGCACTACTTGGCAAAAGCTGAGTTTGCAAGCAATACTCCTTATATCCCTTCTCCAAACAGAAAACTACTGGCTGTAAATACAAATGCAATATCAAGCGATATCGTAGACGAAGATACAGCCACAGGAGCAAATACAACCCCTGCCATAAAAGGTTTGTATGTCTACAATGCTGATAAAGGAGTAAATGAGCGAATATTAATGTACGAAGGGGAAAGCTCTCTTGAAAATCACGCAATTATAACAGACATAGACGAAGACACGGATGAAGACATAATTTACTCGTATGGTGGCAATGTCTACTTAAAAGAAAACTTCAAACAGCCAAAAAACAGCAAATATACAAAGCGCAACACAACAGCCCCAAGTGTATATAATCTATCTGAATTTATTCCAAAAAGTCCATCTGTTCATGGATTTGGAACAAATTACGATTCCGGAACTTCAACGGACTTTAGTTGGAACGAAACAAATTCCGGAATAATAGGCGGATATGAAATAGTATATAAAGATTCTCTAAATAATATTGGGAAAAACACCTATACACCTTCACACAAGATTGAAGTACTTGAAAATGCAAATACTCAAACAACAATCGGACGTGTAAATAATGATATTGAGATAACCGCAGTTAACGGTTCGTTTACTGTTAATGGAGAAAATACTTTATATTATGGATTTGGCGACTCAATCGAAACAAGTTCCGATCCCGCCACGCAAATCACAATAACATTCTCGGATAGTAGTCAATTAATACTTGGTCCGAATTCTTCCATTTCTCTCCCCAAATATGAACCAGGAAATTTTGAGATAATTATAAACGAAGGAACCGCCGAATTTAAAAGTAATTTCTTCACTAACTTATTCCTTCAAGAAGGTTCAAAAGTTGTAAATGAAAATGGCAAAGTTAAATTGGAATACAAAAACGGCGACTTAATCTCATTGGATACAAACAGCTATTTCTTTGCATCAAATAACGACAAAGGTCTTGGCTACCTGGAAAATCTTAATGGTGATGGAACCATTAATACAACTCCAAGACAAGTAATCTCTCCGGGAACTAGGAAAACTCAAATAAAAAAAGGGGATGTAATCCATATGATGGAAGACAGTATTATTGTAATTACTCCGCCGGATAAGAACAAACAAACTTTGGCTCTTAGTAAAAATGTATTAATGCCAATTTCGGAAAATTATTTTGATGATTTGACATTGCAAGTTGCAAGCGGAAAAGTTGAAATTTTTGACCCAAAATCCGAAGAAAAAACAGAGGAAAAACTTGAAGAAGGAATGCTCGTTAATTTTGGAGATTACATCGAAATGACAAGTGGATATACATCCGTTAAGTTTATGAATGGGGCACAAACATATCTTGGTCCTCAAGACACATTGCTTATGAAAGAATTAATAGACCCAAACAATCCGTTTGTTTCATTGGATACGGATGAAGGGAATTATTACGCTCAAATATATACGTTTGATGAAAATGGGAACAGAAGTAATCCTTCGGAAACCGAGCTACTTGCACCTCAACTATGTTCGGACAAACAACCTCCGTATGCGCAAGCCGGACCTTCTGAAAAAACAGTAATTCTTTATCAAACTTTGAGACTTGATGCATCTTCATCATTTGATACTGAAGGAAATATTACCGAATACTACTTAGATAATGATCCGGAAACGGACTCGAATAACGATGGAGAGCCTATGAACGACCGAGACATTACAAATAGCGATAAAACAAATCCTATATTTGAACTTGGACCTTTTGAAGAAATCGGCAAAAAAATTGTTGTACTTAACGCTATTGATGAATCTCTAAATGACGGCAAACAAGTAATAACAATAAATATAGTCATTCCAACCATCACTCTTGATGAAGCTTCGAGTCATGAAAAAACTATAACTGGTTCAATTAATCCTCCTGCCAAAGATATCCCAATTGCATTAATTCGTGAAAGAGAAGGTCTTAGTAAACAATTAATTACAGACGAAGCAGATAAAAACGGCATGTACTCTACAGATAAAGAAGGTTTGTTTAAAGTTAAGAATCTTAAATTTGAAGACACTTTGATTTTAAAAAATTCCGATGGAGATACCGTTGCCGAAATAGACGACAAAACCGGACGAATTACCATTATTGACAATAGATATTATGTGGATGTACTTGAAGCAGTTCCTCCTACAATGCCAACAAGGCTTGTGGTAAAAGAAAAATCCACCGAAACAATTTTGCTAACTATTTTATTAATTCCGGATCAAAATACGGACGTTGTAATCGATAATCAGGATACCGAATATACAACAGATTCGGTTGTATCGTTTGAAGGAGTACATATTAAAGACAAAGACACAAATGATCAATTTACGATAGACAATTTGCCGGCATCGGATCCTAATTTTACCGGAGCCTCAGAGATAAAAGACTCGTCAGTAGACAAAAGAATAGCAATTGTCGATGCCGGCGGGAACATATACTTTTTTGTAGACAATCTTGATTTACAACTAAAACCATCTCAAGAAAACGATCCTCTTGTTATAGAAATTTTATATGATGGAAAAGTTATAGCTCAAACTTATATTGCAATTAATAATGGAAACTCGGCTACTATTACGGATAGAGATGCTTTGGGTCTCCCCCCTGAAGCGAACACGATGTCCGACCAAGACAACGATGGAATGCCGGATTATTTTGAATTTATGTACGGATTTAATGCACGAAATCCGGGAGATGCACTTAAAGATAGTGATAAAGACGGACTTTCCAACTTGGAGGAATACAGATTGAAGACAAATCCGTTAAACAACGATTCCGATGGTGACGGATTTACGGATAGTCAAGAAATTGCCTTCGGTAAAGATCCTACAAAAAAAGCAACTTCGCCATTTAATGATGTAAACAAAGATGACCCATATTACAATTCAATAATTAATCTTTCGCAAAAAAATATTTTACGAGGAGAATTTAAAGATGGAGTAATAAACTTTAATCCGAATGGATTTATTTCTCGTAAAGATTTTACTGATATTATCTTGAAAATGCTCTGTATAATCCCAAGACCGGAGAGCTACAAAGAACCAAGTTTATTTTCGGATATTAAATATTCAAAAGAAGATTATTATTACTCAATTATTAAAGAAGCAGTATATCAAGGCTTTATATCCGGTTATATCGGAGAAATAGATAGAGCTACAGGGCTTTTACCATTTAAACCGGATACCTCAATATCACGTGCCGAAGCTGTAAAAATAGTACTTGAAGCTTTGGAAAAACAAAAAATTATAAGCCTACGAGGTATAACGAAAACAGATGATGATCCATGGTACGCTCCATATATTGCCGTTGCACAAGATCTATCTCCTGTTCTACTTAAAAAAAGTGCAGTAAATAAAACTTATATACTTACTCCGGAAGAAGCTGGAAATCCAAATGTAAAAATAACTCGAGCTGAATTTGTTGCAATTGCCGATAGAGTATTAAAAGCCTTTGACTGCTACTTAATTGATGATGATAATGATGGTATGCCAAGTGTCTGGGAACTTAAAAATGGCTTAGACCCATTTGCCCCATCGGATGCAACAAAAGATCCTGATCATGAAGGTCTAATCAATATTGACGAATATAGATTTGGCACAAACCCATTTGACCCCGATACGGATCATGGCGGAACAAATGATAAAGACGAGGTTGAACATGGAACAAATCCTGTAAACTTCCCTGCAGACGATCCATTTGATGACGATAACGATGGTCTGACCACAAAAGACGAAATTGAAATATATAAGACAGACCCATACGACCCAGACACCGACAACGGTGGTATTATGGATGGGCTTGAAGTATCACGCGGGACAGATCCTCTTAACCAGTCTGATGACTTGTCTAACATAGACAAAGACCCAAGAAGTGGCTTGGGAGAAGGGGTATATATAGTTACGCCAACATGTAATTCTTGTCCATGCATATCAGCTCTCGACCACAAAGCAGATCTTATTCCGGGAGATGATTTCTTCGCCGTAATTGGAACAAAAGATTTATCTACAATATTTGCAAAAAGTAACCAACTGAAATATGAAGAATAAAATCAGCATCGTAATATTCATGTTTTTATTGTTAACATTTCCGCATGTAAATATTACAAATGCGCAAAATAGCAATTCCAAAGAGAAAGATATTAAATGTGTCGAGGAAATGAAACCTTACATAGATAAAAAAAGTGAAGAATTTAGAACTTATTTAAATCAACACTTTCAAAGTAAGAAAACAAACACTTCACTGCTGGATCTAGCCCTTAAACGTTTTACATTATATAAAAAAGACCTTAGGACAAAATACGAATCATATCTGCCTCAAGAAGGCTTTAAACTTTATTCCGAGACAAAAGATACACTTGCATGCTCAAAACAAATGAATGACGAGATCCAAACAATGCAAGCGCTCTTAAAAACATATTATAAACAAACATCCAACATTAAAACTACAACAGCTTTTATGACAAAACTACAACAAATAAATAAAAAACTGGATCAATTGGTTCTTAATATTACTCAAATGCTAGGAAAATGGAATTCATTAAAAAATCGTGTTCCTTGTTTTGTAAAACAATGTTTATGAAACACATAAAACAAAAAACAATCCAAAGCTCCATTGTTATTCTGATTATTGCAATATCAGCTATTCTCTCAGCAAATATGCTATATGCAAGTTCCGCAGTAAATCCGTACGACAAAGAGAACCTAAGCCTTCGAGAGGTAGAGAAGTCTTATCAAAAAAGAGTAAATGATATTTTTAATGAAAAACTCACCCTTTTAAAAAAGGGTGAAAAAGGCGGAGGCACAACAAAACCTCCGAAAAACGATGAATGCAATGAAAACAACTACAGCACTTATTGCTTAGCAATGGCCGTAGCAAAAGAATACGACCAATATTCCATAGCATTAAACAAACGAGGAACATACATCACTATACAAGATGAAAACATCACGCTTGGACAAGCCTCGTTAACAATGGCCGAGCAACATAATGAAATCACAAACGAACTGGACAGATCAAAAAAAGCTTTAGATATATCTATCAAGACATATAACGAGCTTCTTATTAAATACAAAATGCATCTTCAATACGAAAAAATTATAAAAAGCCTAACAAAATACAACAAAAAATTCAGTGAATTTAGAAAGGAAGTGGAAAAATTACCCGGGAAATTCATTGACGCAACTACAACCGCATGCACCTAAACACCATGAGAAAACAACTTGTTTACATATCGGCCATAACATTGTTAATACTTGCGAGCATGCAAATCGCAAGCGCTAAAACAAATAAAGCGAAAACAAAGCCTTCTGAAACAACAGATAAAACTGTTGTGGAAGAATTATTGGATGAAGTTAAAAACAAGCCAAAAACAGCCATAAATCAAGATATGTATTTAAAATTATATAAAGAAATAAATAATGACCCAAAAGATAGAGCTACAAAAACAATATCAAAGAAATATTCAATGACTGAAGATCAAATAAGATCAATAGTTGTAAACGGAGATCTGAGCCAATTGATAAAAAAACAGGAAAACGCTGATATTAGTAAGATCCTGTTTCAATATACAAAGATCCTAAACGATTACAATAATGAATTGGAAACGGAAAATCTACGTAGCGAACTTGAACTTCAAACAAAACCAAGTGAAATATTCATGGACGGAGATACATCAAATTCAGAGTTCGATATTCTGCGCGATCTTACCGTTATAGAAGTAATTCTATTCAATGAGTCTTCCACAAGCGAGTTTGGTGGAAAATTTACTACACCGGATTTTGATTTTTCCGATAAAGAAGATGAAGCCTTTACAGACGACCTGTTTGACAAAAACAACAATACAAATGAAACCCCCGGATCTCAAACGAATAATCAAACAAGCAGTGTTGAATTTTCACCATTATACTGTTTTTCAAAGCAGTCAGTGCTTGATAATGCCATATCCGATTTTGATGAAAGTCAACAGCGGAATCAAAACGGAGATGATAAATCTGGCAATAACAATAATGAGGATGGAAATAAGGATGAACCTGAGTTTCCAAAAGCCGAAAGTGATGAATGGCCAAGTAAATATTTATGTCCGGATGGAGCTTTTTACTGCATAGACATCTCCTTCGATATAAAAAGCGCTAAGGCATATGGAAAATCCGACAACTGTATAGCATGTCATGTGCAAAATATAAATAAGGCCCTCGATAAGCTTCTAAGCAAGCCTTTATCGGCTAATAAATTGTCAGGAAATCTGTTTGAAGTTCCAAAATGCAAATCGTCATTCACAAATTTACCTGTGAACATGAATATAATAACAGTCGCAGTTGCTCCGCCAAGACAATCGAATCAAGATAAATATATAAAACTTAATATAGAAAAAGATTGGAACAAATTAAAAGAAGCATTTAATGCATATTTTTATAAAACAAAAAATCCACCACCACAAGCAACCGTAGAAAACAGAAGCATAAAAGAAACTCTACAAGGTGCATCCAATAATGCAACTATCGATGAGATAACGGTTAAAGCGCAAGACAGAACCCAAATCATTCGAAAGAAAGTAGAAAAAAATGTAACTGAATCAAAAGAAGAAACAACAACAGAGCTTAACAATACTCAATATCAAATGACATCAGGAGAGCTTGAAGCTATGAATCAAGCTTTTAACACAATACTAAAACAACTAAACAAAATGAAAATACCATGTACGGATTTGTCAACTAAACCATACTGTTCTTAAAATCATGAAAAATAAACCGATACAAAGAGGGAGAATAAGCTTATTAGTAGCTGTTTTGATATTACAACTCATGGCAACCCCACTTTCGACGAAAGCTCAAACGGGCTCAGATTTGAGCATTAACACATCATGTATTACGGAATGGGATACCTTTATTTCTTCAACAATATCAATTAGCGACTTTAATGAATATTGGAAAGATATTTTTATAAGATATAATCGAAATACATGTTATTACATGGATATAGATTCAATACTTAGACGAATTGATACAACTCGTTCTCAGCTTAGAGTGGCGATTCTCGGATGTAAAGACGATCAAGTTAACCTTTTGAAAATAGAATATTACAAACTTGAAATAGAACTGGATTATTTAAGAAACTTTGTTTCATTCGCAGATAAAAACGGTAGATTAATCCCGGAGGAAAAAGTATATAGCCAATTAAAAGAAAAATATGTTGATAAAAAATTATTATTTACGGAAGAAGAATTTAAAAAAATATTCGATAAATATAAATCCAAATATAAAAGCAGATTAGCTTCCAGCTATTCAAAATGCCAAGATGCAAGCATACAAATGTTGATTAAAAAATGGGATCATCTTGTTAATACAATAAAAGGCATGGGAGCCGACGCAAAAAGCCTTAAAGAAGACTTTGATAATGCAATAAACCTTCCGGCAACCGGAATGAAAAATTTTATAAACAATTTAAAAGAGAGTGGAATAGAATTTGTAAGTCGAATTAAAAACACTCAAGAACTGTTCAACGATCTCGCAAAAAAAACAGGAGATAGTCCAAGTTTGGATACATTGCAACTTGCAAGTAGCAAAGCTGACCAAGAACATAAAGCTGCTCTTGAAAAAGCAACTCTAACGGCAAAATACAAGGCTCTTTACAAATATGGGGGAGACTCCCTTGCAAACACATACGAAAAGCTTTTATCTGATTTAAATAAAACAATCGAGGACTCCTACAAACCACTTGATAGCCTTAAGCAATGCTCTAAGCAATCGGCCGACAAACAATGCAAATAATACAAAAAACCCCCGAGGGAATGTTTTGGGGAGTTCTTTGCTAAGGCTTTTCTAGGGCTTTCTAGGGCTTGTGTTTGTTTTTAAGAAGTCATTTTTTAATTTAACGATGCACAAATGCAAGTATTGTTCCTTTTAATTTACCCTTAATCATATGGTTACTCGGTTGTCTATTGAGTTTCTCGTTGATTTCGGTAATATCTGTTTTGCAGTATGGGCAAATATCTCGATGGCTTGACACAGCCTTCCCGCAACTGATGCAGTTAAAGATCATAGTAACTAATAATCACTCTAATATATAATGGTCGCTCTGATTATCCGGCATAATATGTTTTTCAACCTCATTTTTTTCTTCTTTCTCTTTGATCTTTTCTTGATTGAATGTCTGGTTTGGTTCAGCAGAAGCCATGGATCTTTCTTCGAGGAACCTTTCAACATCACTTTCACGAATTCTCCACACCCTTCCCAGCTTGATTCCTTTAAGCTTTCCCGCTTTTATGTACTTTAAAACGGTGAATGGATGTACTTGGAGTATTTTAGAAACCTGCTCGGAGGTAAGTAATTTATCGGGGATCAATTTAATAAGATTTAATTCTGGACAAAATAAACAAATTCTATCTAAATCTTACCACTTTTAGCAAGTTTCTTCAAGTTCTATACAATATGCCTATATTTCAAGAAGCGTTATTATATATATCACAACTTAAATAATTTTTCAATAGTTTTGGCAAGTTTATTTTAATTTATTTAAATTTTATTAAATTTGATTAAACTTTACCGATTCACATGCATTTGTAAGCCAAATGAACAGATATGGACATATACGCATTATTTTGTCGTCTTACAGCCAGTATTAAGCTTACAGCCAATTATAACACCAAGTCCGTGTCTAGCTTTTTGTCTTAATCAATATTTGTATAGGAAAAATATAAATTTGCAAAAAAATATAATCACTAAAATAAATTACATGAAAATTTTACCTACAAATATTTTTTAAGCCACTTTCCGGTATAAGAATTTTTTACTTTGGCAACTTCTTCCGGAGTCCCTTTGGCTATAATTTTTCCACCTTCATCCCCACCATGCGGACCAAGGTCTATAACATAATCCACAGACTTAATCACATCTAAGTTGTGTTCAATTGTTAAAACCGTATTTCCTTTATCCACAAGCCGTTTTAGGACTTCAAGCAACCTTTTTATATCCTCAAAATGCAAACCTGTTGTTGGTTCATCCAAAACATAGAAAGTTTTTCCGGTTGAACGCTTACAAAGCTCCGAAGCCAATTTTATACGTTGAGCCTCACCACCGGAAAGAGTGGTTGCCGGTTGTCCAAGATGAATATATCCAAGCCCAACCTCACTTAACGTTTTAAGCTTTATTTTAATAGAAGGGATCGCCTGGAAAAATTCAAGAGCTTCATCAACCGTCATCTCAAGAACCTCAGCAATATTTTTTCCTCTATATTTTACTTCAAGAACTTCCTTGTTATATCTTTTTCCTTTACATACATCACATGTAACATAAACATCAGGCAAAAAATGCATTTCGATCTTTTTCATACCGTCACCGTTACAAGCTTCACATCTTCCACCCTTTACATTGAAACTAAAACGTCCGGCCTTATATCCTCGCATACGTGCTTCAGATGTATTGGCAAAAAGATCTCTAATGTCAACAAATACCCCCGTATAAGTCGCAGGATTCGATCTTGGTGTCCTTCCAATCGGAGATTGATCGATATTAATAATTTTATCAATATGCTTAATATTTTCTATTGAATCATGTAGTCCGGGACGCGCCTTAGATCTATTTATAACTCTGGATATTTCTTTTACAAGAATTTCATTTATTAAAGTTGATTTACCGGAACCCGATACGCCAGTAACACCAATAAAGAGTCCAAGCGGTATCTCAATATCTAAATTTTTCAAATTGTGCTCTCGTGCATTTTTTATAAAAATTTTCTTCCCATTCCCTTTTCTCCTTTCTTTTGGGACAGGAATCACCTTTTTACCAATTAAATATTGTCCTGTTATTGAATTCGGATCGTTCATCACCTCGGTTGGTGTACCTTTTGATATCACTTCTCCTCCCTGCTTACCAGCTCCCGGACCAATATCCAGAATATAATCTGCTGCAAGCATAGTATCTATATCATGTTCAACCACAATTACCGTATTACCCAAGTCTCTTAACGAAACAAGCGTTTTAATAAGTTTTTTGTTATCATTTTGATGCAAACCGATAGATGGCTCGTCAAGGACATATAAAACCCCTGAAAGACGCGATCCTATTTGTGTTGCCAGTCTAATACGCTGGGCTTCCCCTCCGGAAAGAGTGTTTGCGGTTCTATCAAGCGTTAAATAATTCAAACCAACATTATCAAGAAAAGACAATCTATTTTCAATCTCTTTCAAGATTTGTTTGGCAATTTGCTCCTTCATCTTACTGAAAGTAAGATTTTGAAAGAAATTAATAGCTTCCTTAATAGACATTTTCGTTATATCGATAATAGACTTATTATCTATTAATACAGACAAAGCCTCCGGACGCAGACGATTCCCGTGACACAACGGACACTCTAAAATCCTCATAAATTGCTCTATTTTGCGTCTTATGTAATCCGAATCAGTTTCTCTATATCTTCTCTCCAAGTTAGGGATTACCCCTTCAAAAACCGTTTTATATTCACCGGGAAAAGCCGATCCATCTTCATGTCTATTTATCGATACTTTATATCTTCTATCACCCGTTCCGTATAAAATAGTTTCAATCGTTTCTTCATCAAGTTTGCCTATTGGAACATTCATGGAAAATTTATTTGCCTTTGCTACAGCTTCCAAAATACGATTATACCACGACAAATGTGATGTAGTAGCCGACCATGGAATTATAGCTCCCTCCGCAAGAGTTAATTTTTTATTTGGCATAACAAGATCCGGGTCAATCTCAAGCTTAGTCCCAAGACCATGACAAACAGGACACGCCCCATGCGGACTATTAAACGAAAAAGTCCTTGGAGAAATCTCCGGAATACTGATATTACATTTAGTACAAGCAAAAAGTTCAGAGTATATAGACACTTTCCCTGTGTCATTATCTACAACTTTCATAAGCCCCTCTCCGTACTTTAACGCAATCTCTACAGAATCTGCCAATCGAGTCCTATCCGGATTTGGCATTTTTATTTTTTCTCCGGATGAAAGTTCTCTGCTTAATTCTTTAAAATTCTTTACAACAAGACGATCAACAACAATTTCAATCGAATGTTTTTTGTTTTCATCTAAATCCGGGATATGAAGGACATTTACAACTTCACCATCCACTCTTACTCTTACAAAACCGTCTTTTTTGATTTTTTCAAATACTTTTTGATGCATACCTTTCTTGTCACGCACGATAGGAGCAAGAAGCAGTATCTTCTTCCCTTTGGGCATCTCGGCTATTATGTCGACAATTTGAGACACACTTTGTCTACTAATCGGAGCCCCGCAATTTGGACAGTGCGGTTCCCCAACTTTAGCAAACAAAAGTCTTAAAAAATCATAGAGTTCCGTAACGGTTCCAACAGTCGAACGCGGATTTCTCGACGCTGTTTTTTGATCTATTGAAATCGCCGGAGAAAGACCATCGATAGAATCAACATCGGGCTTTTCCATTAACTGCAAAAACTGACGCGCGTATGTAGATAAACTTTCCACATAACGTCTTTGTCCTTCCGCATATATAGTATCAAAGGCGAGTGAAGATTTACCGGATCCGCTAAGTCCCGTAATTACAACCAGTTTATTTTTAGGCACATCAACACTTAAATTCTTTAAATTGTGAATTTTAGCACCTTTAATAACAATTTTGTCTATTCCCATCATTAATAAAATTTTATTTTACACAGAAAAAAGCGCAGCAGTCAAAATAACATATTGACGCAAGTAAATCAAGTTTTTAGTAAACTCTTCCGTATTCTTTAAGAGATTCTTTTCGATTAAGTAGATAATTAAGCATTAAATACCCACTAAACAAGAATGGGACTATAAGAAACGTCCATTCCATCTCAAGAAAAATATTAAAAACGGCATGTAATGTTGTAGCTACAAAAAGCCCTTCAAGAACTTTTTCATCTTTAAATAATATATTTTCTTTAAAATGGAAATATTTATGAAAAAATTTAAGAAACGGATGTCTGTTTTTACGTATCTCACTTTTAAGTTCTTTATTCGCAAAATAGCCTATGCCGTAATAATAGCCAAAAATACCGGAAAACATGATATGTGCGAAAGTAGAAAAGAGTGATCTGAAAATAAATGGAAATAAGAGTTGTTCAAACCCACGAACACTAATAATATTATAAAAATAAATAATATTTTCTATAAACGAAAACCCAAGAGCCGCTATTATTGCAAACTCTATTACATCATCGATACTTTTAAACACCTTCACATCTATAGTCCGTACAGCAAGCATTTTTGATGTTTCCTCTATAATTCCAACAAGCATAAAAGTTGCAATAACCGATATGGGAACCAATGCAAAAGTTGAAAAACCAACTAAATCAGCCTTCAAATTTCTTGTCCATAGAAACGCATTTATCCAAGGAAAATAATTCCATAAAAGCCTATATGAAAGCAACGGGATAACCGATAAAGCCCCTGCAACAAATGTTAAAACCACATACTTTTGTTTTTCGGCGTGCTTTTTATAAAAGTGATACCCCCATAATAATATAGGCACAAATGCAAGCATTGAAGCCACAGTAATTATTGCTATTTTTGTTATTACAATAAGATCTTCCATAAAAAAACATGCTATATACAACTGTATTATAACATATTCTTGACTTTTCAGCTAGAATTAAGCGTAATCTTTAAAATACAATTAATCTAATAATGCCCCAGATTTAATTTCCATTATACGCGCTTCATCAATTGAAAAATCATGATGAGTTGTTGTAACAAAAGATTGATACCCTTTTATTGCCTTTAATAACAACTGTTGCCTATTTTTATCCAATTCGGAAAAAACATCGTCTAGCAACAAAATAGGCCTATGACCTGTTTGCGCCTGTAAGAACTGTATTTCCGCAAGTTTTATTGCTATTAAAAGTGTTCTCATTTCCCCTCTAGAAGCAAAAGTATCAACATTTTTTCCATTAAAAAAGAATCGTAAATCATCTCTATGGGGTCCACTTTGTGTTTGTTGATAACGTAAATCCTTTGACTGACAAGTCCCCAAGACATTTAAATAATCTTCCTTGGAAAAAGGCACATCACCAAAACTACAAATATTTCTAATTTCAATTTTTTCATCTTCTCCGGCAATATTCTCATATTGTTCGGAAATCATATTATTGTAATAATTTATAAATTCTTGCCGTTTTTTGTAAATATATGATCCATATTCAGCCATTTTCTCATCCCAAACAAAAAGTTCATCATTTTTAGTATGTCCTTCTGAAATAAACATTAATATCTTGTTTCTTTGTTTTAAAATCTTGTTATAATTAATTATTGCATCAAAATAAAGGGGATCTATCTGCGACAAAACGGTATTTATATATTTTCTTCTAAGAGCCGGTGTTAAATAAAGCATATTTAAATCTTCCGGATGAAAAAGTACAGTATTCAGATGTCCTATAAATTCTCTTACTTTTATATCTACACCATTTTTTCTGAAATTCTTTTTTTCCACGGGTTTTTTGCTAACAAAAAATTCGAGTGATAAGTCTTCATCTACAATTTTTGTTTTACCGGTAATTCTCATATAATCGCTATCCCACTTAATAAGATCGTTATAATGAATAGATCTAAAAGATTTTGCCATCGATAAAAGCAAAATAGCTTCAAGGAAATTCGTCTTACCTTGGGCATTTTCCCCAATAATAAGATGAACTTTGTCATCCTTATTAAAATCTATTTTTAATTTCTCGTAATTACGAAAGTGTTCCAGAGATATTGTCTTAAGCCACATATTTTCGCTTTTAATCTTCTGCATAATAACAAACGGAGCGTGTTGACTCAATAGGGCTATTTGTCTACTATCAATAATGACATAATATTATTGACCTTTATATAAATGGCTAAAAAGACTTCAGCAACACCGGATGTGGAAAAAATGAGACATTCTTGCGCTCATGTACTTGCACAAGCCGTTCTTGAGATGTTTCCGGAAGCAAAACTTGGGTTCGGACCTGCTATTGAGAACGGATTTTATTACGATTTTGATCTTCCAAGAACCTTAATTCCGGAAGATTTACCAATTTTGGAAAAGAAAATGAAACATATCGTAAAGCAAAATCAAAAATTTAAATTGGTGGAAAAAAATGTTGATGAATCAATAAGTTATTTGGAGAAAATAAATCAAGATTACAAAGTTGAAGCCTCAAATGATCTTAAAAAAGAGGGTTTCGATAAAATTACTTTTTACGAGAATATAAACCAGAAAGGTGAAATGACTTTTGTTGACATGTGTGAAGGTCCACATTTGGAAGGAACCTCTAAAATAGGACCTTTTAAACTTACTCATACGGCAGGTGCATATTGGCGCGGAGATGAAAAAAGACCTATGTTACAAAGAATTTACGCTGTTTGTTTCACAACGCAAAAAGAATTGGACGACTACTTAAAACAAATGGAGGAAGCAAAAAAGAGAGACCACAGACGGCTTGGAACAGATCTTGATTTATTTATGTTCGACGAAGAAGTAGGAGCCGGTTTGCCACTTTGGTTACCAAATGGAGCCTATATAAGACATAAAGTAATGGAATTCGCTTTTAATACATACTTGGAAAATGGATATGACCCTGTAAGTACTCCACATATAGCAAATGTCGCGCTTTGGAGTCATTCAGGCCATTTGGACTTCTATAGTGACAGTATGTACGGATCGTTAACTATCGACGAAGAAGAATACAAGCTTAAACCGATGAACTGTCCATTGCATGTGAAAATGTACAATTCATCAACAAGAAGTTACCGAGAATTACCTTTTAGATGGACAGAAATGGGAACAGTTTACAGATATGAAAGAAGTGGGACTTTACATGGACTAACAAGAGTTAGAGGATTCACGCAAGATGATGCCCATATTATATGCAGACCGGATCAGCTTAAAGAAGAACTTGAAAAAGCTCTTAAACTAACGCTTTACATCTTAAATACATTTGGATTTAAAGATATTGAAATGAATGTAAGCGTGCGAGATCCGGAGAACAAAAGCAAGTTTATTGGTGAAGACAAATTATGGAAACAAGCCGAAAATACTTTAAAAGAAGTCTTAGAGGCATCCGGATTTAAAGATTATATATATGACATAGGAGGAGCTGTATTTTACGGGCCTAAAATTGATGTAAAAGTAGCTGATTCAATAGGACGAAAATGGCAATTATCAACAATTCAGTTTGATTTTAATTTACCAACCAGATTCGGTATGGCTTATGTTGGCGAAGATGGAAAAAATCATACACCGTTTATGATTCACAGGGCTCTACTTGGTTCTTTAGAACGATTTATAGGCGTTTTAATAGAACATTACGGAGGAGCGTTCCCGGCTTGGCTGGCTCCAATACCTGTTGTAATAATTCCGGTTGCACAAGCACACGAGAAATATGCGGAAGAAATCTTGAAAAAACTGAAAGAAAAAGGGATACGAGCCAAACTTTATAATTCAACCGATACTCTCGGGAAAAGAATCAGGCTCGCAGAAATGAAAAAAATCCCATATATGGCTGTTGTCGGAGACAAGGAGGTTAAGGCAAAAAGTTTGGCTATTCGCAACTATAAGACCAAAAAACAAGAGACTGTAAAAGCGGAGAAATTCCTAACTAATCTTCAAAAAGAGATAATTGATCGGGATTAGCTAAGTCCTGATTCTTATCAGTATTCTCCGTTAAATAAAGCTGTTTAACTTGTCTTAATTTGAAATCTAGCCCAGAAGGTCCATTTTTTGCAATTTGACTAAGTTCATTTAGAAGATTTTCCATGTGAGCACGATTCTCGTTGTCATGTTCATCAAATTCGCGAAGAATATAATATTCTCTAAATGCCTCTCGTAAAGCTCGAATTCGATTATCTACATCAAGCCTTTCAACAAACTGTCCGCTTATTAAACGCCTGTTAAATTCGGCGATTTTTGATACAAGACTTTGATCCTCAATAATTCGACTTGCTATCTGAAGCAATTGTTGACTCCTCATAAGCAAATAATGTCTCTTTAGACCAGAAAGATAAGATTCCATTTCCAAAAGAGTTTGCATAAGTTTTCTTCTATTAGATTGTTCCTGAAACAAATTTTTAAAGATCTCTTTAGTAGTAGAATCATCACTTGTAAGTCTACCAAGTATTTTATTTGCTACAGTCTCCTTCATAAACGGAACCCCTATCATCTTATAACCAAAAGTTGCTTCCGCAAGCTCTCTCGCCTCGGGACTATCGTTTAAAAATCTATATCGATTAGCAAACACATCACAAAGATTTAATGTATCTTCCGCAAAACTTACTCCAACACCAAGAACCTCCCGTACTTTAAACCTTTTTTTCTCCGTATATTCAGCAATATCAGCTTCATAGCTTCCCTCAGGTACAAAACAAAGCCCTTGAGCTTCATACATATACGCTTTTGCTTTCTCTCTTAGTCTTCCATCGGGATATTTATCAATAAAAACAGCTCCCTTCCATTGAAGAGCTCTATGAACTCTCCCACTGTTTCCATTAATTCCATGTCCCGTATTAATTGAATTTCTTATATTTCTTTTATCAACAGTTGTTCCAAAAAGCATCATTATAATAGCCATCCATTTTGTTGCAGATGTAATTTCCGCAACTTCTTTTGGAAGATTTTTAAATGAAGGATGAGATTCTCTTGGATCTTCAGGCAAGTAAGCCCTAAACCTGTGTCTATCGGAAGTTGTATGAACGTCAGGCGGGATATTATCACTTAATAATTTAGTTAAAAATTTCAAATATTCACTTACAGTGTCTTTTGAATTAAAATCAATATTATCAACAACTAGGCTATTTGGACCTATTTTCCCTTCATTTGTAGGATTTATCAATATTCTGCCACTATCTATGTCGGTACAAACTGCATTAACCCTTCTCTTTATCTCCTGCATAACCATTTTAGTTTCCTTCCGATCTATAGTCCCATCAATCATGTGAATTGCATACATCAAACTGGATTTCACAAAAGATCCATGTTTTTTCTCCCAACTTACAGAACTATAACCATCTTCATTATTCCATATCTCTTGTAATTGCTGTATATCGTTTATATCTTCAACTTCTTCACAAAAATAAGTTGTATTATTGCTTGTAAATATTTTAGAGACATCGTTAGCCCTCTCACCGCAATACTCAAGCTGTTTTATAGCCTCTTCCCGCGTTAAACCTTCCGTATCAACAGCGCTATGCCATAAAGCAAGCAAATCAATAGATTTTATAGCTGTTTCTCTCAATAACATATTTCTAATATATGGACGAATCGGAGTTTTCCAAACATAACCCATTAATGCATCTGTAAGATCACTAAGTTCGTTTTCCGAATAAAGACAATTTCTATTCATTGTGACGGAAACATTAGAGATCAGTTTATCCAATTCATCATAAAGATCTTTATATGACGGAGATTGCTCTCTTAATCTAACAAAAGCTTCTTTCGCTAATCTAGGAACAACATTAAAGAAAGATCGAGATACTTTACGATCATCATCATCGCTCAACAAATCATGATTCAAAAGAAATCGTCTTAATGATTTAGCAAAAATATCTGCATTTACAGCAGTTTCTTGACGCTTTTTCTCGGCATTTCTCATTGACCTTGCAACAACATCTATAGCACTTTGCATTGGCAAATCCCTAGACATATCATCAGAATCACATATTACTGAAACTTGAGCCTGGCCGATTATATCAGATTCATTTTTTTTGTCACTCATAAATACTACAATGAATTAAAGGCTCCCATTGTAACATCTTTATTGCTTTTGTCAAGCCCCCTGTTATGCTATGCAGTAATCCTTTATTCATTATCTCCTCTTTGCCCTTCTCCTTCCGGCAACCATTCGTTAAGACTACTCGAATCATATTCATACATTTTAGCCTTATTCCTAAATCTCGTAGTGGCATCTTCAATGGTCAAGTCATCGGAAAGAAATTTATGTTTTCTAACAATTTCAATAAGTTTTGCTCCTTGATCATCATCCATAATCATTTTTTCAAATCTTGGTCCGAAATACTGAATCGCAGTTTCCGGAGCACCTTTTTTAAACGGTAATTCAACCAAATTGGCGTCATCCCCACGCCCATATGCATTAGCAATTTCAATAATAAGTCCTTTCATCTCATCTTGATATCTTTTAAGAGGTCTATTGCCATCCCAAACACATCCCGTTTGATAATCACTAGCCCCCAACCTCTGTAAACTTGCTCCTCTTTTCTTTTTAAAACGACCATCTAAGATCCCATCATAATTCATATACGACTTAAATGATGTTATTAATTTTCTGGTATAAGATGCGGAATATCCAACCTTACCGTTATCCTCAAATTGCTTTTCCTCATCATATCTATCAACCAATGCATCCATTCTCATTCCAAAACCGACATATGCATTTTTGTAACCCTGAATTGTAAACTTTTTTGTAGCTCCACCGGTTGAATCACATATGGATTCCATTTCGGAATCATTAAGAGCCGGAATATAAAATGGCGTATCATCATGATCCATATTCTGAGCATTTCTTATAGCTTTCTCAAGACGAAGCTGCACCGTATCAGATGTTAATATGTTATTTTTTAAAAAGGCTGTCGCATCTGTATACTCCGAAGAAAAAAACCCTTTTTCTTTTCCGTTAGCCTTCCATCTATCAGTAAGGCTATCAAAATCTGATCTTACAAAGGAAGAATCAAACATTTCTCCGGTAGTAAAGTCTCTTTTGGGGTCATGATTTGACGAACTAAAATAATCAAGTGCCGGAAATTGATTTGAATATTTACTTACAAAACGTCCAACACGTTCCCATCCAAGAATTGTTCTTCCATCATCATTTCGAGCATTTACTCCCATAAGAAGATAATATATCTTATCCCCTCCTCCAGCTTTTCCGGACTCAATAATAAACCTTAAAAGTCCTTCGTATTCAGTAGGATCTATCCACTCACCATTCATATGCCTTGTAAGTAGATTGGAAAGTTCTTTCGCAATACCTCCAACATTTTTCGGATCATTTTCAAGTTCTTCAGCTTTATTATACGATTGCTGAATAGCACTTTCTATGGAACCGTCATTCTGACGTTTCCATCCAATATAAGACCCTTCCCCCCATATTGAATCAATAGTATCTTGAAGAAAATCAATCACATTTTTTCCTTCAATCGGTTGTCCATTAAACTTACCTGATCCGGGACCGAACTTTTCATACGGATCACCTGTTGGAATAGGAAGCTTATGATTAATATCCGTGAACTTGTTAAGAGCATTGTATAATCGTTTATCATCCCATCTAAGCATACCTTTTTCCGCAAGCACATTGAAACATGCTTTTGCTTGATCTTGATTGTCTGTTTCATAAAGAGTCTCTTCAATTTGAGGCACACCCCATTGGTCCATTGCCTCTTTAAACTGGCTTACTTCCTCCGTTTCCGCTTGTTGATTAATACGTTCAAATTCCGTTCCAAACCACGGAACATTTTTACCAACCGAAGAATATCTTGATTTTTGTCTTCTCTCCCAATTACGAACAAAATATTCCCATCCGCTTGTAAACATTTTAAATATATCGTCCAATCTAAGCCACTGAGTCTCTCTAAGCCATTGAGCAATCCTGCTGTAACTTTGTTTTTCTGCACCAACAGATTCATCTCCACGAAGAGGGACATCCGGTTCAACTATACCTTTAACTCCTTTTTCTCTAAGTTTTTTAAGCGTATCTCGCCAAATTCCGGTTTTTTGGAAACCATCTATCGTTTCCTTTGCATCTTCCCTGGCACGATTAACAGATTTTTTACCTGCTTTAAAGTAAGTTTTCATTTTTTCCGCTTCAAGTTCAGGATCGTACGGTTCTATATCATTTTCATAAACCCATCTTAGAAATTGCGGAAAAGTGAAAGTTCTATTTTTCTTAAGTTTTATCTCTCCTTTTAATTCATCAACTTCCTCAACCTCGAACAACGGATTTCCGGGAGCATCAGCATGTAATATCTCTCCAACTTCCAAACTTATTGGAACATGACAATTCTTTGAACGCTTATATTTTTTATTCATATACTCGTAATGATCATTTAATCTCTCAAGAAGAGGCTCAAGTCTCATTAAAGGCAAAGGTCTGTATTTATTCATCCATTTTACAAACTCACCAAGAGTCATATCATCTTTATATTCATGATCCGCAAGATCCGGACTATCGTAAAAAGCTCTATACAAGACTTTTTTATCCAACTTAACACCATTGTCATCAATAGATAAGACAGTAACCTTTTGCGTATCAGCAATAGGCTTATTGGTTTTTGAATTGATTTTCATTTCATCCCATTCCAAAGTATCTCCCGCTTTAACATCCAGCCCCATTTCGCTAAGATGAAGAACATTTTTCGAGACTTCCTTCTTCTTGTGAACTACAGGCTTTATATCATGAATATTAATATAATCGCGCAGACGATTAGTAGACATTCTATGAACTCGTCCACTTCCTCTTTCTTCCAAAGCAACCCAAACACCTCTCATAAGAATTTCATCTTTACCGTATTTTTTTATATCTTCTTTTGAAAGATCAGGCGGTTTCATTTTATCCACATAGACCTCTTTAATTCTCCAACGTTTTGTAAATTTATCAATAAAAGGCTTTTCTTCCTCAAAACCTTTTTTCAATCTTATCCCAACCCCCTCTAATTCCTGACCTTCTCGCAAAGGGATCCCCACTTGACGAGAAGCACTTTTAACAAGCCTTTCCTCAATCGATTGTTTCTGTAATTTTTCATGCACATCCCAAAGGACTTCTCTAACTTTATCAATTGTTTTTAACATCTTAAATTCATTCTTTGCAATATCTGCCACAATTTGCGTTAGTTTCTCAGTCTGAGCATTTACAATGCTTACAGAAGGTGGTTTATCACTGTATTTTTTCCAAATTGCAATTATATTTCGTTTAATAATTTTATCAGCATCAGACGGACCCATCGAAGAATCAAAAGACTCACTTCCACGCAGTTGACTTTGCGTATATTCCGGAATAACCTCGTAAATACCCTTCCATAAAACATTTTGAGCTTCAACATTACCTACACTATCCATTTCTCCAAGCAATTCTCCAACAATTCCGTCTACATTTTGTTCAAGTTTTTGAAGTACAGGATAATATTCATTAACAACATTTCTGGCTTCCTTTATTTTCTCAGGATCAATATCAGCAGGAAACTCATATTCCCAAACATCAAGCACACTATTTGCTTTCTCTGATGTACGCATCGCTATTTTTTCAATGTCAGTTGGCTCATCATCAAAAGTTTGCCCTTCAACTTCTTTAGACTCTATATTCGATTCTTCGGTATTATTAATCTCATTTCCATTTGCAAAAAACACTATTCTTCTTTCTGTCCACAAAATATCGTCCACACACGCATGAGGATAAGAAGATTTATTTAGTCCGGGTTTTAAATATAAAAATTTAAACATTTTTATAATTATATTATTTTCTTATTTTTTGTCAAGGTTAGATGGTAACCAAATCTGCTATTTCTTTATGATCACCAAGAAATTTTTGACTTTTATCCCCAAATTTCTTTTTAAGAATTCCGCCAAGTAGTTTTTTTCGCGAGTCAGGATCAACGTCTTGACGCTTTAAAGCTTTATCCGCAACATCAAGACTTTTCTTAAGTTCCTTAACCGAATTATCGGTTGGATTATCTACACTAACATTATTAACTGAACTACCAACAGCACTAACTTCTTTTTTGGCTTTAAGAGCCTTCCTAATAGTTTTCATTTCCTTACTACCGTTAATTTCGGTTCTAATT